>PAGD01000028.1 GCA_002704345.1 Rhodobiaceae bacterium | reverse complement strand
CTAAAGCCGAAGAAGCTCCAGTTGAAGAGGCTCCTAAAGCCGAAGAAGCTCCCAAAGAAAAAGAGTAAATTGGATTTAGGTGAATTAAGTTATAATTTTTCAAATTAATTTAGAAATTAGGAGTAATAATTAAATGTCAAATATTTCTGCATCATTAGTTAAAGAGCTAAGAGATAAAACAGGCGCCGGCATGATGGATTGTAAAAATGCTCTCAATGAAAATAATGGAGATATAGAATCTTCAATTGACTGGTTAAGAACAAAAGGCCTTGCAAAGGCTGCAAAGAAATCAGGAAGAGTTGCATCTGAAGGCTTAATAGCTATTTCTTCATCGGATGATTTCAGTGCAATTGTAGAAGTTAATTCAGAAACAGATTTTGTTGCTAGAAATGACACATTTCAAGATGTTGCAAGGACAATAAGTTCTCTAGGCATAATGTCTTCAAGTGTTGATGACTTAAAAGAACAAAATATTGATGAAAAAGATATGAATGTCGAAGCTTATATTACGGAGATGATCTCTTCTATCGGTGAGAATATTAATCTAAGAAGAATGACAAGATTTGACTCATCAAATAGCCACGTATCCACTTATATTCATGGACAAGTTAATGAAGGTCTTGGAAAGATAGGTGTTATGGTTAATCTAAAATCAGATTTAGAAAAACAAGCTTTAGGTGAGCTAGGAAAAAAGATAGCAATGCATATTGCTGCAACCAATCCATTATCAATCTCTGTTGAGAATATCCCTTCCGATGTTTTAGAGAGGGAGCGGAATATTTTGATAGAAGAGGCAAGAGAGTCAGGTAAACCTAAAGAGATAATTGAAAAAATGATTGATGGAAGGCTTAAGAAATTTTATCAAGAAAGTGTTTTGTTAGAACAAACATATGTAATTGATGGAGAGAGTAAGATATCAAGTGTGCTCCAGTCACTTGGAAGTCCAGTTGAGATAATTGAATTTGTAAGATATGAACTTGGGGAAGGTATAGAAAAGGCTTCAGATGAAGATTTTGCAAGTGAAGTAGACTCAATGGTTTCTGGAAATTAATTCTACATATAAATTTATATTTTTTTCTAATAGAATTTTAATTCTTCATTTAGTAACATGTTCTTCGTTTAATAATCGGGGTATCCATGTCAAATGTTCGTTATAAACGAATTCTTCTAAAAATTTCAGGTGAATCATTAATGGGAGATGATTCTTATGGTATAGACGTCAAGACTGTTGATAGAATAGCTTCTGAGATATCACAAGCATGCGACTTGGGTATACAGCTTTGCTTAGTTATAGGTGGCGGTAATATTTTTAGAGGGCTTGCAGGATCCGCAAAAGGTATGGATAGAACTAGTGCTGATTATATGGGTATGTTGGCAACTGTTATGAACGCTTTAGCCATGCAGAACTCTCTTGAAAGGTTGGGAGTGCAAACAAGGGTTCAGTCAGCCATAACAATGACTTCAGTTTGCGAGTCTTATACTAGGAGAAGAGCCATAAGGCATATGGAAAAAAATCGAGTAGTTATATTTGCTGCTGGTACCGGTAATCCTTACTTTACAACTGATACTGCAGCAGCATTGCGTGCTAGTGAAATGGCTTGCGAGGCACTATTTAAGGGAACAAAGGTAGACGGTGTATACTCTAAAGACCCTAATAAGCATGAAGATGCCATTAAATATGAAAATATTTCTTTTCAAGATGTTCTTACTAAAAATTTAAAAGTGCTTGATGCATCGGCAATTTCACTAGCAAGAGATAACGATATACCTGTGATTGTTTTTTCAATTACAGAAAAAAATTCTTTTTTAAAAGTTTTGAATGGTAATAATGAATCTTCAACAATTATAAATTAAAAATGAGAGAGCAAAGTGACTGATAAACTTAATATTGACGATTTAAAAAGAAGGATGGAAGGAGCGATAAGTTCTTTTAGTCATGATTTATCTGGACTAAGAACTGGCAGAGCTTCAGCTAATATGATTGATCATGTTACGGTAGATGCATATGGATCTAAAATGCCTATTGAGCAAGTCGGAACGATATCTGTCCCTGAGCCTAGAACTATTTCTATACAGGTTTGGGATAAAGGTCTTGTGATTTCAGTGGAAAAAGCAATTCAAGAGGCAGGGTTGGGATTAAATCCTCAAACTGACGGTCTATTAATTCGTATTCCTGTTCCAGAATTAAATGAAGAACGAAGACAGGAACTTATAAAAATAGCAGGAAAATATACTGAACAATCAAAGATTGCTATTAGAAATATTCGAAGGGATGGAATGGACTCTATTAAAGATATGGAAAAAAATTCTGATATTGGTAAGGATGATAGCGTTTCATTGTCTTCAGATGTTCAGGATTTGACTGATACCTATATAAAAAAAATAGACGAGACTTTGTCCGTTAAAGAAAAAGAAATTAAACAAGTATAGTTTTTTATGAAAACCTCTGAAAAAAGAGAAAATAACCTTTCTCATCTCGCAATTATAATGGATGGAAACGGAAGGTGGTCAGAACAAAAAGGTTTACCTAGGGAAGATGGTCATAAAGAAGGTGTTGAATCTTTAAGGAAACTTTTAAGGTATATAGATGATTTTAAGATTCCATATTTAACAGTTTTTAGTTTTTCTACTGATAACTGGAATAGGCCTAAATCTGAAATTTCTAATTTAATGAATCTCTTAAGAAAGTTTATCCAAACTGATTTAACTGAGCTTCATAATAATAATGTAAAGATAAGAATTATTGGAAATCGTGAGGGTGTTCCAAAGGATATTATAAAACTAATAGAGTCTTCTGAATTTTTAACAAGAAATAATGATGGATTGTATCTTCAGATAGCTTTTAATTATAGTGGGCGAGATGAGATTGTAAATGCTTTAAAGAAAATTGGCGCCTCAATAAAATCTGGTGATATTGATCCATATAATATTAACGAAGATATTGTAGATAGTAATTTATTTACAGCAGGACTCCCTGAGCCAGATTTACTGATAAGAACTGGTTCTGAAAAAAGAATATCTAATTTTTTGCTTTGGCAGCTAGCTTATACAGAAATTTATTTTGAAAAATCTTTATGGCCTGATTTTAATAAAGATCTTTTAACTGAGGCTATAAATGATTTTAATAACAGGTATAGACGATATGGTAAAATTGAAGAAAGGTTAAAAAAATGACATTACCTGAAGACTTTATCACTAGATTAGTATCATCGATTTTTTTATTACTCATTGTTTTATTTCCTTTAATTCAAGGAGAAATTTTTTTTAAAACATTTTTAATTATTATTTCTCCAATTATATTATTTGAATGGATGAGGATGGTGTCTAATAGATTTTGGATTATTAGAGGTTTATTAGCATCTTTTGGTATTTGCTCTATCTTAACATTTTCAGTTATTGGACCTATATCTGTTTTAATATTCTTTCTTACTTTTTTATCTATTTGTATTTTTGGAAAACTCACAAATAGCTCTTACAAATTATCTTCTTTTGGGTTTATTTACATTTCATTAGCAATCATGTCCATTCTTTGGTTGCGTGAATCATCTCAAGGCCTTATATCTTTATCAATTATTATTTCCACAATTATAGTTACTGATGCGGGCGCTTATATTATAGGTAATTGGCTTGGTGGCCCTAAGTTATTTAAGGTAATTTCTCCGAACAAGACTATATCAGGATTTATTGGTGCAATTATTTTTGGGGTAGGTTGGTTTTATTTAATAGTTTCTTTTTTTATTGAAAAATATGAAATTAACTATCTACCCATAGGAATTCTTATAGTTATAACTTCAATTTTTGGTGATTTATTTATTTCCTTTTTAAAAAGAAAGGCGGGAATAAAGGATACCGGTTTTATATTACCTGGGCACGGTGGTTTACTTGATAGAGCTGACAGTATCTTACCTGTGTTTATTATAATTCCTATAATAATAATTATTTTTGACTTAATTAAAGATCCATCTTTAATAATTTTGGGATGGTAATATGAAAAAAAAATCTATTTCTATTTTTGGTGTAACGGGTTCTGTAGGATCAAGTACCATAGAATTACTCAGGCATAGAAGAGAAGAGTTTGAGGTTATCGCCTTAACTTGTAATAAAAATATAGATCTTTTATTGGAGCTATCTAGAGAATTTAAACCAAAATTTATTGCTGTTTCTGATGAAAATTTTTTCTTAGATTTAAAAAGGCAAGCAGGTAGTGACTTCCAATGTTTTGGTGGTAAAGAGGGTTTAAAAGAAATTGCTAATTTATATTCTGATATTGTAGTGGCTTCTATCGTTGGACTTGCTGGTTTAGACCCTTTGCTTTGCTCAATTAAAAACTCATCAGTAATTGCTTTAGCTAATAAAGAATGCATTGTTGCTGCTGGCTCTTTAATTACAGAAAGTGCAAAGAAAAATAATTGTCAAATTATTCCAGTTGATAGCGAGCACAATGCAATTTTTCAAATCTTAGATGGAAAGTTAAAGAAAGATATTAATGAGATTTTTTTAACTGCTTCCGGTGGTCCTTTTCATGGCTTTAGCGAAGAACAACTTACCAAAGTATCACCTGCAGATGCAGTAAGGCATCCTATATGGAATATGGGTAAAAAAATATCAGTTGATTCGGCGACTTTAATGAATAAAGGACTTGAGATAATTGAAGCTCACCATTTATTTGGAATAGAAAATAAAAAGATTAGAGTGATAATTCATAAACAATCTATTATTCACGGTTTGACCTTAATGAATAATGGAGCTCTTTTTGGTTATTTTGGAAAACCAAGTATGTTAAATCCAATTGACCATGCTTTATCGTGGCCTGATTGCAAGAATAACAATATTGATCCTATTTCTATCGAAGACTTAAATGGTCTAAGTGTTGAAAATGCATTAGATGAAGATTATAAATCACTTAAACTTTCCAGGTATGCTCTTGATAGAGGAGGTTTTTATCCAATTTTTTTAAATGCTTCCAATGAGATTGCGGTTAAAGCTTTTTTAAGCGGTCAAATAAAGTTTATTGATATACCTTTGGTGATAGAGAAAGTTATAGAGGAAATTGGACATTCTGGTAATAAATCATTAGAAACTATGAGTGGCTTGGAAGAAATAATATTAGCAGATAATGAAGCGAGAGTTAAAGCTTTAGAAATTATAGGGTTAGGATTTTAATATGGATCAATTATTTACAATGTTAAATTATATTCCTTCGATTATACAATACGTATTAGCGTTTTCTCTGCTAATTACTGTGGTGGTTTTTGTACATGAAATGGGACATTACCTGGTAGGTAAATGGTGTGGTATTGGTGTTGAAACTTTTTCTATAGGAATGGGTAAACAGATTTGGGGAAGATATGATAAATCTGGAACTTTATGGCGAGTGGCATTATTTCCTGTGGGAGGGTATGTAAAATTTAAGGGCGATGAAGATTTATCAGGTAAAAAAGATTTATCATCCAAAGTAGATGATTCAGAAAATTTTCATTCAAAGTCAGTTTGGCAAAAAATTGCTACAACTGCTGCAGGTCCAATTTTTAATTTTATTTTAGCTATTTTTATTTTTGCTTCGATTTTTATCTTTAGAGGCGAGACAATTGTAGAGCCTTATGTTGGGAATGTTGTTAGTGAGTCTGCAGCATCAAAGGCTGGAATAAAAAGAGGAGATTTTATTATTTCAATAAATGATTCTGCGATAGAATCTTTTAACGACATTAGGAATATTGTTATAGAAAATCCGGAAGAGAATCTAAAACTAATCATAGAAAGAGATGGTCAAGAGGTTTTACTAAATGTTCAACCAAATGTTGTTGTAGAAAAAGATAGATTTGGGAGTGAGTATAAAATAGGAAGAATTGGTATTATTGCAGAGCAAGATCCATCTTTTTTCCAAAAGAAGAAATATAATATTTTTTCAGGAATATTTAGAGGTTTCCAGGAAACATTCTTTCTTGCTTCCAAAATTTTAGATTACTTGGGTCAATTAATTATAGGAAGAGAGTCTGTTGATCAGATGGGTGGTCCTATAAAAATAGTACAAATTTCTGGTCAAGTTGCCGAGTATGGAATTATTCCTCTTTTAGGTTTGATTGCAGCTATCTCAGTCAATCTAGGTGTAATAAATTTACTGCCGATACCTGTTCTTGATGGAGGTCATTTGATGTTTTATACATATGAAGTGATATTTGGAAAACCCATTAACCAAAAAGTCCAAGAATATGGTATGCAAATAGGGGTAAGTCTTTTAATTGCCCTTATGGTTTTTGTAACTATTCTTGATATTAGTCGTTTATAAATCTAAAGGATATTTTCCTAGGTACAAAATGAATAAATATTTCAATTCAATATTTGTGGTTCTTGCAATATTTTTCTTAAGTTATCCTGTTTCATCTCAGGAGAATGAAGTAGTTGAAAATAGCGTTCCTCCAGTACAGAGTTTTGAGAGAATTCTTTTTGTTGAAGTAAGTGGTTCGCAAAGAATTGAACCTGATACTATTCGTTCTTACATGACAATAAGACCTGGTGATCTTTACAATGAAGAGGTTGTAGATCAATCCTTGAAAATACTTTTTAATACAGGTTTATTTGCCGATGTTGCAATTCGATATGAAAAATCAGGATTAATAGTATTCGTTGTTGAAAACCCAATTATTAACAGAGTTGATTTTGAAGGTAATAAAGCTCTTAAGACCGATAAATTTGAAGAAGAGGTTGAGTTAAGCCCTCGATCTGTTTATACGAGATCGAAAGTTCAAGCTGACGTTCAAAGGCTTGTTGAACTTTATAGAAGATCTGGAAGGTTTTCTGCTATTATTGAGCCTAAGGTGATTAGACAACCCCAAAATAGAGTAGACCTTATTTTTGAAATAAGTGAAGGTCCTACAACTGGAGTTTCATCCATAAATTTTTTAGGAAATAAGGAGTTTAAGGATAGAAAGCTTAAGGGAAAATTAGTCACTAAAGAATCTCGTTGGTGGAAATTCTTTTCATCGGATGATTCATATGATCCCGATAAACTGGCATATGATAGGGAAGAATTAAGAAAATTTTATTTAGATGAAGGTTTTGCTGATTTTCAAGTTATATCTGCTGTTGCTGAATTAGCAAAAGATGGTTCAAATTTTATTATTACCTATGTTCTTGATGAGGGACGTGAGTATAGATTTGGTGAGGCCTCAATAACAAGTACACTTCCTAATATGAATACCGATGACCTTCTTCCTCTAATAGAGCATAGAGAAGGAAATATATACAAAGCCACACAAATAGACTCATCTATTGATCAGCTTACCTTATCTGTAGGTGAAGAAGGGTATGCTTCAGCTGAGGTCAGGCCTCGTGTAAAAAGAAACAAAGAAGAAGGTGTAATTGATATTGTTTATTCAATTGAAGAAGGTCCAAGAGTTTATGTTGAAAAAGTCAATATTAATCAAAATTCTAGGACAAGAGACGAGGTAATAAGAAGGGAGCTTAGAGTTCTTGAGGGAGATTCATACAATAAAGTCCTAATAGATAGATCGGAAAATAAAATTAAAGGTTTGGGTTATTTTAAAGAGGTTGAGGTTAGCGTAAGACCTGGATCAATTGAAGATAGAATGATTGTTGACTTTGATGTTGAGGAGCAACCTACTGGGGAGCTTTCTGTAGGCGCTGGTTTTTCTTCTGCAGAGAGTTTGCTCTTAGAAATTGGAATTTCTGAAAGAAATCTTTTGGGTCGTGGTCAGTCAGTTAAATTGAATATTGCTAATTCTGAAAGAAGAAAACAGTTTGAAATAGGATTTACTCAACCCTATTTTCTAGGGAGAAGATTGTCTGCTGGGTTTGATATTTTTCATATTGATAATGACTATAGAAGGTACTCTTCTTACAGGTCTATGCAGTCAGGTGCGTCACTAAGGGCAGTCTTTCCTATGTCTGATTTTTCAAGTCTTCAAGTTTTCTATAGATATTTTCAGGAAGAGATTTCTAGTTATAATTTTGATAGTGGTTACAATTTAGCAGATGATTATAATGCCGATAAATCAGAGATTGGTTACAGTTATGCTATTGATACTCGTGATGATTACATTGACCCAACCTCAGGATGGACTTTTTCCTTCGGGCAAGATTTGGCGGGATTATTGGGTGATTCTGAATATTTAAGAACTACCACTGGTGGTAAATATTATTATGAAATTGCTCAGAATTGGGTTTTAAATGTTGGTGCAAATGCCGGATATATTTATAACTATTCTAATAAAAAATTAAGAATTAATGATAGGTTTTTTAAAGGTGGAACAACGTTCCGTGGTTTTGATAGGGCTGGTGTAGGCCCAAAAGAAATAATAACTGACAGACCACGAGGTGCAGAATTTTTCGCAATAGGTACGATTGAATTAACAATTCCCTTGGGCCTTCCTGATGAGTTTGGTTTAAAGACTGCGCTATTTAGCGATTTTGGTATTCTTGGTAAAAATGATGATACTGATAGAGTCCTAAATAATTTTCAGGCCCAAGAACTTTTATCTGACCCTAGTGGAGTATATTATGATCTTACTGCATTATTAAACAAAGACTATAGTGCGATAAATGATGCCTGTAGTATTGATAGTGTTGGGATGAATGAAAAATATGGAACTCTTTGTACGCAATTTGTTGATGATGCTACTTTTAGAGCAACAGTAGGTGTAACTTTAAATTGGAATTCACCATTCGGACCTATTCGCTTTGATGTAGGTCGAGCTGTTGCGAGTGAAGATTATGACGACGCTAAGTTCTTTAGGTTTAGTGGGGGTACTAGATTTTAATTATTAGAAAGACTATTAGAGTATCTTAATGTACTTTATCAGTTATTAGTGTATATGTTTTTGATATAATTATTATTTAATATTTGTTTAAAGTACATCAATAGATATTTGGAGGAAAATATGAAAAAATCATTTATTATTGCTGCGATGGCTCTTGTAGTTGGGTCTTTGTCTTTACCAGCTAAAGCGGCAGAAGATGTTCTGATTGTAAATTTACAATATGTGGTATCTCAATCAAAATCAGGTGTTTCTCTTAGAAAACAAAGTGAAGCTCTTAATAAAGAGGTGGTTGATCTTCGTGATAGTATTTCAAAAGACCTCCAAGCAAAGGGTAAAAAGCTAGAGGATGACAAAACACTTCTTGCTCCAGAGGTTTTTCAAGAGAGATTATTGGCGCTTCAAACAGAGGCTGAGAGTAAACAATCTGAGCTTCAAGCTAAAGTCCAAAAAATACAAGAAGCTATTCAAAGGGCTTCATCTTCAATAGATTCAGTTATGAGTCCTATTTTAACTGAATTAGTTAATGAAAAAGGTGCTAAGGTTTTACTTGATAGGCAAGCTATACTTTTTGGTGATCCTAAATTAGATATTTCAGCTGAGGTTGTAAAAAAACTTAATAAAAGACTTCCAGATGTAAAGGTTACTATTTCTGACGAATAGGAGTTTTTTTTATTAATGAGTGACCCTAGATTTTTTGAAAAGTCAGGACCGTTTAGTTTAATAGATATCGCTAATCTTATTAATGGTGATTTGTCCTGTGAGAATGAAAGTATTCTCATAGAGGATATTTCAACACTAAAATTTGCTAGAGATAATGAAATAACTTTTTTTCAAGATCTTTCTTATAAAGACGACCTTGCTAAAACAAAAGCTAGAGTTTGTTTAATTAAAAAAGAACATAAAGGTTATGCTCCAGAAAATATTGATTTAATATTTTCAAGTAACCCCTATATGGACTTTACATTAATTTCTCAACATTTTTATCCAAATGAAATTTTTCCAAAAAGTACTTCGAGTTTTGAGAAAAGTTTATCAAATAATAGTATTGATCATTCTGCAGTAATTGACCCAACTTCAATTATTGAAGAAGGTGCTGTAATTGGCGCTAATGTAGTGATTGAAAAAAATTCTACTATATCTTCCAATACAGTTATTGGAAAAGGTGTTGAGATAGGCTCTAATAGTTTTATAGGATCTAATGTAACAATAACTCATTCAATTATTGGTAATAATATTATAATTCATCAAGGAACGTCTATAGGTCAAGATGGCTTTGGTTTTGCTATGTCTCATGATGGTCATAAAAAAATTCCCCAAGTTGGTCGTGTTTTGATTAAGGATAATGTTGAAATAGGTGCAAATTGCTCAATAGACCGTGGAAGTATTCAAGATACTGTAATTAAAAAAGGTACTAAAATTGATAATATGGTTCATATAGCTCATAATTGTATAATTGGAGAAAATTGTATAATTGCCGGAATGGTTGGTCTTGCTGGATCAACAACATTAGAAGATTTTGTGGTAATGGGAGCTAAATCTGGAGCAGTTGGCCATATTACAATAGGAAAAGGCTCTCAAATAGCTGCAAAGGCTGGAGTGAGTAAAACCCTTCCTCCAGGAAAAACATGGGCAGGATTTCCTATAAGGGAATTGGATCTATGGAAAAAAGATCTTTCAAGTATTAGAAAATTATCTAAGGGAAGAAAAAATGACAAATAAAGAAAATAGTATTAATGCAAAAGAAATTTTAGACTTAATACCTCATAGATACCCTTTTTTGCTGGTTGATAGGATTGAAGAAATTGTAAGTAACCAAAGTTGTGTTGGTATAAAAAATATAACAATAAATGAACCTTTCTTTCCAGGACATTTTCCTGGACATCCAATTATGCCCGGTGTTTTAATTATAGAAGCAATGGCTCAAACTGCTAGTGCTCTAGTTGTTTATGGGTATGAGGGGGATACAAATGGTCTTTCCGTTTATCTAATGAAGGTTGATAAAGCCAAATTTCGTAAACCAGTTCTTCCGGGTGATCAATTAAGAATGGAAATTTCTAAAGAGAAAAATAAAGGAGAAGTTTGGCAGTTTTTTGGAAAAGCCTATGTTGATAATAATCTTGTTGCAGAAGCAAGTATCACAGCAATGGTTGTAAGATTAGATGAGAATTCTAAATGAGCTTAATTCATTCAACAGCAATTATTGATCCATCGGCTCAAATAGATAAAAGCGCTGAAGTCGGACCCTACTGTGTCATTGGTAAAGATGTTGTAATTAAAAAAAATGTCTCTCTTTTATCAAATGTTGTTATTTCTGGTCTAACAACAATAGGTGAAGGAACAAAGGTATCACCTTTCTCTGTTTTAGGTGGCGACCCTCAAGATCTAAAGTATAGCGGAGAAGAAGGAAAATTAATTATAGGAAAAAATAATAATATAAGAGAGCATGTAACTATGCATATTGGTACTAATGCAGGAGGGCTAGAAACAGATATAGGCGATAATAATTTATTTATGGCTGGTTCACATGTTGCACATGATTGCTTGATAGGAAACGACTGTGTTTTTGCTAATAATGTTATGCTTGCAGGTCATGTTACAGTTGGTAACTGTGCGATTCTTGGAGGTCTATCTGCAGTTCATCAATGGACAAGAATTGGATCCTATTCTTTTTTAGGAGGTTTTTCAGCTTTAACAAAAGATTTGATCCCTTTTGGATTAGCAATAGGTAATCGGGCTGTTTTAGAGGGTTTAAATTTAACTGGATTAAGACGAAGAAATTTTGATAAGGCTGAGATAAAAAAAATAAAAGAAGCTTACTCTATTCTTTTTGATCCAAAAGAAAGCGAATTTAAAAAACGAATAGTTAATTTAAAAAATACAAAAATCCAATCAGATGTAGTTGATGACATAATTGATTTTGTTAGTCAGAAGGGTAACAGAAGTTACTGCCTTCCAGAAAGTTAAATTATGGTTTCAAAAATTGGTATATATGCTGGCAAAGGTATCCTCCCTATAAAAGTTGCGCAGTCAATAACTGATTCAGGAAAAGAAGTTTTTATAATTGCTATTAAAGGCCTTGCGAGTAAAGAAATTGAGAAGTTCCCTCATAAATGGCTAAGGTTCGGCCAAATAGGAGCGGCTATGAAAATGCTTCGAAAAAACTATTGTACTGAGTTAGTAATTATTGGTGGGGCCCATATACCAAACTTTTTTTTATTATTTCCTGATTTTTCAGGGCTAAAATTATTTTTTTCATTATTTAAGGTCCGAAAAAATGGTGATGCATCAATCATTAAAACAATAATAAATTATATTGAAGTTATTCAAGGTATCAAAGTAACAGGCGCTGATATCTATTTAAAAGATATTTTGATGCCAAAAGGCACAATTACAAATACTTTGCCCGGAAATAACTCACTAGATGATATTAGTTTAGCAGAAGAAACTTGCATGAAAGTAGGAGTAAAAGATAATGGCCAGGCCTGTTTGGTTGCTAATGGAAAAGTTATTGCTATTGAGGATATTAATGGAACTGATTTTATGCTTTATAAGGCGCTAAACATTAAGATAGATAATCCAGAAGGGGGTTTTTTAATGAAAACTCTTAAGCCTATTCAGGATCCCAGAGTTGATCTTCCGACTGTAGGTATTAATACTTTAAAGCTTATAAATGAAATTGGATTGAGTGGTATTGTTTTACAATCAAACAAAGCTTTCATTATTGATAAAAAAGAGATGATTGATTTTGCTAATGATAATAATTTATTTATTCACGGTATTTAAAGGTTTATAAAAGTGAAAAAAGAAAAGGCTATATATCTTGTTGCTGGAGAGCCGTCTGGTGATTTCATTGGAAGCGAGGTTATTTCTGAATTATTAAAATTATACCCTAATATGTCGATTCATGGAGTTGGAGGCCATTTTATGGAAAAATTCAACTTTAAATCTCTATTTCCAATGAATGAATTATCGATTATGGGTATTATACCAGTGTTATTGAAAATAGTACCTCTTTATAGGCGAATTAATCAGGTTGTTGAGGATATTTTATTTAAAAATCCTGATATAGTTATTTTAATAGATAGCCCTGACTTTAATCATAGGGTTGCTAAAAAATTAAGAAAAAAATTATTTAAATCACCAATAATTTGTTACGTTGCTCCAACTGTTTGGGCTTGGAGGCAAAAAAGAGTAAAATCAATGGCGCGAGATTTTAATCATCTTTTGTCTATATTACCTTTTGAAGGTAAATTTTTTAATGATAATGGTTTAAATACAACTTATGTTGGTCATCCAGTTATACCCAAAATAAATATCAATAGTGAAGAGACATTTAGATCAAAATACAAAGTAAATGATGATCCTGTTTTAATATTTTTACCTGGAAGTAGAGACTCAGAAATAAAAAGAAATATTAAGCCTTTTAAAATTGCGTTTATTGAAATTCAAAAACAGATACCTAATATAAAATTAGTCATTCCTGTTAATAAAAAAAAGAAACCTCTAATTGATAAATATTTTGATAATGCCATTTTTATTTCAGATGAGAGTGATAAGTTTTTGCTTTTTAAAGAGGCAGATGTTGCCTGTGCAACATCTGGAACTGTAACTTTAGAGCTCGGATTAGCTCTAACGCCAATGGTTGTGATTTACAAACTTGATTTTATTACCTGGTCCATTGTTAGCAGACTTGCTAAGGTGAAGTTTGTTTCATTAGTAAATTTGGTTTTAAATAAACCCTCTGTTGAAGAACTTCTTCAGAGCAGATGTAGCCCAAAAAATATTTCAAAGTCAGTTCTTGAAATATTAAAAAAGGATAAAATTTATTTTAATCAAAAAAAAGATCTTCAAAAGTTTAAAGGTCTTATTGAAAACAATTATATGAGTCCTTCAAAGAAGGCTGCTGAAACAATTTATAATATCTTAGGCAATTAACTTACCGATTTTTTATATCTTGATAGTCTCTACCAGGGTTTCCAACATATAATTGTCTCGGTCTTCCAATCCTCTGACTTTTGTCTTCAACCATTTCATCCCATTGAGAGACCCATCCAACAGTTCTGCCAACTGCGAATAGAACTGTAAACATTTCCATTGGAAATCCCATTGCCTTCATGACGATACCTGAATAAAAATCTACATTTGGATATAATTTTTTTTCTACGAAATACTCATCTTCCAATGCTATTTTTTCTAACTCCATTGCTATCGCAAGCTTAGGATCATTTTTTAATCCAAGATGATCTAATAGTTCGTGACAAGTTTTTTGCATCACTTTTGCTCTTGGATCATAGTTTTTATATACCCTATGGCCAAAGCCCATAAGCCTAAAAGGGTCATTTTTATCTTTAGCTTTATTGATAAATTCTGGAATATTCTTAACAGATCCAATTTCATCAAGCATTCTTAGGCAAGCTTCATTAGCTCCGCCATGAGCCGGTCCCCATAAACAAGCTATTCCAGATGCAATACATGCAAAAGGGTTTGCCCCTGATGATCCGGCTAATCTTACTGTAGAGGTTGAGGCATTTTGTTCATGATCTGCGTGCAATATAAGAATTTTATCCATAGCTCTTGATAGGGTTTCGTCAACATCTTTATCTTCAGTTGGAACACCAAAGCACATATTCAAAAAATTAGATGCGTAACTTAATTCATTTTTTGGATAAATTGTGGGCTGACCTAAGGAGTGTTTGTATGCCATAGCTGCTAGAGTAGGCATTTTAGCGATTAATCTAAAGCATGCTATTTTTCTTTGTTCAGCGTCATTTACATCTGTTGAGTCATGGTAGAAAGCTGATAAAGCGCCGACTACACCGCACATTATAGCCATTGGGTGTGCATCAGGCCTAAATCCAGTAAAAAACCTATTTAACTGCTCATGAACCATTGTATGATTAGTTATAATATCATCAAATTCATTATATTGAGACTGATTTGGTAACTCACCATTTAAAAGTAAGTAACATGTTTCAAGATAATTACCTTTTTCAGCTAGTTGCTCAATTGGATAACCTCTATAAAGTAGAACACCTTCTTCACCATCAATATATGTTATTGTTGATTTGCAACTAGCAGTTGAGGTAAATCCAGGATCATAAGTAAACTTTCCTGTTTCGGAATATAATTTAGATATATCAATTACATCTGGACCAATACTACCTTTATCAACATTATAATCTAAATCTTCATTGTTAATTGTTAGCTTTGCGTTTTCAGAGTTTTTATCTGACATATTTATTCCTTTATTATATTATTATTACAAAATATCATTTATACGTTTAATTACTTCGTCTTTGCCTAAACAATCAAGTATATTATATATACTTGGTGAACTTAAAGTTCCAGTCAGTATTGCTCTTAAAGGAAGGGCAATATCTTTAAATTTAAGTTCTTCAGAAATAGAAAAATCTTTTAATAACTGTTCTATATTAGAAGTATCCCAAGTATCAAGGGTCTGAAGCATTTTTTTGATTTTTTCTATATTTTTTTTTGCCTCAAGTGTCAAAATCTTCTTTGAATCTTCATTTAGTTTAATTGGTCTTTCTTTAATTATAAAGCTTAGAGAGGCTATAATATCAACGATTGTTTTTGAGCTTTTTTTTATTTCAGGAAGAATTTTTAAAATTGATTTTTCTTGAACTTTACTAAGAGTTTTTTCAGACTTTTTTATTATTACTAGTAAATCCTTTTCGTAAGTATTTTTTATGTAATGGTTATTGATATTTTTTAGTTTTTCAATATCTAACCTAGAAGACGATTTCCCAATATTTTTCAATGAAAAAAGTTTTATCATTTCTTCTTGAGAAAAAATTTCCTTGTCTCCATGACTCCAGCCAAGTCTTAATAGGTAATTTTTCATTGCCTCTGGAAGGTACCCTTCTTTTTTGTAAGAATCGATTCCAAGAGCTCCATGCCGCTTTGATAATTTTGCGCCATCACTTCCATGAATTAATGATATATGTGAAAAAACTGGAACCTTCCAATTTAAAGATTCATATATTTGTTTTTGCTTTGCTGCATTTGTTAGGTGATCATCGCCTCTGATTATATGTGATACATTCATATCATGATCGTCAACAACAACCGATAGCATATAGGTGGGGGTAGAATCGGATCTTAGAATAACAAAATCATCAAAATTTTCATTTAAAAAAGATACATTTCCTTGAACCTTATCATGAACAATTGTCTCGCCTTTAAGTGGTGCCTTAAACCTTAAAACAAATGGTTTATTTTTTTCAGATTCACCAGATTCTTTATTTCTCCACATTCCATTGTACTTTATAGGGAGCCCATTTTTTTTTTGCCTCTTCTCTCATAAGGCTTAATTCTTCCTCGGTAGCCCAGCATTTATATGCTTTTCCATTCTTAAGGAGAAGGTTAGCAATTTCTATATGTCTATTAATATTTTGATGTTGATAAATAGGCTCTTCATCATAATCTAGGTTAAGCCAATTTAGACCATCAAGAATTACCTTTATTGAGTCTTGAGATGATCTCTCCCTATCTGTATCTTCAATTCGTAAAAGAAATTTCCCATTATTATTTTTTGCATATAACCAGTTAAATAAAGCAGTTCTTACCCCGCCGATATGAAGATACCCTGTTGGCGATGGAGCAAAGCGAGTAATAACTTGTTTTTGATCTTCCACAATAGTTATATTTCCAGATTATTTTTAAAATACGATTCTTTCGTAAAACTTAATACTATTCAAGTAAAATAACTATTAGTAATAATTAATAAGATCTCAGAATCCCAACTAAAGTTCCTTGTACCTGAACTCTGTCTGGTCCATATATTTTTGTTTCATAGGCTGAGTTGGATGGTTCTAGAGCAATTGTCTCACCTTTCTTCCTTAATCTTTTTAAGGTTGCCTCTTCACCATCAATTAAAGCTACTATAATTTCTCCAGAATATGCATCATCTGCCTTTTTTATTATTGCAGTATCACCATCAAGAATACCAGCTCCAATCATTGAATCACCCTCGATTTGTAATGCGTAATGTTCTCCTGAACCAATCATATGCTTAGGAACTGAAATTTTATTTTTTTCATATTCAATTGCAGCAATTGGTGTTCCTGCAGCTATTTTTCCCATCATTTTAAGTTCGTGAGTTTCCTCAAAGATATCATCAGTTGTAATTTCTTTATCTCCCTTAATTAACTCTGGTGAAAAATTTCCTTTCTTATCCGGGGATGACGCTGTTGGAAGTTTTGTGACTTCTATTGCTCTAGCTCTATGAGGCAGTCTTCTTATAAATCCTCTCTCCTCTAGTGCATTTATTAAACGATGAATACCTGACTTTGATCTTAAATCTAGAGCATCTTTCATTTCCTCATACGATGGAGCAACTCCAGTTTCACGAAGATTTTGATTAATATATATTAAAAGCTCATTTTGTTTTTTTGTTAACATCACTTAAACCTCAAACTTTATTTATAAAAAAAGAACTAAAGTAGAACGATGTTTTACTTTTGTTCTCTATTTTGGTCAAGTCTTTGCGAAATTTATTTTAAATTTATGATATTAGCATAAGAGTTTTTTTTGGCTTTTTTCTCTTTTGGTTTTCTTATAATTAAAATATTTGCTTTTGAAAGCGATGAAAGCGATGCGCTATCTTGATTATTAATTGGAGTTGCTAAAAGTTCATTTTTTGAGTTTTTACTAATATAACCTCTTATATAATGCTCTCTATCTCCGTTAGGGGGCAAATTTTTTGATAGCTTTAATTTGTTTATATTTTCTTCAAAGTGATAATTTTGTAATTTATATATTGATTGCTTTAAGAATAAATGAGAACACACAATGGATGAAACAGGGTTACCAGGGAGGCCGAGAATAGGAGTATTACCGGACTGACCGAACATCAGAGGCTTTCCCGGTCTCATGTTAATTTTCCAAAAATTTAACTTAAAGTTTAATTCATTCAGGGATTTTTGAACTAAATCATAATCTCCAACCGACGCACCTCCTATAGTAATAATCATGTCAAACTTTAGACCTTTCTTAAGTTTAGCTTTAAGTGATTTGACTGTATCTTTGGCAATACCTAGATCAATTGGCACTCCTCCCCATTCTTTAATTAGCATCATGATAGCCGGCTTTGTTGAAGCTGGTTGTTTAAATAAGCTTAATCTCTCACCAGGCTCACTAAGTTCATTTCCATTTGCTAGAACAGCTATTTTTGGTTTCTTATAAACTTCTAGCTTTTTAAAATTCATTGCGCCCGCTAGCGCAATTTTATTTGCATCTAATAAGCAAGCGTTGGTAAGAAGGCTTTCACCTTTAAAAAAATCTTCCCCCTGTTTTCTTATATATTTGTCTGTTCCTAATTTATTTATTAAGATTTCATTATTGTCTTTTTTGCAATATTCTTGCAATACAACTCTTTCAGTACCTTTTGGAAGAAAAGAGCCAGTAAAAACTCTAATCGCATAACCAGGTTTTAGAGAAAACTTCGGAATATCACCTGCTTTAATTTCATCTTTAACTTTAAGCCTTAAAGGAAATTTTTTTATATTTTTCTTTGAAATTGCATACCCGTCCATTGATGAGGTATCAAATGAAGGTTGGGTTCTTTTTGAAGATAAAGTATTTTTTAGAATACGATTTATGCATTTATCGAGATTAATTATTTCAGTTTTGGTGATGGGTTTTATCGAATCTAAAATTATTTTTTTAGCCTCTTTAACAGAATTAATTTTCATTTCTTGACCATTCACCTGATTTTCCACCACTTTTATTTATAAGTTTGATTTCTGATATAATTGCTTCTCTGTCTATTCCCTTTATCATATCGTAAATTGTCAGGCATGATACTGAAACTGCTGTAAGGGCTTCCATTTCTACACCAGTTTGACCCTTATTGATTACCTCACAAGAGATATGAATATTATTTTTGATAATAGTTATATCAATATTTATTGATGAGATTGAGAGAATATGGCAAAGCGGAATTAGATCAGAAGTTTTTTTTGCAGCCATTATACCTGCTATTCTAGCAGAACCAAATAGATCTCCTTTATCAAGATTTCCTTTTTTAATGGTCTCTATTGTACTTTTTTTTACCTTAACAAAACCTTCCGCTTTTGCTTTTCTTTTTGTTTCTTCCTTTTGGCTTATATCAACCATATGAGCTTCGCCTTTTTGATTGAGATGGGAAGGTTTTTTCATAATTATTCCTTATTAACTAGTTTACTTAATTCGCCACTAATATTTTTTGAACGCATCAACCTTTCACCTATAAGAAAGTTATTAATATTATGCTTACCTAAATAACTAATGTCTTTAACGTCATTAATTCCTGATTCACTAATAACAAGTATATCGTCGGGGATATTTTTCTTAATTTTAATGCTATTTTCGATATCAGTTTCAAAATTTTCTAGATTTCGATTATTAATTCCTATCATCTTAGGATTAAATGGTAATAATCTCTCTAACTCTTCTTGGGAGTTGATTTCAAACAAAATATCCATATTCATTTCATTACAAATATTAATTAATTTTGAAAGTTCTTTGTTTTTTAAAATTTTCATTATCAAAAGAATACAATCTGCCCCCCAAGACCTAGATTCAATAATTTGATAGGTATCAATTATAAAATCCTTTCGAAGAATAGGAAGTTTTGTATTCCTTCTTATATCTTTTAAATATTGAGGTGATCCTTGAAATGACGGAGTATCAGTTAATATAGATAGGCATGCCGCACCACCTTTTTCATATTCTTTGGCTATTTCTATATGATTAAAGTCTTTTTTAATAATACCTTTTGATGGGCTTGCTTTTTTTACTTCAGCAATAATTCCTGCCTTTCCCACTTCATTCTTATTCCTCAGCTCATCTAAAAATTTTAATGGTTTGGATAGCGACTTAATTTTTTTGTTTAGAATTTCAACTGAAATCATTTTCTTTGATTTTTCAATTTCAATCTTTTTGTAGTTAACTATTTCCTGAAGAATATTTTTCATGAGTTTGATATTTTTTTTAATTTTTCTAAAGCCGATTTAGCAAGACCTTTATCGATTGAGTATCTTGATAGTTCCATACCATCTTTAATATTTTTTACTTTATCATCCACATATAAAGCGGCTGCAGAATTTAATAATACTATATCCCTATAAGGACCTTCCTCTCCATTAAGAAGTTGAATAATTTTTTTTGCATTTTGTGCGGGGTCACCACCAATTAAATCACTCAGATTTGATAGCTCTAAACCTAATTCTTTAGGGTTAACTTCATAAGTTTTAATATTACTATCATTTAATTCAACTACATATGATACCCCAGTTGTTGTTAATTCATCGAACCCATCCGACCCATTAACTAATAAAGCCCTTAATGAGCCAAGATTTTTAAGTGTCTCAGCCATTGGTTTAAGCCATTTTTTATCAAAAACTCCAATTAATTGTTTTTTTACATTTGCTGGATTAGATAAAGGACCTAATATATTAAATATAGTTCTTACTCCTAGCCTCTGCCTTACGGGTCCAACAAACTTCATTGCGGGGTGGTGATTTGGAGCAAACATAAAACCTATATTGGATTTTTTCATGCACTCAGTTATTTTTGTAGATTCTATATCTAGCTTAACACCTAATTCTTCTAATACTTGAGATGACCCTGACTTTGATGATAAAGACCTATTTCCGTGCTTTGCTATAATTGAACCAGCTCCTGCAGCTACCAATGAGGCAGCGGTAGATATATTATATTTACCAGATCCACTTCCTCCAGTGCCACATGTATCAATTGCATTATTTGGAGCTGAAACTTTCGAAGATTTATCTCTCATTACTTTAGTTGCAGCTGTAATCTCTTGAATTGTTTCGCCTCTAGACCTTAAGCCAAGAAGAAATTTTTCTATTTGTTTATCAGTTGCCTTACCTTCTAAAATATAATTAAAAGAAAAAACACATTCATCCTCAGATAAACCATTTTCTTGGGGTATTTTAGATAATATTTCTTCAAATTTTTCCATTTATAGACTCAAAAAGTTCTCTAATATCTTGTGACCATATTCAGTTGCTATGCTTTCAGGATGGAATTGTATTCCCTCTATAGGTGAGCTTTTATGTCTCACACCCATAATAATGCCTTCATCTGTAGTAGCTGAAATTTCTAAATTTTTAGGTAAATTATCTTTTGATATTACTAAGGAGTGGTATCTTGTAGCATTAAATGTTTTTGGAAGATTTTTAAACAAACCTTTTTGATCATTGTTGATTATATTTACTTTTCCATGAACGATTTCATCGCATTTTATAATTTTTCCACCTAAAGATTGAGCTATTGACTGATGTCCTAAACATACTCCGAGTAGGGGAAGATCTCTTTTTATAGCCTCGACAACTAAATCCATAGA
Source organism: Rhodobiaceae bacterium (assembly GCA_002704345.1). GTDB lineage: Bacteria > Pseudomonadota > Alphaproteobacteria > MED-G09 > MED-G09 > MED-G09. Next base: position 47,082 of record PAGD01000028.1, on the reverse strand, counting down.
GATTCCAGCATAACTCGGATCACATGGTCCTGGGGATATAACTATTTGTTTTGGCTTTAAATCAATAACCTCTGAAACAGAAATTTTGTCATTCCTGATTACCTGCGTTTCAGCGCCTAAATCACCTAGAAAGTGATAAAGGTTCCAAGTAAAGCTATCATAGTTATCTATCAGTATTATCATTTTATTCTTTCGAGTTATTTAAAATTGCGTCCTTAGCGGCTTTAAAGAGTGCTTGAGACTTATTAACAGTTTCATTGTATTCATATTCCTCATTTGAGTCATATACAACTCCACCACCAGCTTGAACATACATCATTTTATCTTTTATTACTGCCGTTCTTAACGCTATAGCAGTATCCATATCTCCATTGGCGGAAAAATAGCCAACAGCACCAGCATATATTCCTCTTTTTTCTTTTTCTAATTCATCTATTATTTCCATTGCTCTTATTTTTGGAGCTCCCGAAACAGTACCAGCTGGAAACCCTGCTGATAATGACGATATTTGATCTTCACCTTGCTTTAAATCTCCTTCTACAGTTGAAACTATATGTATTAAATTCGAAGTTTCCTGAATACTAAATGGATTTTTAACTTCAATTGAACCAATTTTAGCAACTCTACCAACATCATTCCTGCCAAGGTCTAGTAACATTAGATGTTCAGCTCTTTCCTTAGGGTCAGAAAGAAGCTCTTTCTCAAGTTCTCTATTAGAGTGTTTTTGTTTAAGTCTTGTTCCTGCAATTGGCTTAATTGTTATTTTATTATTTTCCGTTTTAACGAGTGTTTCTGGACTTGAGCCAACTATGTGAAAATCTTCTAAATTCAAATAATACATATAAGGTGAGGGATTTATTTTTCTTAATGATTCGTATAGTTTAAATGGTGATATTTTAAATGGAGTAAAAAATCTTTGACTGGGAACAACCTGAAATATATCTCCAGCGATAATATATTCTCTAGCCTTTTTTACCATTTCGAAATACTCATCCTTTGATGTATTTGATTTTGGTGTTTCCAAATTCTTTTGTTTAGAATATTCACCTTCTTCAATTACCTCATTGTTTAGGTTGATAAATGTTTCTTTAATACTCTTCTCTATATCTTGGTAGTTTTCTTCAGCCGTTTGATTTTCTTTAGGTCTTGAGCATGAGAATATTGATATTTCTTTAGATACATTATCAAAAACTATAATTATAGATGGCCTCAATAGAATAATATCTGGAATACCTAGGGCGTCTTTATTTTGATTTGGAAGAACCTCAATATTTCTGACAAAGTCATAACCAATATAACCATAAACACCTGCTGCAACTGATGGGATATTTTTAGGAATTTCAAGATGACTATCTTTAATAAATTTTTTAATATTTTTATTAACTTGATTATGCTCTCTCGATACCTCACTTCCATTCTCTTCAATTATTGATTGATTATCAATTACTTTAAAAATTAAGTCAGGTTTTAAGCCTATTATTGAAAATCTTCCCTTTGTATCCCCATCCTCAAGTGACTCAAATAAAAACGAATTTTTATCATTTTTTGATGTCTTTAAAAATGATGATGTTATCGTTTTTTCAGTATTAGAAAATTTAAAACCCACAACTTGAGAAATATTTTTTTCATATTTTTCTTTAAAGTCTATAAATTTTGGCTCAAGAATAATATCTTCCATTATTTAAAATGATCCTTCAGATTCCTGTGTTTCAAAAAGAGCCTCTAATCTTTCCGGAAAAATTTCAGCTGATAACTCTTTTTGATGTTCTTCAGCTAATGAATAAGCTAAATCATTTTCAAGTCTCTGTTTATTAACGGTATTTATAGATTCAATTCTTTTTTCAGTCTTATCCAACAAAGAGACATTGGTTATAATTCCAATAATTTTACTATTTCCAATTCCTACATTTGACATAAAACTTGATCCTTTATCAGCTTTAAAAATTTCAACTAAAGCTTCCTCAGAGAATATTTCATTTGTTGACGATCTACTTAGAAGACCACTCTTAGCTATAGCAATATCATTTTTATCTGATGTGTACTCTAAGTTATTATTTTCAGATTTTAGATTATTATATATCTCTAAAGCCTCTAATTGCATTTCAGAAATTGATTGATTTTCAGCTATTGTTATCTTTATATCATTTGAAACTTCACTGAATGGTATTTGTTTTGGTGAGTTTATATTATCGACTCTTATGAAAACTATATTACCTTCCTCGTCCTCAACAGGATCAATTTCAACATCAGTTTCATTACCAAAAACATTTTCAATAATAATTTCTCTAAGTGGGGTATTAATATAGCTACCGTCAATTTTTTTTCCTATATTAGATACAGAATCCAGTATTTGAATTGGAAGTTGATTTTCTGCGGCTATCTCCTCCAAAGTCTTTCCACTTGCTCTTGAGTCTTCAATGCTTGCATAAAGCTCATATATATTATCCTGAGCTTTAAGTTTTTGGATAGATAAAATTACTTCAGCTCTAACTTCATCAAGAAGCATTTCTTTTTCTGGAATTATTTCCCTAACAAATATTAATGATGGACCAAAAGGACTATCAACTGGACCGGTTAGCTCATTAATATTGGCATTAAAGGCTTTAGTTGAGATTTCATCAGTAATTCCCTCATTATCAGTTATCAACCCTTGATCAACATCAGTTTTTTCTAAACCTCTATCGCTAAGTAATTTTTCAAAATCGCTATTTAAACTATAATTTTCCATAGCTTTTAAGGCTTCTTTTTCTGAGGTAAACGGCACTAGGTCATAGGATCTTTTTTCAGGTTCAAAATAATCATATTTATTATCTTCATAATAACTGATTACTTCCTCATTTTTAATATCAAAACTTGAAGAAATATCATTTATAATCAACGATATAAATGAAAAGTCTCTAGTTTCTTCAGTTAAATATTTATTTTTATTTTGATTATAAAAATTTAGAGAACTCTCGTCACTAATTTGATCTGAGCCAATATTATTTTTGGGACTTATTATTATATAATCAACATTCCTTCTCTCAAATTGATATTTGTACAATAAATTATTAAGTGAGCTTGGAGGATTGATATTAGTAAATATCGATTTAGAAAGTTGTTCTTGAATATGGAAATCCGCCTCAATAGCAAGATAAGCATCTTCAGTTAGACCATTTTGCCTTAAAACCTGGTCAAAAATATTTTTATCGAATTGGTTAAAGGCATTTTTAAATGCATTTGTTGATAAGATTCTTTTCTTTAATGCCTCCTCTGATGCTTTTAGATTAATTTCGTCTCCAGACGCATTGATAGATGTTTCAACTATCAATCTATCAAGTACTTGAAAATGTAGACCTGAATTCCTTGCTTCTTCCGAACTAACCAATCTATTGAGCTGATTTGAGACTCTATTTATTTCTCTATTAAACCTAAATAAATAGTTTTGCGAATTAACCTCTCTATCTCCTATTTTTGCTAAAATATTTGCATTATAGCCTCTAAATATATCACCAACACCCCAAATTGAAAAAGCAAAGACTAATAAAATAATCAGAGCAATGCCCAATGGACCAGTAGCATTTTTTCTTAAAAAATCTAACATATCAAAACAACCTTAAAGTTTTTTATAAAATTTTCTGCATAGTGTATCTTTGAATAATAAAAGGCAAGATTTTGCTATAAAGTTTATGAACTTATTTTAATATGAATTGATATTATGCAATTTTTTTTGTAGTTGTTTGTNATGGTAAAAAATAAAAATTTATTAATTGCTGGTAACTGGAAAATGAATGGTTTGAAAAAAAATCTTTCTATGATTTCTTTACTAACAAAGTATTTAAAAAAAAAGAAATTTAAAAATTCCGAAATACTTATATGCCCACCCAATACCCTCATAGATTTATTTTCTAATAAAACAAAGCAATCAAATCTTATGATAGGNGCCCAAGATTGCTCTGATAAAGAATCCGGCGCATATACCGGAGAAGTTTCACCATCAATGCTTAAAGATGTTGGCGCTCAATCAGTTATATTAGGACATTCTGAACGAAGACAATACCAAGANGAATCTAATAAATTAATTTGTANTAAAGCTGAAAATGCGCTTAACAATAATCTTTTAACTATAGTATGTGTTGGAGAGTCTTTAAATCAGAAAAAAGGTGGTAAAACCCTTAGAGTAATNGGCGAGCAATTAAAAAAATCCCTTCCTGAGAAAATTAANTCTAATAACCTTGTTGTTGCTTATGAGCCAATATGGGCTATAGGCTCTGGATTAGTCCCAGGCAATGATGATATTTATAAGGTTCATAGTTTTATTTCAGATAAACTTAAATCTCGTTACGGGGGTAAAGCTAAGAAAATTAAAATACTTTATGGTGGATCGGTTAACAAAAAGAATGCGTCATCAATTCTTTCAATCGATTGTGTTGACGGAGCTCTTATTGGNGGAGCAAGCCTTAAATTTTCCGATTTCAAGGCTATTTTAGATTTTTGTAATTAAGTTATTAAGAAGTTTGAATTTTTTGCATTGTTCGTATACAAGCAATATTGAAATTTAAGAGTTTTATTAATATGACAAGTTTTATTTTAGTTATTCATTTAATAGTAGCAATTACGCTAGTTGTTTTGGTTCTTCTTCAAAGATCTGAAGGTGGCGGATTAGGNATTGGNGGNACAGGAGACTTTATGTCTAGCCGTTCGGCTGGAAATATATTAACTAAACTTACTGCAATATTTGCAGCAATATTTTTTTCAACAAGTCTATTATTGGCAGTTTTATCGAGCGTAAATGACTCAGATTCAATNGTTAATGATATTGAGGATATTAGAATTTCTGATGAAATTGATGAAGTAGATATCAATAACCTTCCTGATTTAAATTAATAATTAACAACACTTCCATTAATCGATTATTTTAGCTATATTGTCTTTCCATGACACGATATATATTTATCACTGGTGGCGTGGCTTCCTCTTTAGGAAAAGGCATTGCATCAGCAGCGCTTGGTACTTTACTTCAGTCTAGAGGTTATTCAGTAAAATTAAGAAAGCTTGATCCATATCTAAATGTTGATCCAGGAACTATGAGTCCATATCAGCATGGGGAGGTTTTTGTTACTGAGGACGGAACAGAAACAGATCTAGATTTAGGACATTATGANAGATTTACTGATGTTAATTCTTCTGTTCAAGATAATATAACAACAGGACAAATTTATAATAAAGTTATTGAAAGGGAAAGAAGGGGAGATTATCTAGGGGGTACTGTCCAAATTATCCCACATGTTACTGATCAAATTAAAGAATTTATAGTTAATAATAATAAAAATGTCGATTTTTGTTTATGCGAGATTGGAGGAACTGTTGGTGATATAGAGGGATTACCTTTTTTTGAAGCAATTCGTCAATTAGGTAATGAATTACCAAGCAGTAAGACTTGTTTTGTTCATCTTACTCTTGTTCCATATATTTCAGCTGCNGGCGAAATTAAAACTAAACCAACCCAACATTCAGTAAAGGAGTTAAGATCTATAGGTATTCAACCTGATGTATTGGTGTGCAGAAGTGAAAAGAAGATTGATCGTTCAGATATTAAAAAAATTGCTATTTTTTGCAATGTTTCNGAGGAATCTGTTATTCAGGCAACTGACGTAAGTACCATATATGCTACTCCAAAAATTTATATGAAAAATGGATTTGATACTCAAGTTCTTAAATCTATGAATATCAATAAACCNAGTAAAATTAATTTAAGAAAATGGAACAAGGTAGTTGATAGTATAAATAACCCTCAGGGCGAGGTTAATATTGCTGTTGTTGGAAAATATATTGGACTTAAGGATGCTTATAAATCTCTTACTGAAGCACTTACACACGGAGGTATTGCAAATGATGTGAGAGTAAATATCCACTGGATTGACTCTGAGACTATTAAAGGAAAATCAAATATTAAAAAACTCAAGTCTATGTCTGGAATACTAGTTCCTGGAGGTTTTGGGAAGAGAGGTGTTGAGGGGAAAATATTAGCAATAAATTATGCAAGAATTAATAAAATTCCATATTTTGGAATTTGTTTCGGTATGCAACTTGCGGTTATAGAGGCGGCAAGAAATATGACTAAAATTAAAGATGCTAATTCATCTGAATTTAGTAAAACAAAAAATCCTGTAATAGGGNTGATGACAGAGTGGGAAAAAGATNAAGAAAAGNTTACTAGAAGTAATAATAGTGATTATGGNGGAACAATGAGATTAGGNTCTTATCCTGCAAACTTAAAAAGTGGATCATTGGTTAGTAAAATATATAAATCCAGCAATATAAAAGAGAGACATAGGCATCGTTATGAAGTTAATATTAACTTTAAAAGTGATCTCGAGAAATCTGGTTTAGAATTTTCAGGAATGTCTCCAGACGGTCTTTTAACTGAAGTTATTGAGCTCAAAAATCATCCATGGTTTGTAGGAGTTCAATTTCATCCTGAGCTTAAATCTCGACCATTTAATCCTCANCCTTTATTTGCATCATTTATAAAAGCCTCTATTAATGTTAAAAGTTAAGTTATAGGTTAAAATATGTCTAAAAAAATAAATGTAGGAAATATCTCTTTATCTAATTCATCTCAAATTTGTATAATCGCAGGTCTAAATGTTTTAGAAGATCATGATATAACTATTGATGTTGCAACATCCCTTCAAAAAATTACTAAAGACTTAGGGATTCCTTTTATTTTCAAGGCTTCATTTGATAAAGCAAACAGGTCATCAGTTCATTCATTTCGAGGACCAGGTTTATTAGATGGTATTAAAATATTTGAAGAAGTTAAAAAATCTCTGGATGTTCCAATAATAACAGATATTCATGAAATTTCTCAAATAGAAGAGGTTGCTAAGGTTGTTGACATTATTCAAATTCCAGCCTTTTTATGCAGACAAACAGACCTCATAGAGGCTGCCTGTAAATCGAATTTGCCTTTGAATATAAAAAAAGGTCAATTCCTCTCACCAGGTCAAATGATTAATATTATTGATAAGTGTTCATCTTTTGGAAATGAAGATATTTTGTTATGCGAGAGAGGTACTTCATTTGGATATAATAACTTAATAGTTGATTTCTTGGGTGTTTCTGAATTAAAGGAGACCCAAAATCCTGTGATTTTGGATGTTACTCACTCATTACAGCTTCCAGGTGGCCAAGGAAATTCTGCCGGTGGAAGATCGAATCAAGCATTAGACTTAGCTCTTTGTGGNGCCGCAATTGGTCTAGCAGGAATTTTTTTAGAAGTACATCCTGACCCCAANGCAGCNCTTTGCGATGGTCCTTCAGCTACAAAACTCGATGATTTTGAAGAGATTATTTCAAAAATAAAATCTATTGATGATTTAGCAAAATCACTTAATTAAGATTACTTTTGATTTTAACCTCGTCCTCTATAAGGGGTTACCTCTTGCTCAGGTACCCAAGCAGATTTAGGTGGATTTTTGTTTTGCCAAAAAATATCTATAGGAATTCCTCCTCTTGGATACCAATAACCACCTATCCTAATCCAAACGGGATTTAAAAGTTTANTAATAGATTGAACTATTTCAATAGTAGTATTTTCATGAAATGACTTGCTATCTCTGTAGCTATTAAAGAATAATTTTAAAGATTTTGACTCAACAATCCACTTATTTGGAATATAATCTATCACGATATGAGCAAAATCAGGCTGACCTGTGATAGGGCAAAGGCAGGTAAATTCAGGCTGTATTAAACGAATAACATAATTTGATCCAACATTATTATTTTTAACTTTATCCAAAATTTTTATATTTGGACTCGTTGGTTGTTTTGATTGTTTTCCTAAATGTTTCATATTAAATTCACTCTTCTTTATGGATATCCAAATATTTTATGTGTTTGAAGGCTTAATTTCCAGTTATTATTATCATTACAAAANTTTCTTGCGCTAATAGTATTTTTTTTAATTTCAGGTCCATCCATTGGTTGTAGTAAGAAGTTTTTAAATTTTAAATTTTCAAAATCCTTTGGTTTGATTTTTTTTTGAGGAAAAACTAGTTTTAACTCATCGCCATAAGTTTGTTCTATTTTTGTATTTTCTTTGGGACTGACGCAAATCCAATCAATATTTTCAGGTGCTTTTATTGTTCCATTTGTTTCAACCGCTATCTTAAAACCAACCCTGTGAAGTTCTTTAACGAGTAATTCATTTACTTGAAGCAATGGCTCGCCTCCAGTCAGGACAATTAGGGGTTTCTGTTTTCCCCTCCATAATGAAATTGCTTTTAATGCAAGATCTTTAGGATTTTTAAATTTTCCTCCATTTACTCCACTTGTTCCAATAAAGTCTGTATCACAAAAAGTACATATAGACTTTTTTCTATCTTGNTCTCTCCCATTCCATAAATTGCAACCAGAGAATCTACAAAAAACTGCATATTTTCCTGCGTTACAACCCTCTCCCTGAATAGTGAAAAAAATTTCTTTAACTGAATACATAATTAATTTTTTAACTCTGGGTAATTAATGATAAATTCATTCCATCCCTTTGACCTTAGTTCACAGGCTGGACAAGAATTACAGCCATACCCCCAGTCATACCTTTTAGATCTATCTCCTTTATAACAAGTATGGGATTCTTCTATAATGATATCAATTAACTCCTTATTACCTTTTTTATATATAAGCTCCCATATTTCTGCTTTTGANTTGAACATTAGGGGTGTTTGTATTTTAAATTCTACATCCATTCCTAAATTTAAGCTTTTTTCCATAGAATTAATTGTTTCATTTCTNCAGTCAGGGTATCCTGAAAAATCAGTTTCACACATTCCTCCAANAATATTTTTAGNTTTATTTTTATATGCAATTATAGAAGCATAATTAAGAAAAATTAAATTTCTACCTGGAACAAATGTATTCGGTAATCCATTTTCTAACATTNCTATATTTTCAGAATTTAAAAGAGAAGATTCGGAAATATTTTTAATTTCCTCAAGGTTTATGACAATATCATTAGATAGTTTACCAAGAAAATTACTTGAGTGTAATTGTATTCTTTTTAATAAATTTATTCTGCATTCCANCTCAATATTGTGTCTTTGACCATAATCAAAGCCAATAGTTTGCACCTCTTCGAATTTTGAAAGCGCCCAAAGTAAGCAAGCTGAGGAATCTTGACCACCAGAAAAAAGAACTATTGATTTATTTTTATCTAACATTTACCTATCATCTATAAAAAATAATATTCATTTAATAGCAACTATGTGAGTATAGAGATAGAGGTTTTATTTATGGCTAATATTAAAAAAATTACCGGAAGACAAATATATGACAGCAGAGGTAATCCAACTGTGGAGGTCGATATAATTCTTGATGATGACTCATTTGGAAGGTCTTTAGTACCCTCAGGAGCATCAACAGGTGCACATGAGGCTCATGAGCTAAGAGATGGAGGTNGTGAGCTTTTTGGAAAGGGAGTTACAAAGGCANTAGAAAATATCAATAATGAAATAAATAACTCTTTAGTGGGAATGGACTCGGGAGATCAGTCACTAATTGACACTAGACTTATTGAACTTGATGGTACAAAAAATAAATCTCGATTAGGTGCGAATGCTGTTTTAGGTGTTTCTATGGCTAATGCAAAAGCATCTTCAGATTCTAAAAATAAGCATCTTTTCCAATCACTTGGTGATGGATTCTCAAACATTTTACCAGTACCCATGATGAATATCATTAACGGTGGAGCNCATGCAAATAATTCTTTAGATTTTCAAGAATTTATGATTATGCCAGTTTCAGCAGAATCCTTTAATGGTGCTATGCGAATGGGTTCTGAAATTTTTCACTCCTTAAAAAGTATTTTATCCGAAATGGGCGAGCCCACGAGTGTTGGAGATGAGGGAGGTTTTGCTCCAAATTTTAAATCTCCTGAAGAAACGCTCTCATTTTTATCTAAAGCAGTAGAAAAATCTGGATATAAGGTAGGGGACGATATTGTTTTTGCATTAGATTGTGCTGCTACAGAGTTTTATAAAGACGGACTTTATAACTTATCAAATATGAATAAACCCATTGAAACAAATGAAATGATTGAATATTTAAAAAAACTAACAAATTTATACCCTATTTTTTCAATTGAAGACCCTTTGGATGAAGATGATTGGAGTGGCTGGAGTAAGTTAAATTCAGAGATTGGTGATAAGATTCAAATAGTTGGTGATGATTTATTTGTAACAAATTCAGATAGATTATCAAAAGGAGTTAATTTAAAATCCGCTAATTCAATTTTGATTAAAGTTAATCAAATAGGAACTCTTACAGAAACAATGCAAGCTATTGATATTGCTAAAGAAAATAATTATTCATTCATTATTTCACATAGATCTGGTGAAACCGAGGATAGTTTTATAGCTGACCTATCGGTTGCCACATCTTCTTGTCAAATCAAGACAGGGTCATTATCGCGATCAGATAGAATCTCAAAATATAATCAATTATTGAGAATTGAAGAGTTTTTATCTAATAAAGCTGAGTATGCTGGAAAATCTATTCTAAAATAATATATAAAATAGTCTTGACCTGTGGGTNCAACTTATGATTCTTTGAATCATGATTCGTTCTAAACAAATATTTGAAAACAATAGTTTAAGTAAACCTTATTACAAAAGAATTGGCTTATATGTTGTAATTTCCTTTACAATGGTTTCGTTAAATTTTTCTGCTTTATTTCATCTTATAAATAGTGAAAATGGAATTCTTGTATTAAAAGACGTAAATCATCAGATAAAGAGAAATCAATATGAATTGAATCTCGTGAATCAAACTAACCGTAAATTAGAGAATAGAATACTACAGTTTTCCAAAGGAAAGGATAGNGATCTAATCGATCAGGTAATAAGGGATTATCTTGGTTATCAATCAAATTCTGAACTAACAATTGTTTATAAAGAAAATTCAAGCTAGGAATAGTAAGTTATTTCTTTTTTAGATATATAGTTTATTATCATTTTTATTTAACAAACTTACTGGAAAAAAAGTGCCAGATATTAGACATCCTGAAAAAGTTAATAATAAAGAAACTGCTGTTTTGCCAAAACCAAAATGGATTCGTTCTCGTATTCCCAGCTCTGAAAACTTTAAGTCTACAAAAGAAATTATAAAAAAAGGTAATGTTGTGACTGTTTGTGAAGAAGCAAATTGCCCTAACTTAGGAGAGTGCTGGTCAAAAAAACATGCAACTTTTATGATAATGGGCGATACATGCACAAGGGCCTGTGCTTTTTGCAACGTTAAAACTGGAAAACCTGAAGCTCTTGATCAGTTTGAGCCTTACAGGGTGTCTCAAACAGTTAAAAATCTCGGACTTGACCATGTTGTTATTACTTCGGTTGATAGGGATGACTTGGGTGATGGAGGTGCTCTTCATTTTTCTAAAACAATTGATTTGATAAGGCAGGCAACTCCNAGCACCACAATTGAAGTTCTTACACCTGATTTTTTAAGGAAAAATGGCTCCCTTGAAATTGTTTTAAATTCAAGGCCTGATGTTTTTAATCATAATCTAGAAACTGTTCCAAGGCTTTATCTGTCAATAAGACCAGGNGCTAGATATTTTAATTCTCTTAAAATTTTATCAGATGCAAAATACATTATGCCGGAAGTATTTACAAAATCTGGTTTAATGTTGGGCTTAGGTGAAACAAAAGATGAAATTATGCAGGTTATGGATGATTTACGGTCAGCTAATGTTGACTTTTTAACTCTTGGCCAATATCTGCAACCAACAAGAAAACACGCACCAATTAAGGATTTTATCACGCCTGATGATTTTAATAAATACAAAGAAATAGCTGAATCCAAAGGATTTTTGATGGTNGCGTCAAGCCCTCTAACTAGATCATCACATCATGCAGGAGATGATTTTTTAAAATTAAAAGAATTAAGAATGAAAGAATCTATATAATAAGTTGATAGATATTAATTATAAAAAAAACTTAAATTATTCTCCTATAAATATATATGAAATAGTAAGTGATATAGATTTTTATTCTCAATTTATTCCGGGGTGCACATCTTCTGAAATTATCTCAAGAAAAGGTAATGAAGTTGAAGCAATTCTAGGATTAAAATATTTAGTTATGTCAGGTGACTTTAAAAGTAGGGTGACGCTTGATTCAAAAAAATTAACTATAATATCAGAAGGCATTGAAGGGCCTTTTAATTCTATTTTAACTAAATGGTCATTTGATGAAGCTGATAATGGTGTTTTAGTAAATGTAAATATNTCTTTGGATTTAAAAAATAAAATATTTGAAAAAATATTAAAGAGAAACATAAAAAAAATTATATCTCAAGTTGTCACTAGCTTTGAAGAAAGAGCTGATATTTTATATTAGTTTATAAATTTCTAAATATATTTTCCAATGCCATAAGCGTTGTTAATTCTCTAATATATTTTCTTCCCTTATCTTCAAATGTATATAAAAAATATTCTGTTTTTTTATTTTCTTTTGCAATTCCTATATAAACTCGACCAACAGGATTAATTTTAGTTCCACCTCCTGGTCCTGCAACTCCGGTTACTGAAACTGTAAGGCTAGCTTTAGAAAGTTTAAGCGCCCCTTCCGCCATTAAAATTGCTATTTCTTTAGAAACTGCNCCGTATTTTTTTATAAGTTTAATATCGATATTTAATAAATCAGACTTTGATTCATTTGAATAAGTTATAAAGCCTCTATCATAGACTGCTGATGAACCTGATATAGAAGTTAATGCCGAACCAATTAATCCACCAGTACAACTTTCTGCAGTAGATATGATCACTTGGCGTTCTTTTGCTTTTAGAATAATTTCTTCAGATAATCTTTTTATATCTTTTGTTTTCATTAAATTAATCCGTATGCATTTAGAGAAATTATAATAATAGCAGTTACTACCCCCGCTAAAATATCATCTCCTATTACGCCAATATAACCTTTAATTGCCTCTATCTTATTTATCGGAAATGGTTTGCCTATATCAAGAATTCTAAATATCACAAAAGCTAATATCAATGACGATGCTGTAAATGGAACAAATGCTATTGCAATCCATTGTCCTAAGACTTCATCAATAACTACTTCNTGGGGATCATTATTTTTAGACGATTTTAGGTACTCATCTGTTGCAAATATTCCTATTAAGGTGAGGATAAAAAAACTCATAAGAAATATATTATGATTGAAAAAAAATATAATAAAGACACCCAAAAAAAGTCCTGCTAAAGATCCTACTGTTCCTGGGAAATGCCTTACATTCCCAAGTCCTCCAAATGTCACTATTAATGAAATAATTTTATTTTTCATTTCTTGAAACCTCAATTGAAATTATTGCTTGTGCAGCAATACCATTTTTACTGTTAATAAAGCCTTGGTCTTCTGTNGTNGTTGCTTTTAGGGATACTTTATCAATATTAATACTCATTAAGGATGATATTTTTTTTAAAATCTTTCTCCTTATAGGTTTAATTTTTGGATAATCACATATTAAATTTAAATCTAAATTTACAATAGATCCATTTTTTTCCTTAATTANATCTAGACTCTTTTTTAAAAAATAAATTGAACTTTTATTTTTAAATAATTTGCTCTCTGGAGGGAAATGTAATCCAAGGTCCCCTAAGTTAAAGGCTCCAAAAATTGAGTCAGTAATAGCATGAAGCAAAACATCNCCATCAGAATTAGCTAATAATCCATATTTAGATTTAAACTTTAAGCCACCAAGCGTAATTTGATCTCCTTTTTTAAACTCGTGAATATCAAATCCAATTCCAACTAGTTTAATTTTCTCTCCTAATATAATTTGACCAAACATTTGTAGGTCATCTTTGTTTGTAATTTTGAAATTTTTTTTTGAGCCTGAAATCAATTTTATCTTTAATTTCTTTTCTACTGCCAAGGAGATATCGTCTGTAAATTTTTCTTTGGTTTGCTCGTGAAGAGAAATAATTTCTTTAAGTTTAAATCCTTGCGGNGTTTGAATAGATAAGATTTTATNTCGNTCCTTACTTATGAGTTCATTTTTTTTAGATATTTTTTTTAATGTGTCATCAATTTTTATAACAGGACATACAGCTTGATGCTTATCTAAGCTCTTGATACATGATTTGATTAGATCATTTGATACAAAAGGTCTTGCTGCATCATGTATTATTACTTTTTGACTCTTCTTCTTGCCAAATTCTCTATAAATATCTTTCAGGCCCTTAAAAGACGATTCCTGCCTAGTTTTTCCACCAATAACGCTTTTTCGAAGTTTTTTTATATTTTTGCTATTTTTTTTAAATTTAGAGGCATCACCTTTTGCTATAACAACAGTTATAGTTTTTATATCATCAACTTTATCTAAAGACTTAAGAAGATAATTTAGAGGAGATATATCGTTAACTTCTTGGTATTGTTTCGATTCTGGGTATTTAGATGATCTTACTCTCTCACCTTTTCCTGCAGCTAATACTAAACAATGCGTCATATTTATTCCTAATTATACTTTTTTAAAAGATTTATTGCCTAATTAATAGGCATATCATATAGTTGCACAAAAAATAGCCATGGTATGAAACAAAATATAGATACAATCGATCAAATAATGAATTCAATGACTTTTCCTGTCATTATTATAGACTTGGAAAATAAAATTTCCATTATTAATATTGCGGGTGAGAACTTTCTTAAATCAAGCTCNAAAATGATTATAGGAAATACAATTGAAAACTATCTTCCTTTTTCATCTCCATTNCTTGACTTAATTAAAAAATGCAAAAAAGAAGGGGTTGGTTTTAATGAGTATGGCTTAGATTTAAGTAATCCACGAATAGGAATAAAAAAAGATGTAGATGCTCAAGTTACTTCATTACCTGACGGAAGCCTTATGATAATTTTTATTGATAACGGTTTCGAAAGAAATTTTCTTACGAGAAGTAANTCTAATAAAACTGGTGATACATTATCATATTTTGCTTCAATGCTATCTCATGAAGTTAAAAATCCTTTATCAGGGATCAGAGGGGCCGCTCAATTAATAGAGAGACAATACCCTCAAATTAACAATAAATTGACTGTGTTAATATGTAATGAAGTTGATAGAATAAAAAGGCTTATTGAAAATATTGAGATTTTTGATACCCCTAATTCTTTTGATTTAAAACCTTTGAATGTTCATTCAGTATTAAGGCATACATCTGATGTTTTAAAAAACTCCCAAGATATTGAAATAGAAATCAAAGAATATTTTGATCCATCCATTCCTGATATTTTAGGAAATAGAGATCAGTTAATTCAACTTTTTTTAAATNTAATGACAAACTCATGTGACGCAATAAAAGAAAAAAATAAAAAAAATAAATCTGCTATCGGAGTCATTAGTTTATTCACATCATTTAAGCATGGACCAATTATTAAAAAAAAATCTTCGGGAGAAAGAATAAATCTTCCTATAGAGATAAGGGTTAGTGATAATGGATCTGGAATAAATGAGTCTTATAAGAATAAGATTTTCGAGCCTTTTGTATCTTCAAAAAAATCTTCAAAAGGAGGTCTTGGCTTAGCAATGGTAANGAAAATAATTGATGATCACGACGGTCTTATTAGTTTTGACTCTAGTCCTAGCGGAACAACTTTTTTAATAAATCTTNCTACAGAGAGTTTAAAATGAATAAAAAAATAATTTTATTGGCAGAGGACGATGAGTCAATTGAGCTTGTTACAAATGATTTTCTATCTAGCGAGGGTTATGAGGTTCGGTCGGCTAAAACTTTAAAGTCTTTATGGAATTTAATAGAAAAAGGGGGTGGCGATGTGCTGATTACAGATGTCATGTTTCCTGATGGTGAGTCATTTGATCTTATTCCTCAGATCAAAGAGTTGAGGCCGGATCTTCCTATAATTATAGTAAGTGCAAGAAATAACCTTCAAACTGCTATTTCCTCAGTTGAGAAGGGAGCTTTTGAGTATTTACCAAAGCCTTTTGATTTAAATGATTTAAACGACTTAGTTAATAAAGCTCTGTTAATTAAACCAAAAATTAATTCAAAATCTTTAATAAGAAAAAAAAGTAATGATTTAATTATTGGAAGCTCTAGGGCAATGCAAGAGATGTACAGAGTCATAGGTCGATTGTCTCAAAATGATTTAACTGTAACGATTTATGGCGAGAGTGGAACTGGTAAAGAACTAGTATCTAAGGCCCTTCATATTTTTGGTAAAAGATCAGATCATCCGTTTGTTGCGGTTAATATGGCTGCTATACCCAGTGAATTAATTGAAAGTGAATTATTTGGTCATGAGAAAGGGTCTTTTACAGGAGCCTATCAAAAGAGTGACGGAAAATTTAAGCAAGCCGAAAAAGGAACTTTATTNCTTGATGAAATCGGCGATATGCCTATTGAGGCACAAACTAGACTATTAAGAGTTTTACAAGAAGGTGAGTTTACAAGTGTTGGTGGTAAAGAAAAAATTAAAACAGATGTAAGAATAGTTGCCGCTACAAATAANGACTTAAAGTCTCTTATTAGGCAAGGTTCTTTTAGGGAAGATCTTTTTTATAGGCTTAATGTTGTCCCTATATACACACCTCCTTTAAGAGATAGAATTGAAGATATACCTGAGTTGGTTGAGCACTTTTTAAACAATGCAGATAAATCGGGCTTGCCAATAAAGAAAATAAACAATAGCGCAATTAATTCTTTAATGAATTATTCATGGCCTGGTAATGTAAGAGAGTTAGAAAATTTTATACTTAGAACCTGNGCTCTATACTCTGAAGATATTTTGTCGGAGGAAATTATTGATTTAGAGTTAAAGCAAACTAAAACAGATAATGATAATACTGAGAAAGAAGATCTCTCAAATATTATTGATTCTTATTTTTCAAATAATTTCAATAAATTATTGAAAGTTAATAATAAAAATATTCACTCAGATATCATTTCAGAGGTTGAGAGGTCAATTATTCAAAATGTTTTGATTATTACAAAAGGAAACCAGCTTAAGGCTTCAGAAATGCTTGGTTTAAATAGAAATACTCTCAGAAAGAAAATCGGTGACTTAAATATTAATATACAGTTTAATAAGGATAATTAATTTATTGGAAGTTATTAATATGAAAAATGGACCATTATCAGGCGTTAAAGTAATTGAATTTGCAGGCATAGGACCAGGCCCATTCTGTGGAATGTTGCTATCAGATATGGGTGCTGATGTTCTAAGAATAGACAGAGATGAAAAAAAAGTATCAAANCATGTGATCGAGGGCAGGGGCAAGAGATCAATTAAGTTAAATCTTAAAGATCCTAGTGATATTGAAACTTGCTTAAATCTAATTGAAAAGACTGATATTCTTCAAGAGGGTTTTAGGCCTGGTGTTATGGAAAGATTAGGCTTAAGTCCTGATGAATGTTTTAAGAGAAACAAAGCATTAGTTTATGGTAGAATGACTGGATGGGGTCAATCTGGGTCTCTATCGCAAGCATCTGGTCATGATATTAATTATATTTCTTTAACTGGNGCTTTGCACTCAATAGGAAGAAAAAATCAGAAACCAGTTCCACCATTAAATTTAGTTGGTGACTTTGGTGGTGGTGCTTTATATTTAGCAATGGGTATGATAGCTGCACTTTATGAAGCTAAAAAATCTGGCGAAGGTCAAATTGTTGATTGCGCAATGACTGATGGCTCAGCTTCTTTAATGACCATGTTTTATGGTTTTTCTAGCTCAGGTATATGGAAAGAAGATCGAGGGCAAAATCTTTTGGATACCGGTGCTCACTTTTATGATGTTTATGAAACTAAGGATAAAAAATATATNTCCATAGGCTCTATCGAACCTCAATTTTATTCGCTTTTATTGGAGAAGCTAGAAATAAATAATGACGATTTTCTTGATCAAATGAACAAGGGTTTATGGGATAACTTAAAGAATGAGCTTACTAAAAAATTTAAATCAAAAACTCGCAATGAATGGTCTAGTATTATGGAGGGAACTGATATTTGTTTTGCTCCAGTTCTTTCGATGTCTGAGGCGCCAAATCACATCCATAATAAGGAAAGAGAAACATTTGTTGAAAAGTTTGGTGTTGTTCAGCCCAATGTAGCTCCTAGATTTTCAAAAACTCCATCNAAAATTCAAGGTCCGCCACCAAGCAATGGAGAACATACTGAGGAAATTTTAAAAGATTGGGGTATAAAATAAAAAATCAATCTCCTTTTTTCCTATAAAGAATGGTCCTAAGCCATTTAAATATACTATTATCTTTTAGGTCCTCTCTTATAAGAAAGCTCATTAAACTTTTATAATCTTTGTTTATAAATAAGTCTTCTCTTGTCCTTATAGGTTTATTGGTATCAATTTCTCCTATTTTTTTTGCTGGATTACCTCCAAAAATTGAGTTATCTGGAATATCTGATACTACTATTGANCCCATTCCTACGATTGAATTTTTTCCAATTTTAACTCCTTTGGCTATTTTTGAACCTTCTCCCAGCCAAGCATTTTCAGAAATATAAACATCATCACTTAGTCCTGGTGTTGAAACTCTATCGTAAATTTCGTGCCAATCTGAGTCTGAAATATAGACATTGCTAGCTATCATTACATTTGATNCGATAACAATTTTTTTTGCTGAAAGTATTTTTACCCCGGGTGAAATCAAAACATTATCGCCAATATGTATTTCACCATCACACCCATTTCTATTCCAAGCACACAGTTGTGTTATTGTATTTTTAGATGTTCTTATATGAACATTATCACCTAATGAAATCTTATTACCATAGATATCAATATTCCATGGTTTGTTAATATCTAGNCCTTCTCCAGCACTTTGAAGCTGAGGCATGAGAAATTTTTTAACCCAAAAGGAATATAATCTTTCAACAAGTAATCGTATATAAAAGGGTCTATTGTCTTTTTGCAAAATAGTTAATGCATTTTAGCTTCTGATATTTGATAAGAACCATTTTTAAAATCACTGAAAAGCTCGTCTACTTGAGGGTGACGAACTGGATCTTTATTAATATCATCCAATAGATTTTGTTCTGATACATATGCAACATATTCTGTAACATCGTTTTCAGCCAAAAGGTGATAGAAGGGTTGATCTTTTTTTGGACGCATTTCTTCTGGTATCGAAAGCCACCATTCATCCGTATTATTAAATGTTGGATCAACATCAAAAATCACACCTCGGAAAGAAAGAAATTTATGTTTTACAATTTCNCCTATTTTGAATTTTGCATCGCGTTCCATTTTAATCTCCATATACTTTAAGATAATTATTAATTAATTATCTTCAAGGTGTTTTTAAAAATTGTTTCATAAAATTTACAATTATAGATTTTTTTGTATAAGTTAGTCTAATTCTAAAAATCGTGGGTTATTGAGTTATAATGAATAAATATATTAAAAAATTATTTAGCCCTTTATCAATTAATGAATTAGAAATTCCTAATAGAATAGTAATGGCGCCTATGACAAGATCTAAGTCACCAAACAGTACTCCTGGNGAGGATGTGGCATTATATTATAAAAGAAGAGCTGAAAATGGTGTTGGACTGATTATAACTGAAGGCACAACTGTTGATACTCCAAATTCATCTGATGACATTAATATCCCCTCTTTTCATGGTGAGAAACCCTTAGCTGGTTGGAAGAATGTTGTAGAGAATGTTCATGAAGTTGGTGGATTAATATTTCCTCAGATTTGGCATCAAGGAACCTTGAGAAGAGCTGAGACAACTTGGAATTCTGATTTTCCTTCGTGGGGTCCTTCAGGTTTAGGTTTGGTAGATAAAAAAGTTTCAGAGCCTATGACTTTAGATGAAATAGAAGCCTCNATAGATGCATTTGTAAAAGCCATTTATTCTGCAAAAGAGTTAGGATTTGATGGTGCTGAGATACATGGTGCGCATGGTTATTTATTAGACCAGTTTTTTTGGGAAGGAACAAATGTTCGTAATGATGATTGGGGTGGNATTTCTATTGATGAGAGAACAAAGTTTTCTACAGAAATAGTCAAAAGATCTCGNCTGGAAGTTGGNAACGATTTTCCTATTATTTTTCGGTTTTCTCAATGGAAGCAACAGGATTTTTCCCATAAAATGGCAAAAACACCAGATGAATTAGGTAAATTTTTAATGAATCTATCTATTGCGGGTGTTGATTGCTTCCATTGTTCGCAAAGAAGATTCTGGAATAATGAGTTTGAAGGGTCAGAGCTTAATTTAGCAGGATGGACAAAGAAATTAACAAAAAAACCATCTATTACAGTTGGAAGTATAGGCTTAACNGAAGATTTTATAGAAACCTTTAAGGGAAAAGAGTCTAAACCAACTGATATTTNAGGTCTTCTTGAACGATTATATGAAGATGAATATGATTTTGTTGCCATTGGAAGGGCTTTAATTTCTAATCCTGATTGGGTTTCTCTGGTTAAAAACGAGGAGTATGATAAAATTAAAATATTCACACCCAAGGATTTAGAAAGCTTAATATAATATGAATGATGATCAAAAAATAATCATGCCTAATGGAGGTATTATTCTAAATAGAGTTCATTTAGAAATTGAAGAAGGGTTTGTAAAACATTCTTATGAGTTAGACGAACGCTTTACAAATAGAAGAAATTTTATCATGGGTGGTTTTTTATCAACCATGCTTGATGGTCTTTGCGGACATGCACTTCATACGGTCCATGATAAACAGCATGTTACACTTGAGCTTAAAACTATTTTTTTAGCGCCTGCGAAAGTAGGAAAGTTTGTTGGTGAAGGTAAGGTTGTCAAAGTTGGAAAAAGTATCGGTTTTTCTGAGTCTACATTATGGGATGATTTAAGCACCGAGGTTGCAAAAGCCTCTGCAACATTCAAAATTCTTAAATAAAATTTAGAATCTTTTTTCCATTTCTTTTCTTAATTGTAATTTATATATTTTCCCTGAAGCTGTTCTAGGAAGCTGTTTTTTGTGAAAATCAAAATAAGTTGGAATTTTAAACCCGGCTAAGTGATTTTTTAAATAATTTTTAATTTCTTCTTCTTTAATATCTTCTTTATTATTTATTGTTATTGANCAGCAAAGTATCTCTCCCAATCTCTCATCTGGAATTCCATAAACACTTGCCTCAAGAATATTAGGGTGACCATTAATAGCGTCTTCAACTTCTAAGCAGGAAATATTTTCACCTCCTCGTATTACTATATCTTTTGCTCTATCAACTATAAAAAGATAGTTATCTTCGTCTAAAAACCCTATATCACCTGTTTTAAACCATCCTTGGTAGAATGCTTCATTTGTTGCTTTTTTATCATTCCAGTAGCATCTAAAATTAGAGGGAGTCTTTATGTAAACTTCTCCAGAGATACCATTTGGTAATTTTTTATTATTTTCATCGCAAATTATTATTTCTGTAAGAGGTTTTGTTGGTTGACCTGTTGATCCAGGCTTTTTGAGATATTCTTCACCTGAAGTTACCGCTCCTGCAGCATTTGTTTCAGTCAAACCATATCCCAATCCAGGCTTTGCGTCAGGGAATTCTATTTTAAGCTTTTGAACATGGGAAGATGGTCTAGCAGCGCCTCCGCCTGATAAGTCCCTTAAGGAAGATAAATCAAAATCATGCCTATTCGGATGACGCATCACCTCAAGTGTCATTGTTGGAACACCACTAAGACTTATTATTTTTTCTGACTCAATTAATTCAAGTGCTTTTAATGGGTCCCATTTATAAAGCATAACCATTTTTCTTCCGGAGAGAAATGAGAGCATGAATTGGCTATGACTTCCCGTTACATGAAATAAAGGTACTGTTATCATACACGAAGGTTGAATAGAGTTATCTGGTTCTATCTTATCTCTTACACCTCTAGCAATAGAAACTACCATCCATTGAAGTAAGGTGGAAATAATCGACCTGTGAGTAGAGCAGACTCCTTTTGGATATCCAGTTGATCCAGATGTATAGAAAATTGTTGCATCATCATCAGGCTTAATTTTAATATTAGGCATTTTCATTTTTAAAAAAGGCTTAATAAGGTTGTTCCAGTTGAGATCATCATCAGNATTACATCTAATTGATATTAGACTTAAGTTACTTTTATCAGAAAAAAGTTTAATTAAATCATAGCGTTTATCATCGGCTATAATAATTTTTGCTCCACTGTTCTCAATACCATATTTTAATTCATCACTAGTCCACCAGCTATTTAAAGGAACGGCAATTGCTCCGATTGATGTAATTGCTATAAAGCTATTTATCCACTCTGGATAATTTCTCGATGCAATTGCAATCCTATCACCTTTTTTTATATTAAAATTTTTAATCAAAGCATTGGCAAAAGCTGATGACAGATCATAACATGACTTAAAGGTATATCTCTCAGTTTTAAAAACCAGCATATCNTTATCTGGGTATTCTAAGCTTAATTTAAAATAATCATTAAGATTTAAAATTTTAGAATCGAAGCATTTATAATTTACACCTCNAATTGTTTCTTGTTTAAGTTTNAAGTCATTCTNAGTTAAACATATATCATTAATTATATCGTCAAGAATTTGCTTCATCTTTTATTCCATTGGCGGAGGGGGTGGGATTCGAACCCACGAGACGGTTGCCCGCCTGCCGGTTTTCAAGACCGGTGCCTTCGACCACTCGGCCACCCCTCCGCAGGATTATTATTTTTATAAAGTGTATGTATTTATATTTTTTCTAAAAAGTCTAATAAAATTTTATTTACTTGCTCTGGAGCCTCTTGTTGTGTCCAGTGACCAATATCATTTAATTGCTCCTTTACCCTTAAATCATCGTAATTTTTATCAATAGAATCAAATAAATTTACACCAGGTATGAAGAAGTTAACTGGGTCTAGAGAGCCGGTTATAAAGCAAGATGGTTTCTTTATTTTATTAAATGACAGATTAAAGAGATCTTTCCAGTCTAGATCCATACATCTGTATCTATTTAGTGGNCCAAACATTCCACTTTTTTTAAATTCTTTTGTAAAAAACTCTAAATCTTCGTTTGANAGCCAATTGGGTAAATTATTTGGTTCATTCATGCCCTCTAAGAACAATGATTTCTTATCTTTTTCATTTAACTTATTNTTTAAAGCAAGATCCATTATTTTTTTCATGCCATATGCATCAGAGTTACAGTAAATTAACCTTAATGACTTCTCCAAATTTTTCTCAAGCTCCTTCTCGGCAACTCCTATTTTTTGGAAATAAAGAATATAAAAAAAAGTATTTTTNTAAATTTGNTTTAACAGTTTTATAGGTGGAATATCATTAAAAGGATTAAAAGGGACCGATAAACCAGAAACAGATAAAATTCTCTCTGGGAAAAGAAGTGATGTATACCAGCTAATAGGAGCCCCCCAATCATGCCCAATAATATGTGCCTCTTCTTCTTTCAAGTAATCTAAAATACCTATTAGGTCACTGGTAATTTCTTTAAGAGAATATGAATTAATATCTTTTGGTTTTTCAGATCCTCCATAGCCCCTGATATCAGGAATAATCACTTTGTAGCCAGCTTTTTTAAAAGGATTAATTTGATGACGCCAACTATACCAGCTTTCNGGCCAACCATGAACAAATATGACTGGTTTTCCTTCCCCCTCAACTACTGCATTAATTTTTATACCGTTAGTTGGAATTAANTTGAAATTTCTNTCCATTTTTACCTTAGATTTATTTTAAAGATTCATTGTATTTGAAATTTACGAATCTTGCTATCATTAGTCATGAAGCATTCTANTCTTTTTTGCACCATTATAATATTTATTTTATCAAGTTGTTCGTCATACCAGTCTCCTAATTTTTCTTCAAAAAACCCCTATGCAGGAGGTACTTATAAAATTGGAGAACCTTATATAATTCAAGGAAAAAAATTTTTTCCTAAGGAGGACTTTTCCTATAAAG
Organism: Rhodobiaceae bacterium; assembly: GCA_002704345.1. GTDB lineage: Bacteria > Pseudomonadota > Alphaproteobacteria > MED-G09 > MED-G09 > MED-G09. The sequence continues at coordinate 23,145 of PAGD01000028.1, read as the reverse complement.
AGAAAGGTGTTGCGTCTTGGTATGGACAAAAGTTTCATGGAAAAAAAACTGCAAACGGTGAGATTTTTAATATGAATTTATTAACCGCAGCTCATAGAACTCTTCAATTACCGTCCTTAGTGAGAGTAACAAATATAAGCAATAATAAGTCAATTATTTTACGTGTAAATGACCGAGGTCCATTTGCTAAAGACAGAATAATTGATGTTTCAAAAAAAGCTGCATCANTGTTAGGTTTTCAAAAAGAAGGAACAACTCAGGTAATCGTTGAGTATTATGGAAGAGCAAATGTATATGACTACGCTGGCANGATTAATAATAAAAAAACTTATAAAGAAAACAAAGATANTTCAAAGAATTATATATTAAATGTAGGTGTCTTTTCAGATAAAAAAAATATCGACAAAATAAAAATGAAACTTAAAGGTATTGGAAAAATTAATATCGAAAAATCAAAAAACGATTCCTCGNTATATAAAGTTTTTTTAGGACCTTTTGGAAATAAAAATTTTGTATACAGAGTACAAAATGCATTATCACAAAAAGGATTAAAAGATTCTGTTATTGAGATAATAGATTGAGATTTCTAAGGAGTTAAAATTGTTATTTAATAAAAGCTTTAAAATTATTTTCTGTATATTATTTTTTTATTCGACCCCAGTTTTCTCTTTTGATACAAATTCAGAATATGCATTTTTATTAGATTATAAAACAGATCAAATTTTGTTTGAAAAAAATTCTAATAAAAAAATNTTTCCTGCCTCCATGTCAAAGTTGATGACGCTCTATGTTTTATTCGACTACCTGGATAAGGGTGTGGTCAATATGANTGATGAATTTATTATTTCTGAAAATGCCTGGAGAAAGGGTGGGGCAATTTCAGACTCCTCCACTATGTTTGCTGAGGTATCTTCTTATGTCTCTATNGAAAATCTTATTAGAGGTATTGTCATTCAATCAGGTAATGATGCTTGCATTGCNGTTGCTGAAGGAGTATCTGGGNCAGAAGATTTATTTGCAACTGAAATGAACTTTTTTACTCAAAAGTTGGGTATGAAGGATTCTAATTTTAAGAATTCAACAGGCTTACATCATAATGAACACTATACATCTGCNAAAGATCTTGTAATTTTAGCTAAAGCTATTATTANAGATTTTCCTCAATATTATCATTTTTTTTCAGAGGAAANNTTTACTTGGAATGGTATTTTTCAACCAAATAGAAACAATTTACTNAAAGAAAATATTGGTGTTGATGGATTAAAAACAGGAAAAACAGATCAATCTGGTTTTAGTATGATTGTATCATCATTTGTAAATCAAACTCGATTAATTGCTATAGTTGGTGGTTTGCCGTCTAAAGAAAAGAGAACCTCTGAAATGAGAAAACTAATAAATTATGGTCAAAAAGCATTTAAACGATCTTTAGTATTTAAGGCTAATCAAGTTATTGATACCGTTGATGTATGGGGAGGTGANGAGTCTTTTGCTGGTTTAGCTATTTCAGAAGATATTAATCTATTATTAGACATAAGAGGTAGAAGATTTTTGAATGCTAGATATTTATATAATTCACCCGTTACTGCACCAATAAAAAAAGGTGATACACTAGGTAAAATTATAATATTAAATGACGATGAGATTATAATTGAGTCAAACTTAATATCTAANAAGGATATAGATAGTGGTAATTTTATAGAAAAAGCTGTAGATGCAATGGGGTACTTATTTAATTAATTATGAANAATTATTTTATAACTTTTGAAGGTGGCGAGGGTTCAGGTAAATCTACTCAAATAGATTTTTTGAATAATTTTTTAAATAAAAAAGGTGCTANTGTTTTATGTACAAGAGAGCCAGGTGGAACACCTTCAGCAGAAATTATAAGAGATTTAGTTACGAAAGGAGACCCAAACCGATGGTCGCCTTTAACAGAATCGTTACTAATGTGGGCGTCTAGAACTGAGCATGTTGAAAAANTAATAAGGCCATCTCTTGAAGAAGGTAAGTGGGTTTTATGTGATCGTTTTTATCATTCGACTTACGCCTACCAGGGTATTGGTCATAATTTAGGTATAGAAAAAATGAGATCAATAAAAAATATAGTTATTGGCGATATTCANCCNGATCTTACTTTTATTTTTGATATTGACCCCNTTATTGGTATTGAGAGAACAAAAAAAAGAAACTCTGAAGAAGACAGNTTTGAAAAAATGGATTTAAATTTTCATAATAATTTAAGAGAAGCATTTATTGAGATATCAAAAGGAGATCCAGATCGTTTCATTTTAATTGATGCCGAGCTAGATGTTAGTGCAATTTCNGAAATTATTTCAAATGAAGTTATGAATAGGCTTATTTTATAAAATGACCGCTACTTCATTAGAAAAGTTAAGTCCAAGAAACAATTATGATTTGATTGGACATAATGAAAATATAAATTTTATTTTAAATTGCTATAAAAAGAAACGTCTGCACCAAGCTTATTTATTTTCGGGAAATGAAGGTATTGGAAAGGCAACTTTCGCCTATTCTTTTGCTAGATTTTTGCTTTCTGATGCTAGTTTAGATAGCTTTAGTGTTAATAAAAATGAGAAAGTGTCTCGATTAATAGAGTCAAATACTCATCCTGATCTTTTAGTTATTGAGCCAAATATAGAAAAAAAAGACAGATTTATTAGCATTGATCAGGCAAGAAAATGTTCTGAATTTTTTAATCANACACCATCTATAAGTAAATGGCGAGTTTGTATAATAGATTCTATCGATTTTATGGATATATCGACATCCAACACAATACTAAAAATTCTTGAAGAACCTCCTTCCTACTGNATATTTTTGATCATAGCTCAAAAAGTTGATGCTGTTATTGGAACTATTCGATCTAGATGTGTCGAGATAAGGTTTAAAGATATTGAAGAGGATATTTTAATTCGTAAACTTAAATTNCTAAGACCGGAGCTATTAGATTCTGAAATATTAAGTTTAGTTAATTTATCTGATGGGAGTTTTGGAGCCCTTNACAACTTAATTGANGAAAATTCAATAGAAATATATAAAACTATTGAAAGTATTGCATCTGAGAAGATTATAAATTCTTCTATTTATAGCTTTTCTGATTTTATTTTAAAAGAGGANGGAGGTAGCAATAAATTTAACTTATTTATTAACTGTATTATTTTCAAAACAAATTCATTAATAAAATCAATTGTAAAATCAAGTACTTCTTTTGCAATAAATGAGGGGCTTGATTTAAGAGACAAAATGCTTGAGTTAATACGTCAAGAAAGAGTATTTAAATTAAATAGAAAACAAACAATTATAAACCTTATTCTTAATTTGAATAAAATTGCGAATCTTGAATAGAAGGTCAAAATGGAAAATTTTTTCATAAGCACTGCAATATCTTATACTAACGGTCCACCTCATATGGGTCATGCTTACGAGATAATTGCCGCAGATGTTATTGCTCGCTTTAAACGGTTAGAGGGTAAAAATGTTTTTTTTGTAACTGGAACTGATGAGCATGGTCTGAAAGTTCAACAAAAAGCGAACAAACTCAATATATCGCCTCAAGCCTTGGCTGATCAAATGTCAGAAACTTTTATTGAAATGGGGAGAGCCTTAAATTGTTCGAATGATGATTTTATAAGAACTTCAGAGGAAAGGCATAAAAAAGCGGTAAAGGAAATATGGATTAGAATGAAAGAAAAGGGAGATATTTATCTTGATGACTATTCNGGATGGTATTCACTCATAGATGAGGCTTTCTACCAAGAAAGTGAATTAAAGAAAGATGACTTAGGTAATTTTTTATCACCCAACAATACNCCTGTAGAATGGATTGANGAAAAAAGTTATTTTTTTCGTTTATCAGCATATGAGGATAAATTATTAAATTTATATAAAGACAATATTAATTTTCTCCAACCAAAAAGTAGAATGAATGAAGTNANGAATTTTGTTAAGGCTGGTCTAAAGGATATCTCAATATCTAGAAAAGGATTGGAGTGGGGGATTAAAGTTCCTAATGATGAAGACCATTCTGTNTATGTTTGGGTTGATGCCCTGACTAATTATATTTCTGCTCTTGAATGGCCAGANAGCAGTCATCTCTATNATGATTTTTGGCCTGGAGACCTTCATTTGATTGGTAAGGATATTATTCGTTTTCATGCAGTTTTTTGGCCTGCATTTCTTTTATCAGCAGGGCTAGACATCCCAAAACAAGTATTTGCCCATGGTTTTATCCTTAATAAAGGCGAGAAAATGTCAAAAAGTCTTGGAAANATAGAGGANCCAATGGCTTTGNTTGAAAGCTTTGGAGTTGATCAATTGAGATATTTTTTAATGAGGGAAACACCGTTTGGAAGTGATGGAAATTATAGTGATGAGTTGCTTATTAATAGAGTAAANGCAGACTTATCTAATGATTTAGGTAATNTATCTCAACGATGCTTAACAATGGTAAAAANGAATTGTAACCAATCTATTCCTCAAAAAAACGAATTAAATGAAATTGATTTGAAGCTCTTAAATTCAGTTGATTTAAAAAAGTCTAGTATTTCTGATTTGATGACGAATTTTCAAATTAGCTCATATATTTCAGAGGTCTTTGAACTTATTTCAAATACTAATAAATACTTTTCAGATCAAAAGCCTTGGGATTTAAAAAAACTTGATGAGAGAAGAATGAATACAGTTNTGTGGGTTACATGCGAAATGTTAAGAAGGGTTGGAATACTTTTACAACCAGTTATACCTTCCGCAAGTTCAAAACTCTTAGATTTCCTCTGTATCGATAAAAACCATCGTTTATTAGATTTTTTATCAGAAGATAATGCTTTAAGTTCGGGAAAATCAATAAAAGATCCAGAAATCATATTTCCAAAAATTGATTTAAAAAAATAAAACTAATTGATGACATAGATATTTTTAAGTTGTATTAAAGCAACTGTTTAAAGTTTACGGGGATATTTTATGGATAAATTTTTAGTTATTGACCTTGATATGGATATTAGAAAAGCAAGAGCCCATTTTGAAAAAAAATATATACTTGCNCAAATAAAAAAATTTAATGGTAATATATCAAAAACAGCAAACTTTATTGGTATGGATAGAACTGCTCTACACAGAAAGATGAAGGATTTAAAAATTATGCCTAATGAAAGATATAGAAATATTATCGGATATTAAATTTAAGGAATACTATGCAAATAATAGTTTGTGGAGCGGGNAAAAGTGGATCCTCTATTGCCGAGAAGTTATCTCAACTAGGTAATGAGGTTACAATCATTGACTCATCATCTGAGCTAGTTAAGAAATTAACTAATAAACTTGATATAAGAGGTGTGGTTGGACATGGTGCTCANCCAGATATTTTAGAAAGAGCAGGGGCTCGTGATGCAGATATGATGATTGCAATAACATCATCAGATGAAATTAATATGCTGGCATGTCAGATTGCACATTCTATTTTTGAGGTTCCAAAAAGAATTGCTAGAATAAGAGACAAATCATACCTTAACCCATCTCATCAGGATTTATTTACAAGTGAAAAACTTCCAGTTAGCGTAATTATTTCGCCAGAAAAAGAAGTGGCAAAAAATGTTTTAAAAAGGTTGGAGATTCCAGGGGCAATTGAAAATATCCCCTTTGTTGATGACAAGCTGAAGTTTCTTGCAGTTAAAATTGACGACGACTGTCCTATTATAGAAACTGAGATGAATGAGTTAACAAATCTATTTCCGGATCTAAAAACTGTTATTGTTGGATTATTACGTGATGGTGAAATTCTAATACCTAAATCAGATGATAAGCTCATTGTTGGNGATATAGCTTATTTGGTTTGTCCAAAAGAATTATCAAGGAGAGCTATTTCAATTTTTGGACACCCAGAAAAAGAGGCAAGAAAAGTGGTATTAATTGGCGGGGGTTCAGTAGGCAGCGAAGTAGCAACAATGATTGATAATCTGGCTACAAAAATTAACCTTACAGTTATAGAGCGTAATGATTCTTCAGCTCTAAATTTAGCAGATAAACTTAAAAATGTAAGGGTTTTAAAGGGTTCGGGTGTTGATAGGGATATACTTCATGAGGCTGATATAGAAAATACAGAAACTTTAGTTTCTTTAACTGATAGTGATGAAACAAATTTCCTTTCTGCTGCGTTTTCTTCAAGTGAAGGTTGTAAAAGATCTTTAGCGCTTCTTAATAATTCTGATTTCCAGTCTTTAATTAAATCTCTAAAGATAGGAGAGTTTATAGATCCAAAGGCCATTACAATTTCTTCAATTTTAAGACATGTTAGAAAAGGTCATATAAAAAGACTTTATTCTTTGATTAATGGTAATGCGGAGGTCATTGAAGGCGAGGTTTCTTCTTCTTCTGAGTTAATAGGTCCATCTATTGAGGAAATGAATTTACCGCAAGGTTTAAGAATAGGGGGGATAATAAGAAANGAAAAATTTATTATGCCGACTGGATCTACCTTTATAAAGGAAGGTGATGAGATAGTAATTTTCTCTAAGCCTGAATGCATACATATGGTTGAAAAGTTATTTAGAATGAGTCCAGATTATTATTAATTTTATTAAAGAATAAGAATTAAATTTCCTTGCAAAGANTGCTCAAATCATATTAATTAGGCTTACTTATTAACAATAATTATTATTTAAAATTAGTCCTGTATTTTATTGGGGTAATAATACGGTACTTTAAAAAAAAGAGTTAAAAATGTTAAAAACAAATGATACCCCTAATTCAGATATTGATATTGATATTGAGGAACGATTTGTTAGCTTTGCTATTACAAATTCTAAAGAATTAACTATATTTCTTGTTAATGGAATAAAGTTAGAAGGTAATATTATAGCAATGGGNGAAAACTGCTATCTTCTTAAGAGAGATGATAATATGCAGTTAGTATACAAACATTCAATTTCAACAATTTTACCCCTAGACTCTTCAAATTTTCTTGAATAATAAAACGAAATTATAATTTTTCCTCCTGTTTAATTTTTTTCCAGTTTTTATCAATCTCATCTATNGTAAATTTTTTATTATCTTTATTGTCGAAAACATGTGGATTTCTTCTTATCATTTTATTATTGATAGACATAATAACATCGTTGATTGAAAAAGCATTTTCTTCTTTTTTTATTTCAGAATGAAAGATTACNTGAAATAATAGATCTCCTAGTTCATCACAAATTCTCGAGTTGTCTCCACTTTCGATTGCTTCAATAACCTCATTAGCCTCTTCTAAGCAATACTTTGATATACTTTTTGATGTTTGTTGTTTACACCACTCACAACCTGTCTCATGATCTCTTAAACGGTTAATAATATTTAATAAATTATTGAAATTATTGATTATTTTATCATTTTCTACCATTTTTTATCCTCTGATAAAGTTTTTATTTTCTATACCCTTTATGTAAATTTTTTATTTCTCGTAAATTTGAGATAAAACTGTTAAGATAATTTATAAGTTATTGAGTTATATAGTATTATTTTTTTTAAAAATAAAAATAAAAAATAATTTTTATATTTTTAACTTAGATTTAAAAAAATTGGGGATAAAAAAATGATAAGTTTTTTACTTAAATTATTAATTTTGTTTAGTGTTATTTTTTCAACTAATTCTATTTCAGCTCAAGATTCAATTGAAAGTTCTATTGAGATTGATGAAATAATTGTTACAGGATCAAGAATTAAAGGCGCTAATACTGATAGCTTTTCACCAGTGGGAGTTGTTTCACAAGATGATATTCTTTTATCTGGCAAAATTTCTATTGGAGAAATATTGTTGGAACTACCTGGTCAAGGATCGGGTCTAAATAGAAACTACAATAATGGAGGCGATGGTTCTGTTCGGGTTGATTTTAGAAATCTCGATTCATCCAGAACTTTAGTACTGGTAGATGGCAGAAGATGGATTAATGGCGGTGAAGGTGGGAATAGTGCTGTTGATTTAAATACGATACCTACTTCGGCAGTAGAAAGGGTTGAGGTTCTTAAGGATGGAGCTTCAGCTGTTTACGGATCTGATGCAATTGCAGCTGTTGTAAATATTATAACAAAGGATGCCTTTGATGGTTTGGAGGCTTCTGTTCAAAGAGGTGAATATTTTGATGGTGGTGGCCAAGCTGATAGCTATACCTTATCACTAGGTGTTGCCTCAGAACGTGGATCATTAATGATGGGCGCTTCTTATGTTGACATAAAGGCTTTAGGAAATGGTGATAGACCTCAGACTGCTGCAAGACCAAGCTCAGGTGGTTCTTCAGGCACACCTCCCGGAAGACTTGCTTATGGAGGAGTAGTAGGTGATTGCTCTAATTTTCAACCTATTGAAGGTACTAATGGCTCGTCTCCATCTGACTTTAGATGCTGGTCAAGCCCTGATGATAGATTTAATTATAATCCTGCTAACTATGTCGAAACTCCTAACGAGAGAAAGAATTTTTATGCAAAAGGTAAATATTCTATAACAGAAAACACTGATGTTACTTTATTTGGTGTTTATCAGAATAGAATTTCCGATCAATTATTAGCTCCTATGCCATTATTTTATGGTTTCGGAGATTTTGGTGGTAGTGAGGGTATCTCAAGAAATAATCCTTATAACCCATTTGGTATAGAATTTTGTGATCTTTATGGAGATTCTGTTGAAGGAAAGACTTGTAATGATGCTAATTACCCTGGGGGTTATTCAGTTGGTTGGTTTGGAAGAAGGCTTTTAGAAGCTGGAGAGAGAAACTTTATTCAGGATACTGAGACATACAGAGTCGCATTAGGAGTGGAATCATCTTTTGGTAAATGGGATGTTGATGCTTATTTGATATGGGCTCAAAATAAAAATACAACAACAACTTATGGTCTATTAAATACCGGAAATATTAGAAAAGCTCTAAGCGGTGACGCATGTACCGGGGATTGTGTTGCTTTAAATGTTTTTGGTGGGCAAGGTGCTGATGGAGAATATTTGGGTGAAGGTCTTTGGAGTGGATCAGGAACTATAACAAAAGAAATGGTTGATTATATTACATTCATTGCTCACGACACGGGTATGAATGAAATGAAAAATTATGGCTTTGATGTAAATGGAATACTCATGGAATTACCCGCAGGACCGCTAGGACTTGCTTTTGGAATAGAGCATCGAAAAGAAGAGGGAAAGTATGACCCTGATGCATTTATTGCAGCAGGTCTTTCCTCTGGAAATGCATCAAGCCCAATTGCTGGAGATTTTGAAGTTGATGAGGCATATCTTGAATTAGCTATACCTGTTGTGGATACTATAGATTTAAGTCTTGCTGTTCGTCATTCTGATTACTCAACCTTTGGAACAACAACTAATGCTAAGTATGGTGTTACATGGTCGCCAAATGAGCTTGTTACATTTAGAGCAACATTTGCTGAAGGTTTTAGAGCACCTGGAATTGGAACACTTTATGGTGGTCAATTGGACAGCTATCCTGATCTTCAGGATCCATGTGATGCTTTATCGGATAATTTTACTGGTAATGCAGATGGTTCACAATTAGGACAATGTTCTACTGAAGGTGTTCCAGCTGGATTTACACAACCTAATACTCAAATTAGAATAACCACAGGCGGTAATCCAGATATTCAACCTGAAGAATCTGAAGGAATTAACTTTGGTGTTATTATTAAACCAGTTGAAGGTCTGTCAATTTATGCAGATTACTACGAGGTTGAAATAACAAATACTATTTCAACAATAGGTGCACAACTCCTGCTTGATGGTTGTTATAAAGAAAATAACTCTAGGTATTGCGGTTTAATTGATAGAAACACATCAGGTTTAATTTCTGATTTAAGAGATCTTTCTAATAATATTGGTCAAGTTGAGACCTCAGGTGCTGAAATCTCAGTTATATATGAGTGGAACGATGATTATGGATCATGGATAGTATCAAGTGAGTTAGCTTTTTTAGATACATTTGATGTTACTCGTGCAGATGGCTCTGTTGAGCATCGCGCCGGATATGTAAGCGGAAGTGGTAGATCGCAATATAAAGAGGTTAAAGGAAACTTTGGTGTAATTTGGTCTAAAGACTCGCTTAGCGCCTCTTTATCTGCTCAATATCATGGAGAAGTAGATGGAATATATTCTGCTTTTCCTAAAACATTGAGTGGAGGAGGCTCTACTTCTGGTGATGATGTTACAAAACTATCAGCGACTTGGTATTTAGATGGTCAGGTTTCATATAATTTTGATCAGTATAATACTAGATTAACAGTAGGTGTTGATAACTTATTAGATGAAGACCCTCCATTTTTCTCAGATAGCTTTGCTAATGATTTTGATCCTTCTTATAGGACTTGGGGCTCTCAGCAATGGTATGTTAGGGCATCTTCAAAATTTTAAAATAAAGAAATGTGGCTTCCTACTTTTTTAGGAAGTCACTCTCTTTTAAGATATCTTGTTCCATGAAATGAAGATGAGTTTTCTCTCCACCCGGAGATATTTTCTCTAACAAGAGATCTGCTTATTCCAAACAATATTGGAGCTAATGGCATATCTTCCATTAATATTTTTTCTGCATTTTTTAAAATAGCAGCTCTTTTGGTGGTATCTATTTCATTCTGAGCATTTGTCATTAGTAAATCAAAATTTGGGTTTTTATATTTCCCATAATTGAGGGGGCCTGATGAAGATTCAAAGAGAAATAAGAAATTCGAAGCATCATTAAAATCAGCAATCCACCCGGCATCACCTACTTGAAAATCACCTGTTCGTAAATAATTATATAAGACTTTTGGTTCTGACGCCTCAAGAGAAACTTCTATATTAGCTTTACTAAGCATAGATTGTATCGCAACCATATGTTTTTTTTGGTCACCACCATTTCTATACTTAAGGGTAAACTTTAAAGGGTTATTTTTCGAATAACCTTTAGATTCGAGGATTTTTTTTGCTTTAATATATCTNTCTTCTTGGGTAAGATTTTTTTCTTCAATAAGACCTGAATANTCATAATTCATTATACCCTTTGGGACTAGAGACCAGGCGATAGTTTCATTAAAATTTCTTATTTTATTAACTATAATATCCCTATCAATCGATAAAGAAACAGCCCTGCGAATTAATTTATCTGTGAATGGCTCTGATTGACAGTTAAATATTAGATATGTGACAACGAGAATATTATCGTGTCTTATATTCTCAGGCATATTTTTTTTCAGCCAAGATGATTTGTTTTCAGGGTAGCCACTNTTTATATCAAGTTCTCCGGCTCTAAATCTTCTTAAGGCTGCCTCATTATCTTCTGTTGGGTAATATATAACCTCATCAAACCAAACATTGCTATCATCATAAAAAAAAGTATTTCTTTTTAACCTAATGCTGTCATGTGCTCTCCAACTAAGAAGTGTGTATGGTCCATTTGTTTGTATATTTTTTGGTTTTATCCAATCTTTTCCGTGTATTTTCAAAACATGACTAGGAATNGGGTAGGTGGTATAATGAGTAAGTAGCTCTAAAAGGTAGGGGGTTGGATATTTTAATTCAATTTCTAATTTATAATCACCAATNGCNCTTACCCCAAGCATCTCAATAGGNTTGGTTCCATTATTAATTTCCTGAGCATTTTTAATCATGTATAGCAAGGATGCATATTGTGAGGCTGTTTTAGGGTTTAAAACTCTTTTAAAGCCTGAAACATAGTCATTTGCTGTAACCTTTACACCATCCGACCAAAAATGATTATCTCGCAATATAAAGGTATATTTTAAACCATCTTCAGTTTTAGAGTAATCTATTGATGAGCCTCCAATGGGATTTCCATCTATATCTTTTGTATAAAGCCCTATAAATAAATCGTTAATTATATTTCCTTCCCATGCCCCGGTAGCAAGATGGGGATCTAAGGTATCAGGCTCTGCTCCATTACCTCTTTTTAAAATCTTTTCTTCATTTGCATATAAAATAGAAGGAGTTGGATTAATTATTATTAAAACAAATAAAAATAAGAATATTTTTAAAAAAACTTTAAACAAAGGCTCTCTCCATTTTTATAAAACTTAAGGTAATTCATAAATAAAGCATTAAACAACTAAACAATATTTATTTATAATTTATGTTTAATTTATTTTTCCATTTTTTAATTTGTCTAAAAATTTTTTTTCAATATTTGTTGCAATTAATAAGGCCAACAATGATAGACAAACGGATATTAATCCTAATCGAATAATTTCATTATTACTATTGGATGTTTCGATCAAAGTCCATAACGCCAATGGAAGTGTTTGAGTTTCTCCTGGAATATTTCCAACAAAAGCAATTGTTGCACCAAATTCGCCTATAGATCGTGCAAAAGATAAAACTAATCCAGCTAATATACCTGGGTAAGCTAAAGGAAGTGTAATAGATAAAAAGATTTTAAATTCTGATGCCCCTAATATTCTTGCAGCGTCATCAATTTTTTTATCTTGCGCCTCCATCAAGACTCTAATTGGCCTAACCATTAAAGGAAAGGACATGATAGAGCATGCTAAAGCAGCACCAACCCAAGAAAAAGATAAATTTATATTAAAATTTTGAAAAAGAAAGTTTCCTAAAAAACTATTTTTTCCAAACATTATTAGAAGTATGTAACCAATACCTATTGGCGGAATTACAAGGGGTANATGAATGAAGGAATCAATAATTGTTTTTCCTAGAAANTTCTTTTTAGCAAGAATCCAGCTCATAAAAATTCCCGGTATTATAATTAATAATGTTGATAGCATTCCTATTTTTAAACTTAAAAAAAGGGCATTTATTTCAAAATCAGTCAACTTAACCTCGATTTAATTTATGGTTTCAAAGCCATAATTTTTAATTATTNTTTGNGCTTCTTTAGATTTTAACCAATTAATAAATCCATAATCATTATTATTTTTATTTCTATTAATTTTTGCTGCCCAATATGTTGGCTTTTCGTAACGAAATATTTTTTCATCGATTTTAGNAACTATTAAAATATTGGGAGATGAGACAGCATCTGATAAATAACTTATTCCAACCAAAGCATCTCCGTTGGATATAAATTTTAAATTTGATTGTGATGAAGCCGTATATACTAATTTGCCTTCCAGTAAACTCCAAAGCTCCATAGATTTAAGTGCTTCTTTTGCATATATACCAAGTGGGACCGTCGATGGATGGGGAATTGGAAACATAGATGANGATAATTGATTTATAAAATCTTCTTTAAAATTTTTAGAATTTATATCAACATAAAACCCTTTATTTATCCCACTTGAAAAAATTAATGAGTTTTTTGCAATTAAACTAGCTTCTTCAATATTAATAAGTTCTTTATTATTCATCCATAATAACCAATCTCTATTTGCAGATATAATAATATCTGAGGTTTGACCATTATAAATTTGTCTAGCGATCAAAGATGTAGGTCCTGTAATTATAACTACATCTGTATTATTTTTCCTTTTCCATTCCTCGGTNAATGATTTGCTAACATTATACAAGCTAGAAGCTACAGATAAATACAAAGTATCCTTTTGGGCTAATGAATAATTACTCATTGATGAAATTAAAATGACAAAAGCTATTATTTTTTTTATCATTTAGTTAACNGCATAAATTAAATTTTTAGTTTCTTGTGCAAAGACTTTAAAACCATACTCTTTATAAAAAGNAAGAGCTCTTTTGTGATCTAAAGAATTTGTCTGAAGAATAACTTTTTTAATGTTAAGGTTATAAGCTCTTGTAATAGCTGCATCCATTAATTTTATCCCTAAACCTTTTCCAATATAACCTTCTATTAACCCAAAGTGAACTATTCTTAATTCTTTGTCTTTTATGTAATCATTTGTGTAATCAATTTCAAAAAATCCAATATTTTCAGTACCTTCCTTCATTAAATATATTTCGACTTTCTTATTAAATATTATTTTCTCTAGATCTTGGTTNCTCATGTTACTCCTACCAAACCAACCATGATTTCTTCCAACGTTATGATATATTTTTTTATATTCTTCAATTCCGATTGAATTACAATGTGCTATTTTATAATGGATATTATCATAAGGTTTTTTCTTGATTTCTCCTTTATATTCAAGCCATGTAATATTAATTAATTTTGATTTCATAATCTTATTAGTAACGATTTAATTTTAATATATAATACTAGTTATCTTTTCATACTATTGANCAAATTTGGAGAAAAATTTAAGTGTCGTTTATATATGTAGGTTTTGGNGGTTTTATCGGTGCTCTGGCTCGTTATTCTTTCAACTTAATTTTTGGAAGTATTCTTGGTCTACCGATTCCATTGGCAACTCTATTTGTAAATATTTTAGGCTCATTTGTTATGGGGGNTATTTTTTATTTTACCTCAAATAATTCCTCTGAATTCTATAAATTATTTTTTATGACNGGTATTTTAGGAGGTTTTACAACGTTTTCGGCTTTTTCATTAGATTCAATTAATATGTTTATTGAGAAAGAATATCAGAACTTATTTTTATATATTTCTNTTTCGGTTTTTTTATCTATTTTTTCTCTTTACCTTGGATTTATTCTTTCAAGGTTTATTAGCCCATGACGGATCTTAGAGAGCATAATATAGANGAAGACTTCTTTGGNGCTAGGCTTGATAGATGGATTAGTCATTTTTTTTCAAAAATTAGTCACAATAATTTAGAGAAGTTACTTCGTAAGGGGATAATAAGGGTAAACGGCAAAAAAGTTAAATCCAATTTTAGATTAAATGAAGGNGATATTTTAACTTTACCTGATTTTCTAGACGANCTAACTACAAGCTCAATTAATAATGCTCGGATTCCTGGGGCAGCCAACTTTATTAAAAAAATAACAATTTTTCAAAATAATGAAATTTTAATTCTTAATAAACCTTTTGGATTAGCTGTTCAGGGTGGAACAGGTATAGAAAGTCATATTGANGGCTATTTACAGTCTGCTTTTTTTAATTCAGATTTCAGTCCAAGGTTAGTTCATAGACTTGATAAGGAAACCTCTGGTGTTCTNGTTGTTGCTTTGACAAGAAAAATGGCCGTTCACCTTTCAAGTTTATTTAAAGAAAGAAAAGTTAATAAAACTTATTGGGCTATAACCGATGGATCTCCTGCGATAAATAAAGGTGATATTAATTTTGATATTAAGGTGGGGGANAATAATGATAATATAGATGCTTTAACNAGGTACTATAAAATATTGAATTTAAANAATAAAATTTCTTGGATTGCTTTTCGACCTGTCACTGGGAGGACTCATCAAATACGACAACATGCATCAATGTCGTCCTTTCCAATTGTTGGAGATAAAAAATATGGTCGACATACAAAAGAAGGTTTAATGTTTAAAAAATTACACCTTCACAGCCAAAGTGTTGACTTTATGAATGTTAATGGAGACATATTACATTTCGAAGCTTCTTTACCAAAACATATGGAAGAAACTTGGAAAAAATATAATTTACCATTNANTCCAAATATTGAGGGTTTTNAAAATTAGGGATNAAGAGGTTTTTAATGGATGATATAATTAAAGAGCTTGAGTTAAGNCGAGAAAATGCAAAACTTGGTGGTGGTCAAAAAAGAATTGANTCGCAACATTCTAAGGGAAAGCTTACCGCAAGAGAGAGAATCCAGATTCTTTTGGATGAAGGTTCGTTTGAGGAATATGATATGTTCGTTGAGCATGACTCTCATGAATTTGGTATGCAAGATCAGAAAATTCCTGGTGATGGTGTTGTTATTGGATCAGGCCTTATAAACGGAAGAACCGTCTTCATTTATGTTAAAGATTTTACTGTTTTTGGAGGTTCTTTATCTTTAGCACATTCAAAGAAAATAAATAAAATTCAAGATATGGCTTTAAAAAATAATTCACCTCTCATCGGTGTTCTTGATGCTGGAGGTGCAAGAATACAAGAAGGAATTGATTCCCTAGGAGGTTATGCAGAGGTTTTTCAAAGAAATGTTTTAGCATCTGGAGTAATTCCTCAAATTTCTATTATTATGGGACCTTGTGCGGGGGGGGATGTTTATTCTCCAGCATTAACTGACTTTGTTTTTATGGTAAGAGATACATCTTATATGTTTGTTACAGGCCCTGATGTAGTCAAAACAGTNACTAATGAAGAGGTTACTGCTGAGCAGCTAGGTGGCGCCGAAATACATACCTCAGTATCTTCCGTNGCAGATGGCGCCTATGAGAATGACTTGGAAATGATGGAGCAAATGAGGGAATTAATAGGTTTTCTTCCATCAAGTAATATAGANAAATCGCCTATAAGGGATACTAGTGATCCTATAAGTCGTTCTGAAATAAGTTTAGATACACTTGTTCCTGATAACTCCAATACACCTTATGATATAAAGGAATTAATTTTTAAAGTTACAGATGAGGGTAAGTTTTTTGAAATACAGGAGAAATTTGCTCAAAATATTGTTACTGGATTTGGTAGATTTGATGGTCATACCGTTGGCTTAGTTGGTAATCAGCCNCTTCATTTAGCTGGTGTATTAGATTCTGATGCAAGCAGAAAAGCTGCAAGATTTGTAAGATTTTGTGATGCATTTTCTATTCCTTTAGTAACTTTTGTCGATGTTCCTGGTTTTTTGCCTGGTACAGACCAAGAGTATGGGGGGCTTATNAAAAATGGTGCAAAGCTTCTTTATGCCTATGCTGAAGCAACCGTTCCTAAGGTAACTATTATAACGCGAAAGGCTTACGGTGGAGCTTATTGTGTTATGGCACCAAAACATTTGAGGGGTGATATTAACTATGCATGGCCAAGTGCTGAAATTGCCGTAATGGGTGCTAAAGGGGCTGTTGAGATTATTTATAGAAATGATATTGGAGATGAAGAAAAAATAAACAAACATACCGAAGCTTATGAGGATAGATTTTTAAATCCATTTGTTGCTGCTGAAAGAGGGTATGTTGATGATGTGATTATGCCCAGAAACTCTAGATCTAGAATTGGAAAAGCACTCAAGATGCTTAGAAATAAAAAACTTTCNAATCCTTGGAAAAAACACGACAACTTACCCTTATGAGAATTAAATGTTTAAAAAAATACTAATTGCAAATCGCGGTGAAATTGCTTGTAGAATTATTTCTACTTGTAAAAAATTATCAATTCCAACAGTTGCAGTTTATTCAGATGCAGATAAAAGATCTCTTCATGTATCATTAGCNGATGAGTCAGTTAATATAGGACCAGCAGCATCATCAGAGTCATACTTATCGATAGATAAGATAATCTCAGCTTGTAAGGAAACTGGAGCAGACGCCGTTCATCCTGGATATGGCTTTTTATCTGAAAATCATACTTTTATGAATAAATTGGAAAAGGAAGATATAACATTTATTGGCCCATCTGCTGAACCAATAAGAATAATGGGNGATAAGATTGAATCAAAAATATTTGCTATAGAGGCTGGAGTAAATACTGTTCCGGGCCATCAAGGTATTATAAAAGATATTGATGAAGCGGTTTCAATAGCAAATGAAGTTGGTTTTCCAGTAATGATTAAAGCCTCGGCTGGCGGAGGCGGAAAGGGAATGCGAATTGCCTTTACTGAAAAAGATATTCCCGACGCTTTTACCTCTTCAATTAATGAGGCAAAATCAAGTTTCGGTGATGATAGAATTTTTATTGAAAAATTTATAACTAAGCCAAGACATATAGAAATACAAATTCTTGCAGATAATCATGGCAATGTTATTCANNTAGGTGAAAGAGANTGTTCTATTCAAAGAAGAAATCAAAAAATAATNGAAGAATCACCCAGNCCTTTTGTTGACANGGAATTAAGAAATTCAATGGGTAATCAAGCCGTTCAATTGGCAAAAAAAGTCGGTTACTCAAGCGCTGGTACTGTAGAATTTATTGTTGACCAAGATAGAAATTTTTATTTTCTTGAGATGAATACTAGACTNCAGGTTGAGCATCCCGTTACTGAGCTTGTTACAGGTTTTGATCTTGTTGAAGAAATGATAAAAGTTGCTGCAGGTGAAAAATTAAATATAACTCAAGATGATGTAAGTTTTGATGGTTGGGCTATCGAATCAAGAATATATGCCGAAGACCCTGAAAGAAATTTTATGCCCTCAACCGGAAGGTTGATAACTTATAAACCACCTTTGGGTATTGACAATATTAGGAATGATACAGGTGTTTTTGANGGCGGAGAGATTTCAATGTTTTATGACCCTATGATTTCTAAATTATGTTCATATGGTGAAACAAGACTTGATGCATGCAATTTAATGCAAGAGGCATTAAATAATTTCGAAATTTCTGGAATTCAAAATAATCTTAACCTTCTTTCTTCAATTATTAAAAATAAAAAATTTTTAGACGGTGAGATAAACACAGGTTTTATTGATGAGGAATANCCTGATGGTTTCTCTTCTAAGGTCCTTGATAANGAAAATGCTTTAATGTTTTCTTTAACAGCGGTTTTTGCATATATAAAGGAAGAAAATAATTCCCAATATTATGATAGCCAAAATAATTCTAGTCTTAATGAAAAATCTTTNGTTGCCTCAATGGGTGAGAATATCTTTATATTTAAAGCTTACAATACTCTAAAAAATACAATTATTGAGCATAATGATAAGGTTATTTCTATAGAGTCCGATTGGAGACCAGAAGATAAAATAATTAAAATTAAAATNGATGAGAGCCTNTCAACTCTACAAATTAATAAAAGTGTAAAAGGTTATGAAATTAAAGGTTTTGGATTGAATGGAATTGTNAATGTAAGATCAAAAATTGCCCATGATCTATCNGCANANATGATTGAAAAAGTCATTATAAAANATGCAAAAATTATAAAGTGCCCAATGCCNGGTCTTGTAGTTTCTATTGATATTGAAGAAGGTCATAAGGTTGAGGATGGTGATAAATTATGNACGGTAGAGGCAATGAAAATGGAAAATATTATTCGCTCAGAAACCTCAGGTATTGTTAAAAAAATATTTTGCAAAGAGGGTGATAGTCTTGCAGCGGACGAAGTTATGATTGAATTTGAGTAAACCTAGTATTTATTCGAAAATCTTTCTCAAAGTTTTTTAAAAGTATTTCATCAATTTTTTTGGTTGGTAAAGTTATCCCTAATTTTTTTAAACTCGTGACNCCATTGCTCTTGTTGCCGCAGGAGATAATGCCATCAAAATGATCTAAATTTGGATCTATATTAATACTAATTCCATGAAAGGTTATACCTTTTCTAACCCTTAGACCNATAGAAGCTATTTTTTTTTCAGGCTGATCATTATTANNAATCCAAACACCAACTTTTCCATTTATTAATTGAGATTTTANTCCAATATCGTCAAGCGAGTGAACTATCCAACTTTCAAGTGTGTTTACAAATTTTCTTATATCGTAATTTCTTTCTCTTAAATTCAGCATTATATAAATAATTCTTTGACCTGGCCCATGATAAGTGTACTCCCCGCCTCTTGAAGTTCTATATACAGGAAGAGTATTTTTTTTTAAAAGATCTGAGTCAATTGAACTTGTTCCAGCGGTATAAATTGGAGGATGTTCTAAAAACCAAAGTAATTCAGGTTTTTTTTTAGAGCTTATATCCTCAACTCTATTTTCCATTGCCTTAACACTATCTTCATAGTTAATTATTTTATTGGAAATTAAGTATTCCATCTCTTTTATTTTCATGACCATTGGTTAATTTTAAGTTATATATTTTAATGTAAAAACCAGATTTAATTATATAATATATAAATTATTTTTATCTATTGATATATTATAAATTAAAATGCGGCCGTGGCGGAACTGGTAGACGCGCAGCGTTGAGGTCGCTGTGGGATAAAACCCGTGGAAGTTCGAGTCTTCTCGGCCGCACCATTAAACTAAAGTAATGAGATTTTTATGACACAGATTAAGGTAAANAATCAAGGTANTGACTTTACNCCTTTTGATCCATCTTTAATTTCCGANGTGATGGATGCTTTAGACACATCTGATAAGAATAAAATTATATCATTAACTAAAAACTTATCTGCTGCTGATATTGCAGATATAATTAATCTTATTCCAAGGCATGAAGTAAAAGATTTCATTGAATTCATTGAAAACGACTTCAATCCAGAAATTTTGTCTGAATTGGAAGAAACTATTAGAGAGGAAGTCATTAATCTTTTAGGCCACTCTTATGTTGCCNAGGCTCTTCAAAAACTTGAAACAGACGATGCAATTCATGTAATAGANGATCTTGAAGAGGACGATAAAAATTTAATTTTAAATAAAATCCCTAAGAATGAAAGGGAGGAACTNCAATCATCATTGAATTATCCCGAGGATAGCGCCGGCCGATTGATGTCACTCGACTTTGTTGCTCTTAATCCAAATATTAATGTTGGTGAGGCAATAGATTTTTTAAGAAAAGGGGATGATTTACCAATTGAGTTCTATGAAATTTATTTGATAGATAGNACTTTTAAGCCAGTTGCAGCAATATCCTTATCTAATATTATAAGGTCCCCTAGAAACAAAAGTTTAAAAAATCTTCAAGCTCATGAACTAATAATAATTTCAGGGGATATGGATAGAGAACTTGTTGCATATCAATTTGAAAGATTTGATTTGGTTTCTGCTCCAGTTACTGATGACGAAGGAAGGTTAATAGGTGTTATTACTGCAGATGATGTTGTTGAAGTTTTAAAGGATGAAGCTGGTGAGGATATTAAGCTGCTTGGTGGTGTTGGTGATGAAGATATTACTGATAATGTAATTCAGGCTTCAAGAGGTAGATTTTCATGGTTATTTATAAATCTTATAACCGCTGTTGTTGCCTCTATGGTAATAGCTATNTTCGATGGAACCATAGANGAGATGGTTGCTTTNGCAATCTTAATGCCTATTGTTGCCTCTATGGGNGGTAATGCTGGAACTCAAACATTAACTATTGCAGTTCGCTCATTATCTACTAGAGATCTTATTCCTTTAAATTATAAAAGAATTATAAATAGAGAAATTTTAGTAAGTTTTTTAAATGGAGTATTATTTGCTTTAATCTTAGGCTTTTTAAGTGCCTTTTGGTTTAACAATCCTGCTCTAGGTATAGTTTTGGCGCTAGCAATGGTTTTAAATATGGTGGTCGCTGGTTTTTCAGGAATAATAATACCTCTTATCCTTAATAAAATGGGTNTTGATCCTGCATTGGCCTCCAGTGTTTTTGTAACCACGGTTACAGATGTCGTTGGTTTCTTCTCCTTTCTTGGACTCGCAGCAATTTTTTTGGTTTAAAATGACATTAAATATTAAGAAATTATGCGTTGGTGCAGACTCAGTATTAGATCTTTATAATCGTCAGGAGTTTGTTAGAGGTCGCTATGGCGAAACAATTCACATAACACGGATGTTCCCTAAAAGATTTGAGGAAGTTCTTAATGGAGGGTCAATATACTGGGTAATAAAAGGTAAATTATGTGTAAGACAAGAAATTTTAAAAATTGAAAGATTTACTGATAACGATAATGTTAATAGGTGTAGGTTAGATTTAAATAAAGATTTAATTCTTACTGTTCCTTTTAAAGAGAGGCCATTTCAGGGCTGGAGGTATTTAGAAACAAAAAATTCTCCAAGTGACACAAGATTATTTGATATTAATAATAAAAATGATGATCAAGAAATTATTTCAGACCTTCATTCTCTAGGGCTGGTGTGATTCTATGGTTTTAGTGCTAGGAATTATTTTCTTGATATTTTTGATTTTCCTTTTTGATTGGATAATATCTTCAGAAAAAGAGATTTTCAAAGAAAAAATTAGAACGGTGATTGTAATTTTTTCTATTTTACTATCAATACTATTTTTATTTTTTGGTCTTTATTATTTTTCTACCTTCTTTGTTTCTCTAGCTATTTGGTTTTTTAAAAGAAAGGTCTTTTTTGATTTAATTATGAGGCTTTTTAAGAAAAAAAATAATTCATCCATTCCATTGTCCGAGGCCTATGATTTATTGGGTATTGACGAAAATGCATCAATTGACAATATAAATAAGGCTCATAAAGAATTGATAACAAGATTACATCCTGATAAAGGTGGTTCTTCTTACTTGAGCGCAAGAATAAATGAAGCTAGAGATATTATTATGAATGAAAAAATGAAAAGGAATTAAAAAGGTGAGTGATAAAAACAAATTTATTGATAATGACTCGTCTTTAAAGACCCAAGTTAAAAATAAGGTAAAAAAACCTTCTTTATACAAGGTTCTTATTCTCAATGATGATTATACACCCATGGAATTTGTTATTTATCTTCTAAAAAGTTTTTTTAATAAAAGTAATGAAGAGGCAACAAAAATAATGCTTCATGTCCATCAAAATGGTATAGGTGTTTGTGGTGTTTTTTCTTATGAAATAGCTGAGACAAAAGTAATTCAAGTTCTTGATACATCAAGAAAAAATAATCACCCTTTACAATGCACAATGGAAAAAGCTTAAATGACATCATTTTCTCAATCACTAGAAGAAACACTTCAAAGATCAATTGACTTTGCAGCTCAAAAAAAACATGAACATGTTACAATAGAGCACCTTTTATTCTCCCTTCTTGATGATAAGGATGCTTATAAAGTCCTAATGGCATCTAATGTTGAAATCGAATTATTAAAAACTGAATTGTTAGATTTTATAAATAAGCAGGATTATTTAGTTAGCTCTGAAGATGGGGGTGTTCCAGAACCTACTGCTGGATATAGAACGGTTGTTACAAGGGCGGCAATTCATGTTCAGCAATCAGGTGGCCAAGAGGTTAATGGCGGAAATATTCTTGTAGCTATTTTTTCTCAACAGGAAAGCTATTCAGTTTATTTATTAGAAAAGCAAGAAATGACTAGATATGATGCAGTCCAATTTTTAGCTCACGGCATAAAGAAAAACCAAACATTTGCATCAATTCAATCTGACTCAGATGATGATCAATTTTCTTATGAGGAAAATGATTCGTCCTCCTCAAAAGAAAGTGCTCTTGATGCATTTTGTGAAAATTTAAATGAAAAAGCAAAAAAACAATTAATTGATCCCTTGATAGGAAGGGCTGAGGAGGTTAATCGATTAATTCAAATACTTAGCAGGAGAAGAAAAAATAATCCATTACTTGTAGGAG
>PAGD01000027.1 GCA_002704345.1 Rhodobiaceae bacterium | reverse complement strand
GCTATTTATTTTTAAATATCTTCGATTAAGTCTTATATTTTATATAAGCCAATAAAAATAAAAATAATAATGGGAGGACTTAAAGTGAAATCTTTAAAGTACATATTATTGAGCTTTGTATTTTTAGCTCTATTAATAACGAATAATAATTATGCTTTTGCTCAAGAAGAAAATAATTCGCTTCAAATTGAAGAAATTATCGTTACTGCGCAAAAGAGAGAGCAATCTGCTCAAGATGTTCCGATTTCTATAACAGCTATGGGCGAAGAACTTCTCAGTTCAACAATAAGAAATATTGCAGATATAACTGGATATGCTCCTAATGTTGTTCTAGGTGGTGAAGGTCGAAGAGGTGGTGCCAGTTCTATTCAAATTAGAGGTATCGCTGCTGCTACTAATACAGATAATACTTTTGACTCACCTATTGCCGTAAATATTGATGGTATATATCTTGGCCAAAATGCAGGTTCTTTATTAGATAATTTTGATATGGAAAGAATTGAAATTTTAAGAGGTCCTCAAGGTACTTTATTTGGTAAAAATACTACTGGTGGTGTGATAAATGTTATCAGAACACGCCCTACAGGTGAACCTGGGGGGAAAATTAAAGTAACTTTGGGTGAAAATGATCGTCAAGAATTTAGAGCAGTTATAAATACTGCCTTAACAGATAATTTAGCTGCAAAATTTTTCGCAACATCAATTCAAGCTGATGGTTGGATTCCAAATATTACTATAGGCGGAAATAATGGTGATGAAGATTACACTGCTTATGGTGCTACATTCTTATTTACACCAAATGATAGATTTGAAGCTCTTTTAACAGTTGAAAGCATGGATGATCAAAGTGCGCTTAAAGCTTACAATCAGAACTTTAATGTTGCGCCAGGTGTCATAGCCCCTCCACCCCCAGGTCCAAATACAACAGATTTTAGCGGTGGATTATTAGCTTGTACGATATATCCAGAAGCATGTAGAACTTCTCCGGATCAGTTACCTTATGCTGAAAACGACACTCAACATGATGCCTCAGTTAAAACAGAGGCTATTACGCTTAATATGTCATATGAGCTAAATGAAAACCTTACTGTTAAGTATATTTTTGGTTATAGAGATGTAACTGAAGACCGTATTTATGATTATGATGGATCTGCAGCCCCTTTCATCACTCTTGAGAGATGGAATGTTTATGATCAAACAAGTCATGAAATACAGCTTAACGGTTCATATAATAATGTTGAATTTACTGCTGGTCTTTATATGTTTGAAAAAGAACATACTCAAGATTGGGCAACAGGTGGAACATTTTGGGGAGTTCTTTTTGGAGGAGCTTTATCAGCACCTGGTCAATGGGAACTTTGTCAGGACTTTTTTGAACCAACATATTCTGTAGCTTGTGACCCAACTGAAGCTGCATATCCTGAAGGTACTTTGTATCAAATCCTTTATTCAACGCAAAAAACAGAGTCCATTGCAGCTTATGCTCAAGCGGATTGGTCAGTGTCTGATAGATGGACGCTTACTACTGGTGTTAGGTGGACAGAAGAAGAGAAAGATTTCTATGCTGGACAAGCTTATCTTGCTGGACATGATATAGGTGAAGGACGTAATTTCCCTGATTATGCTGATCTTCAAAAAAAGTGGGATGATACTTCAATTAAATTAGGTTTAACATATCAAATAAATGAAGACTCATTAGCTTACCTTACTTATACAGAAGGCTTCCACTCTGGTGGTTTCTATGCTGTTGTTCAGCAAACTAAACACATGAGAAGGAATCAATATGATCCTGAGTTCTCAGAAAGTACTGAGTTAGGGTATAAAGCTTTCTTATTTGATAGAAGAGTCCAGCTTAATGCAGCCTACTTCATGAATGATTATGCTGGTAAGCAAGAGGAATCTACTCAAGTTGATCCTCAAACTAAAACAGTTGCGTCCTTCTGGTCTAATGTTGCGGCAGCTGAATATGAAGGTTTTGAGATTGATGTACAAATTCTTGTAAATGAGTATTTGAGAGTATTTGCTAATTACGGAACTTTAGATGCATCCTACCAAGGTTTCTTTACGGATATCAATGAAAGTGATGGAGTCACAAAAATTGAATCTGCTGATTTCTTAACACCAAGATTTGCCCCTGAAGAATCATGGGGTGTTGGTGGTACATTATCTGTGCCAGCTGGACAAGGAACGGTTGATGTATTCGCTAAGTTCTCTGTAATTGGTGAACAAGAAACAGATCTTCTAAATGCTAATCTTGCTAGAGCGCCTGAAATAGATAATCTAACAGCATCAATTGGATACTATACTGATAATTGGTCGCTTGTTCTTTATGGTTCAAATTTAACTGATGAACAATATGAAGTTGTTGATCCAATAATGCCGTTATTTGCTATTGGAACTATCAATGAAGGACGTAGATTTGGAGTTGAGCTATCGGCTAGATTCTAAATTTACTAATAAAAAAATATAATTTAAAGGGCTGTACTTGTATGGCCCTTTTTTTTGTATTTTTTAGTAATTTTTTTTACAAGCATNTATTAAGTAAAAATNTGTTGATAAAATAAAAAAAGTNTAGTCAAATTTAAAAATAATTATTTACTAAAACAAAAAAAATAAAAAAAGGGGATAATTAATGATTATATTTAATCGTTTAATAATGGGTTTAGTAACATTAAGTTTACTAATTTTTACTAGTTTTTTACCAGTTTCAGCTCAAGACAATGAGGAAGCGTCTAGCCTAGGAATTGAGGAAATTATTGTTACAGCAAGAAAGAGAGAGGAATCACTTCAAGATGTTCCTATTGCTATCACTGCAGTAACTGAGCAACTCCAAGATGCAACAATTAGAAATATTGCCGACTTAAGTGCATTTGCTCCAAATGTGATTATCGGAGAAACTTCAGTTCGAGCTCGTGGGTCAGCTATTACTCTTAGAGGTATTAATTCAAGTGAGTCTGATAAATCATTAGATCCTAAAATCTTAGTTGAACTTGATGGAGTCGCTATAGGAACTAACTCAGGACAAATAATTGAAAATTTTGATTTAGAGAGAATTGAAATACTTAGAGGACCTCAAGGAACATTATTTGGTAAAAATACTAACGGTGGTGTTATTAGAGTTATGCGATCACGACCTACTGGTGAATTTGGCGGAAAAGTTGAGATGACGATTGGTGATAATGGCCAAGAGGAATTTAGAGCATTAATCAATACTCCTATTGTAGAAGATATTCTTGCACTAAAAGTATTTGGAACAACAATTAAGAATGATGGGCATATCTATAATACATTTCTAAAAATTGATGGACCTAAAAAAGATTATACAAACTATGGCGCAACTTTCCTATTCACACCTAATGATAGATTTGAAGCTTTACTAACCATAGAACAGTATGATGACGGAAGTGATGTTGGAGCATGGACAAATGAAAATGATGATACAACATTAATATGCAACCTCTATGACCCTTCAAGAGGTGTTCCTGGACTAATTGCTAAATATAATCCCGGTGGTTACTCAACCTGTAAAAGTACAGCTGGTTTAGGGCCTACTGAAAATGCTACAAATGATCACAATCCAGGTCAATTTGATACTGATGCTTATACGTTAAACATGACATATGATTTAAGCGACAGTATGACCTTAACATATGTTGGTGCTTACCGTGAAGAAGGTGAACAAACAACTTGGGAGTATGATGGTACGCCAATGCCTTGGATATGGATTGATGCATTTAATGCTTACGAACAAGAAAGTCACGAAGTTCGTTTAGAAATTATTACCGATAAAGCAAATATTACTACTGGTGCATATTTTTGGGATAGTACTTATAGACAAGACTGGGTTACTAGAGGATCATTTTGGTCAACACTAGTTGCTCCTGAACTTTATCCAATTTGTGAACAGTTTGGTTTAGGCGCTATTCGATGCGAGCCTGGACTAGGCGCAACATTGGGTGAAAACTATGCACAAAAATTACTTCAAACTCAAAACACTGAGTCAAAGGCTGTTTTTGTTAATGTTGACTATCAGCTTAATGAGAAAATAATGCTAACTGGTGGATTACGATATACTGAAGAAGAAAAACAATTTACCGGTGGTCAGTCTTACCTAACGTCTCTTGAAAGAGCTTATATAAATAACTTTGAAAGCATTGGTCTTCCTGGTGAAGTTGGTGTTGCGACTTTAAATAAGAAATATGATGAGATTTCGGGTGTGGTTGGGTTATCGTATCAGTACACTGAGGACCTTATGTTTTATGCAACTTATAAAGAAGGTTTCCAAAGCGGTGGTTTCTTTGGCCGTAATCAAAATGTTGCAGACTTTAAAAACACTTATGACCCGGAATACGCAAAAACACTTGAGTTAGGAATGAAGAGTTTACTTATGGACAAAAGAGTCCAGTTAAACATTGCTGCATTTAGAAATGACTTTGAGGACAAACAAGAGGATACAATTAAATTAGATCCTTCTACCAAAACCGTTGTTACAGTTATAGATAATGTTGCCGGAGTTTTATACCAAGGACTTGAAATCGAGTCACGCTTTCTTGTAAACGAGAGCTTTGAAGCTTTTGTGAACGTGGGTCTACTTGATGCAGAGTATGATGGTTTCATTGCGGATCTTGATGGTGCAAACGCTGAAGGATTAGTTGAACCTACAAATAACGACTATCTCACACCAAAATATGCGCCTGAAATGACTGCATCGTTTGGTGGTACTTATACTGCTGATTTAGGTGATGGTGAGCTTCAACTATTTGCAAAATATAGCTTTGTTGATGAATTATATTCTATTACTGATAATAGAGATGTTGGTAAAGTTCCTTCTACTGAGAAAATTGATGCCTCTATAACTTTCTTAAAAGATAATTATAAGATTAGTCTCTTTGGTAGAAATCTTACTGATGAAATTACAAGTCCAGTAAGGGATATATCCAGTCTTATGATTTTTGGCTCTCCTTCTGTAGGAACAGTTTATGGAATTACACTATCAGCTAATTTCTAATACTTAATAAAATAAAACTTAAAAGGGCTATACTTGTATAGCCCTTTTTTATTATCTCATTTATAATAAACCTATCTAGATAGGAGAAAACTATGGAAGAGATGTCTCAAAACCCTGATGAAAAAACTCTTAATTATATTTTTAATCAAACAATGCTCAGAATTAAAGATCCTGAAAAATCTCTAGATTTTTATACTCGTATATTAGGGATGACTATCCTTAAAAAATTAGATTTTCCAGATTATGAATTTTCTTTATTTTTTTTATCCTACCTCCGATCTGAAGACGACCCTGTCCCAGAGAATAAGCAAGATAGATTTGCATATGCCTTAAATCAAAAAGCCGTTCTTGAATTAACACATAACTGGGGAACAGAAGATGATGAAAGTTTCTCTCATCATGATGGAAACTCGGACCCAAGGGGTTTTGGTCATATAGGTATTACGGTTCCAGACGTTTATGAGGCATGTGAAAGATTTGACTCTTTAGGGGTAGAATTCCAAAAAAAACCTGATGATGGCAATATGAAAGGATTAGCTTTTATAAAAGACCCAGACGGATATTGGATTGAAATCCTATCCTCCAAAGGTTTAGCAAGTACAATATAAAATAGCGAAAAAGGAGAAGATATGTCAGTACTAGATTTATTCAAGCTTGAAGATCAAGTAGCAGTTGTAACTGGAGCAGGAAAAGGGATAGGAAGAGGGATTGCTATTGCCCTTGCAGAAGCTGGGGCAGATATTGTTTTGGCATCAAGAAGTGAAAATGAGCTTAAAAAAGTAGCTTCGGAAATAGAATCTTTAGGAAGAAAAGCCTTGGTAGTTACAACAGATGTTACTGATACAAAATCAATGGAAAATCTTGGTCAAAAGACTGTTGATAAATTTGGTAAACTTTCAATTTGGGTTAATAATGCTGGGGGACTTCCCGATGGAACGCCGCGTTACTTAACAAGAACCTCACCAGAACAATTCAACGCTCAGCTTGAACTTAATATAAAAGCTGCTTGGTCAGGATGTGTAGTTGCTGCAAATCATATGAGTAGTGAGGGTGGTTCAATAATTAATATATCATCAACATCATCAAAAAATATGGGTCCTAATATAAAAAATGGTCCTTACGGAGCATCAAAGGCAGCAATAAATAGTTTAACATCGACATTCTCAATTGAATTAGCTCCTCATATAAGGGTTAACGCTGTTGCACCAGGCCCAATACCTACAGAAAATTTCATTGATTCTATGAATATGGATACACCTGAAAAAGAAGAACAGTTAAAAAAGCATATCAATATTCCTTTAAGAAGATGGGGTAAACCAGAAGATATTGGGGCGGCAGTTGTTTTTATGGCCTCACCGTCTTCAGGCTGGATAACTGGACAGTGCTTATTTGTCTCTGGTGGACTTTAATTAATCTTAGGAAGCTCTAGTTTTACAATTAAACCATTAGGATTCGAATCTAGCAAACTTATACTACCCTTGTGAAACTTTATACTCGAGTTAACCAAGCTTAAACCCAAGCCAGTTCCTTGAGTATTCCTACTTATGTCAAGCCTGGTAAACCTTTCCAAAACTCTTTCTTTATCAGAATCAGGAATTCCAGGACCATTATCTGAGATCCACAGAATAACATTATCTTTTTCAAGTTTAGCCCCAACATTAATTTTGTTACCGTTAGGTCCGTATTTGATTGCATTATCGATAAGGTTAGAAATAGCCTGTGAGAGTAAATTCCTATTGCCTTCCAGTTGGACATCCTGATCACACTGGTTAATTAGAATAATTTCTCTCTCTTCTGCAAGCGGCTCCCATAAATCAATTACATTCTCTAGCATCTTATTAATATCTATTTTTTCTTTATCAAGTGATAGAGATCCTGATTCAACTCTTGATATAGCTAATAAAGAATTAAAAGTATTTATAACAATATCAATATCCTGAATGACCTCTTGGATAGAATTTTTATAATTCTCAGAAGTTGGATTAGACATTAAAGTTACCTCTAAATTAGTTCTAATTTTATTTAAGGGCGTTCTAAGGTCGTGGGCAATATTATCGCTTACATCCTTCATTCCTATCATTAGTTTATTTAATCTATCTAGCATTAGATTTAAGTTAGCTGAAAGCTGGTTTAACTCATCATCTATTAATCCAACTGGAAGTCTTTGTGATAAATCACCATCCATTATTTCAATACTTGTTCTATTAATTGCAGATATTCTATTAAGGATATTTCTACTTAAAACATAGCCGCCAAATAAGCCTAAAATAAGAACAAAAAATGTTGCGCTAATTATATTTGTTAGAAATCTTTTCCATAGATAAACTTCATTACTAACATCTCTTCCAATTATCAGATTATAACTTCCTTGAAGAATAAATTCTTTTCCTCGAAAAAATTTTTCTTTTGGAGGCAAACTTTGATTTATAGATTCTTGATTTCTAATTGAAGAAAATGAAACCCAGCCATCGTCTAACCTTTTTAAGTTCCATAACGATTCTTTATCATTGAAATTACCAGCAATAATGTCATTTTTATTATTTCTTAAGGCGTAGAGGTTTGCATTAGGTATTTGTGATAACTGAGCAATGGAACGAGCAAGACGATTTACACCACCTCTCTGATAAACACTAATAAGCATCTTACTTTCTTTAATAGTATCCTCATCAACCCTATTTTTTAAGTCTCTGGAGGTTGATAAATGAAGATAAAATGCGATTAAAAAAACTGAAATAACTAAAAGAATTGTATAAATAAAAATTAGACGAAAACTTGTTAAGCGAAATAAATTAATCATTACTTCTTAAGGCATAACCTGCCCCTCTTTCAGTAAAAAGCATTTGATTTTCATTAAAAGGTTTATCGATTTTTGATCGTAATCTAGAGATATGAACATCTATAACATTTGTCTGAGGATCAAAGTGATATTCCCAAACACCCTCGAGTAACATTGTTCTTGTTACTACTTGATTAGATCTTCTCATTAAAAACTCTAGAAGTCTAAACTCTCTCGGTTGTAAATCAATTTTTATATTAGAGCGATGGACCTCCCTAGAAAGAAGATTCATTGATAAATTTCCAACTTTTAAAAAAGTCTCTTCTGTTTCAGGATTTGTTCTTCTATGAAGAACTTCAATTCTAGCCAAAAGCTCTGAAAAAGAAAATGGTTTTGCTAAATAATCGTCTGCTCCAGCCTTAAGACCTTTTACCTTTTCGTCAACCTCACCTAAGGCGGATAGAATCAAAATAGGAGTTCTTATATTTTCTTCTCTTAGCTTTATAATAAGGGATAATCCATCAATTTTAGGCAACATTCGATCAATAACAATTACATCAAAACTAGATGAAAGTGTCATATCTAGACCCATTTCACCATCTGAAGCATGATCGACAACGTGACCACTTTCTCTTAACCCTTTAATAACATAACGGGCTGCGTTTATGTCATCTTCAATAAGCAAAATATGCATTTTTATCTCCCGTCATAAGATAATATATATACATGAGAAAAGTTAGTAATTAATTTGACTGTACCTATTATTATTATTGGGGAGCTATGATAGAACAGGTACAGTCAAATGTTTGCTACTAACAAATACATAGTGCAGTAATACTTTTACCAGTACATTTCTGTATGATTAATTATTGTTAATGTTAAGGAGAGGTTAAATTGAATATTTTAGAAGATATAAGAGTTTTAGATTTTGGAAGGTATATTGCGGGTCCATATTGTGCAGCCTTACTAGGCGATCTTGGCGCAGAGGTAATAAGAATAGAAAGATTAAGTGGATCAGAGGATAGATTTGTTCATCCACTAAAAGATGATGGTGGAGAAGGCGCAATGTTTATGCAAATGAATAGAAATAAAAAAGGCATGACCTTAAATCCTACTAAAGAAGGCTCCGATGAAATAGTTAAGAAATTAGTAGAATCCGCTGATGTTGTAGTTGCAAATCTACCGCCTCAAACACTTAAAAGGATGGGAATAGATTATGAAACAATATCAAAATATAACCCTGGTATCATATTAACAACTGTTTCAGCTTTTGGAGCTGGTGGGCCATACTCTGAAAGAGTTGGCTTTGATGGAGTTGGTCAAGCAATGTCTGGTGCGGCTTATCTTACAGGGAATGATGATGAGCCAATAAAAGCTTACTCACCCTATATTGACTATGGAACTGCATCTCTTACGGCTATGGGAACTCTTGCTGCAATAATAGAAAGAGGCAAGACTGGTAAGGGCCAAATTGTCGAAGGTGCATTATTTGCAACTTCATTAGCATTTATGAATACTCATCTAATTGAGCAATCTATTACAAAAAGAAATAGAAAGGCTATTGGAAATAGAAGCCCTTATGCTGGACCTGTTGATATGGTTCAAACAAAAGATGGATGGATAGTTGTTCAGGTTTTAGGGGATACATTATTTAAAAGGTGGGCAGTTTTATTAAATGCTGAAGAATTCTTAAATGATGAGAGATTTAATTCAGACATTAATAGAGGTATAAATGGAGAATTATTAAGTAAAAAAACTAGTGAATGGGCATCTCAATATACTAATGATGAAGCATTGTCTTTACTTGCTGAAGCAAGTGTACCTGCTGGACCAGTTAATGATCTGCAAGCCGCACTAGATGATCCACATGTAAAAGAAATGAATTTTTTTCAAGATATTGAATATCCTGGCTTACCAGGTAAATCTCCGGTTATGGGTTTACCTGTTAAATTATCAGATTCTGATAATACAATTAAAAAAAGACCTCCATTATTAGGTGAACATACTGAGGAGATTCTTCAAAATCTTGGATTTAACGATGAAAATATTAAAGAATTCAAAGAGAAAAGAATTATTTAAAATCCAATAAACTTTGCAAATCCCTCAACCTCCTCTCTTTCACTTCTAAAAGAGTTAATCGGATTGTTTGGATCAGCGTATCCTATTCCCATTCCACAAAATAACATCAGATCATCTGGTATTTCTAAGAATTTACTAACTGTTTTGTACCATATAGCCCAAGCCTCTTGAGGAGCAGTATGTAAACCATTTTCTCTAGCAAGAAGCATTATTGATTGAATAAACATACCTAAATCAGACCACTGACCCTCTTGCATATCTCTATCAATTGCAAAAAATAAAGCAGATGGAGCTCCAAAAAATTCAAAGTTCCTCATGAATTGTTTTATTCTCCCCGCCTTATCATCTCTAGAAATATTTAGAGCGCTATACATGCCTTCTCCAACATCTCTCCTTCTTTGCTCATAGGGATTCTTTAGATCTGGGGGATAAATTTTGTACTCTGTTCCTTCACCTCTTGGATTATGTATAGCCTTATCTCTAATTTCATTTTTAAATTCTTTTAGTGGATCTCCAGAAATAGCCCACACTCTCCAAGGTTGAAGATTGCCACCTGAAGGCGCTCTTCTAGCTTTATCTAATATATCAAAAATGATGTCTTTATTAATTTCTTTGTCTAAGAAGGACCTACAAGTCAATCTCGTATCTAAAGCATCGCTAACACTAGTGGATTTCCCAAATATATTATTCATCTTTTTAATTCTCCTTCTATCTTATTGAATTATCATGCCACTTTTTAAGTACAATTTTTTCTATATATGAAATTAATAAAAATAAAAATATCCCTAAAATAACCAGTAGTATTAATGCTGCAAATAACTTTGCTATATCAAGCCGATTTCCTGCTTCAATTATTCTCCAAGCTAAACCAGTTGAGGTTCCTGAGCCTGCAACAAATTCAGCAACAACAGTTCCAATTAACGAAAGGCCAATAGATGTCTTCATTCCAGTTAAGATAAAGGGTAGAGCAAAAGGAATTTGAAGTTTAATTAATCTTTGGAACCTACTAGCGCCATATAAACTAAAAAGCTCATGAAGATTATTATTAACAGATTTTATTCCAAGGTTCGTATTAGCCAAAACTGGGAAAAAAGCTACTATAGTTGCCAATATTAATATCGCATATTCAGCATTATCAAAGCCTACCCATATAAGTATGAGAGGAGCAATTGCCACTACAGGTGTAACTTGGAAAATTACTGCAATTGGATATAGAGATAACTCTATAAGTTTTGATTGTGAAAATAATATTGCCAGAGATATTGCTAAAAATGATGCAATAGCAAATGCTATGATAGTTATCCTTAAAGTAACAAAAGCTGAGGAGAAGAGGTCTTTATAATTAACTAAGAGCGATGAAAAAATATCACTAGGAGCAGGTAAAATATAAAGAGGAATCTTATTTAATATAACTAAAAATTCCCATAAAATTAGTAATATTACAAAAGTCAAAAGTGGAGCAATATATGATAGATATCTAATCATATCTCACCGCCTTCTTCTTTTAAAATATTAGTTAAGTGCCTGACTTGTGATAAAAATTGAGGAGTCTCCTCAAAGCCATCTTTAAAATTTTTTTCAATCGCTAGGTCTTCTAAAAGCATTCCAGGACCCGAAGACAAAACAACGACTCTTTGTGATAAATAAACGGCTTGTGTTACAGAATGAGTAACAAATAGTACGGTAATATTATTAGTCTCCCAAATCTCCAAAAGATCATCTTCTAGTCTACGCCTTGTAACCTCATCAAGAGCAGAAAAAGGTTCATCTAAAAGTAAAAAATTCCCTCCTTGAACCATTGCCCTAGCAATAGAAACTCTCATTTTTTGTCCGCCAGATAATTCACCTGGGAAAGACATTCCTTTTCCTTTTAACCCTACCCTTTCCAACCAGTTGTGTGATTTTTCTAATGACTCAGGGTTAATTTTTTTTGTTAACTCTAGGGGCAAAAGAATATTATCAAGTACATTTCTCCACGGTAGTAAAGTAGAATCTTGAAAAACAAATCCCATCTTAGGTTTAATATTATCTTTATAGCTTATCGATCCAGATGATTGACTAATTAGACCAGATGCGATTCTTAAAAAAGTTGATTTTCCTGAGCCAGAGGCACCTATTATCGATACAAAACTTTTACTTTTAATATCTATATCAATAGGTCCTAATACAGGCTCTTTATAATTTTTGGTAATACCTTTGAAAATTAGCATCAATTTTCCTTATTAATAAAATCTAATGTAAAAGATTCTCTCCACTCTAAATCTTTTTCATAAACGCCATTAATTGACATGGTTTTAAAAAAACTTTCCCACTTAATATCTGTCATTAATCCGATATCTAAACCTTTTGAAATCTCATTAGAAACTAGCTCGTAATTCCTTATTTTTTTTATGGCCTGCAATAAAATATCTTCTTTCATTTCATTATTTTCAAGCATAATTAATTCATTTCCTAGAGAAGGGTCATCGTAAATATATTGTCTCCAACCTTCAATACTTGCATCTACAAAGGCTTTAACTATTTCTGGATTATTCTTTAATACATTAGAGGATGCCAAGACCATTGTACCATAACTTGGGTAACCATAATCAGCTAAAAGAAAAACCCTTGGAGTAAACCCCGCCTCTCTCTCAACTAAGAAAGGTTCTGATGTCAAATATCCTTGTTGAATTGATG
The DNA here is from genome assembly GCA_002704345.1 of Rhodobiaceae bacterium. Lineage (GTDB taxonomy): Bacteria > Pseudomonadota > Alphaproteobacteria > MED-G09 > MED-G09 > MED-G09. The sequence continues at coordinate 13,950 of PAGD01000027.1, read as the reverse complement.
ATTTATTGCTCAAAAAAGGAGCTAAGCTAAAAGTTTTTTTTCTAATTTGATTATCATTAAAGTCATATTTAGATTTTAACCAAAGCCAAAAAGCTCCAATACTTGCATCGGAAATCATAATAGGTAAATCTCTCATGTCTTTAAGATTTCTTATATCACTATCAGGATGTGTCATTATAATCTGAGGATCTTTTTGAAAAATGGCCATTACTGCTTTTCCAGGAATTTTATTCGCAACCATATTTAAAGGAATAAAACTATTAGAACCTATTCCAAATTCAACGGAATTAGATGCAATTAATCTAGGTACATTAACATTTGCACTTCCCTGAATAATTTTTACTTTTAGGCCGTTTTTTTCATATAATCCCGCTGCCAAGGCTTGATAAAATCCACCCTGTTCAGCCTGTGCTTTCCAATCGGTTGCAAATGTGATCTCAATAAGATTATCTTCTGTTGATATATTCTCTCCCTCTTCAGAGCAAGAACATAAAGCCAACATAAAAATAACTAGTAGTTTCTTTATCAAATAACATCTCCATCTAGTCCAATTAAAATTGTAGGAATACCTAATATAGGATTTTTTAATGTTGATACCAAGGTACCAGGTTTTCTTCCTTTTCTAATTTCAGATAATTCAAACCCTTTACCAATAAGACTCTCATAAGATAGTTTAAAATCATCTGTATGCCATCCAATGCCATAAAAATCAGAAGAACCATGTATTTGATCACTCTCCACAACCTCTAAAGTAACGCCATCAATTCTAAAAAATAACATACGTCCAGACCATTCTTTAAAAGTCTTGTCTAGCGCTAATCGTATTTTCAAATTTTTTTCAAATAAGTTAATAATCCCATCAGGATTATTTGTATTAATGACCACCTGATTTACAGATTTAACACACGGGTCAGAGGTTGTTTTTTCTTTTCCTATAAAAAATTTATTATCACCACTTACAGAAATATTTAAGTTAGAAGTTAAGTCTTCACTAATAGAAAATAAAAATGAATGAAATNTATTATTNTTATAATCTTCAAAAGTAATTTCCTGAATCTCGCTTAAAGAAATCTTTTTCTCTNTTAATTCATTATGCGCAACTTTAGGATCATCAGACATAAGATTTAATCCAAAAAAACCCTCCCGCTTATCTTTTTTAAAATCTAAAATTTTCTTAGACCACAAACCTTCTTTATATGTATTTATTATACTGATACTAAGATTGTTAATATTAAAAGTATGAATTTTTATTCCCAGATCATTTGAAAAACCTTGGAAAGATGGTTTGCTGGAAAAAAATAAAGAAAAATCTTTACTAGATTTTTCTATATCACTTGCAACAAGAAATATATTTTGAATTCGGTTAAACATTTTAAACATAATACATTAATTTATATTTCTTAATGCTTTTTCTTTTATAAAAAGAAAGCAATTGGTAATGTAGTTTCATGAATAAAGAAATTTTATCTAAATTAATAAGAATAGTTGGCGCAAGTAATGCCGTAACTAATAAAGCTGATATGGCTAAATACCTTACTGAGTGGAGAGGTGTTTACAAGGGAAAGGCTGGGGTAATTTTAAAACCAAAGACCACAAAGGAAGTCTCAAAAATACTTAAGGTTGCATATGATACAAATACACCTGTAATCACACAAGGTGGTAATACTGGCCTCGTAGGTGGACAAATATCATTTGACCCAGATCATATAATTTTAAATCTAGTAAGGTTAAATAAAGTCATTTGTATCAATAGTTTAGATAGATCTATTACAGTTGAATCTGGATTAACATTAATGGAATTACAAAATTTTTGTATACAAAATAATACTTTTTTTCCTTTATCACTAGCTTCAGAGGGTACATGCACAATTGGTGGAAACATAGCAACAAATGCTGGTGGTGTTGGAGTATTATATTACGGCAATACAAGGGATCTAGTTCTTGGTCTTGAGGTAGTTACTCCAAGTGGAGAAATAATTCATAATCTCAAAACACTCGTTAAAGACAATACAGGATATTCTCTAAAAGATATTTTCGTGGGATCGGAGGGAACTCTTGGTGTGATTACTGCGGCAACACTAAAAACATTTCCTCTTCCAAAAGAAAAATATACAGCAATTTTAAAAATTAACTCACCCAAAAAATCCATTAAAACTTTAAGATATATTCAAGAAAATATTTCAACTCCATTAACAGCTTTTGAATTAATGAATAAGCTTTCAGTTCAATTTGTTACTAAGAATATCCCAAATACAATCTCTCCCTTTTCTGATTTTAAATGGATAGTTCTTATAGAATTTTCATCACTTGAAACAAATGATAATGAAATAGAAAAAATACAAAGCATATTAAATAAATTAATGGAATTAGATATAATTGAAGATGGAGTAATTTCTAGCTCCTTGAGTCAGTCAAAAGAAATGTGGAAATTAAGAGAAAGTATTTCTGAGTCACAAAAAGCCGAAGGTGGAAGTATAAAGAATGATATTTCTGTTCCTATAAAATTTATCGATGAATTTATTAAAAAAGGAATTAGCATTACAAAAGAAATTATACCCGGATCACGATGTGTTATTTTTGGACACATAGGAGATGGAAATATTCATTTTAATATTTCACAGCCTATAAAAATTAAAAAAGATGATTTTTTCAAATTTGAAAAAAAAATTAGAAAAAAGTTAGTTGATTTAACAATGAGTTTAGATGGATCTTTTAGTGCAGAACATGGAATTGGGGTAACGAGAAAAGCAGAATTAAAAAAATATAAAAAAGATGAACTAAATATTATGAAAGGTATTAAAAAATCTATCGATAGTAAAAATATACTGAATCCAGGAAAAATTATCGATTATTAATCTTTTAGATTAATAGGAATACCTGGCGAATGCTTTGATTGTCTTATTGTTAGAGATGTTTTTACACTTGCAACATTGGGTGCTGAAGTTAATTCCTTAGTTAAAAAACTCTGAAATGTTGATAGATCTGGGGCAACACATTTTAAAATAAAATCAATCTCACCATTTAACATATGGCATTCTCTTACATAGGGTAAAGAAAGAATCCTCTCTTCAAATAGCTTTAAATCTGCCTCTGCTTGATTATGAAGTCCAACCATAGCAAAAACTGTTACCTCAAAACCCAATTTTTCAGCTTGAAGATCTGCATGATAACCCCTGATAAAACCATTTTTTTCGAGAGACCTTACTCGTCTCAGACATGGTGGTGCTGATAAATCAACCTCCTCAGCAAGATCTACATTTGTTATTCTTCCATTTTCCTGCAGGAGTGAAAGAATTTTTATATCAATATTATCTAAATTATCTCGTTTCATATAAATTATGTTATACATTGTCATATAATCACGCAAGATTATTACAAGGATAAATTTAAATGGTGGATAAAAAAAAACTAGATTGCTGGATTATCTCCTCAGGTTTGATTGGATGCGAAAATCAATGTATTGGAGTTGCTGAAGAGCTAAATTTAAAATATGAAATCAAAAGGGTTAATCCCTCCAAACTTTTATCTATCATAGCTCCTTTTGGAAAACCAAAAAAAAATGAAAGAATTAATACTCCATATCCAAAAATTATTATTGGAGCAGGAAGAAAGGTTATTCCATATATAAAAAATATTAAACGACTTTCTAAAAATAGGTGTCTTACCGTTTATTTACAAAATCCAAAAATCAGTTCTGATAACTTCGGTCTTGTTTGGGCGCCCAATCATGACAATATCAAAGGAAAAAATGTAATTTCTACATTACTATCTCCTGGTAGAGTGTCTAAAGAACTCTTGGATCTCGAAAGAATTAAATGGAAAGATAAATTTTTGAAGCTCCCAAAACCGTATATCGCAATATTAATTGGAGGAAAAAGTAAGGCATTTAATTTTTCTGAAAAAGATTGTTTAAATATTCTAAAAAAAATAGATCAAGTAATTGACTTGGGCTGGACACCTCTAATATCTACATCAAAAAGAACTCCAAAAAGATTAGCCTTGGATATAAAAAATCTAATAAAAGATAAGCCTCATTATTTTTATGATAATGTGGGTGAAAATCCTTATTATGCATTATTAGCACTATCTGATGTTGCCTTAGTAACTCCTGATTCTGTTAATATGCTTAGTGAAACATTAACAGCCGGTTTGCCAACCTTTATTTTTGATTTAAAGTGCAAATCAAAAAGAATTAATAGCTTTTTAACAAATCTTAAAAGAGAAAAATACATAAAAGAATTTAATGAAACTATTGAAATATATGATATTAAGAAAACTAATGCTACTTCTGTAATAGCAAATTATATAAAAACACTTGATCACTTCTAAAATTATATTAATAAAATTTAAGAATCCTTTATAATATAACCAACATTAAAGAGATAAATATGTCAGAAACTATTCATTCCAAAGTCTTAATCCTTGGATCAGGTCCAGCTGGTTATACAGCAGCAATTTATGCTTCAAGAGCAATGCTTGAACCAATTTTACTAACAGGGATGGAACCAGGTGGTCAAATGACTATAACTACAGATGTGGAAAATTATCCTGGATATTCTGATGTTATTCAAGGTCCTTGGCTGATGGATCAAATGAAAGAACAGGCAGAAAAAGTTGGAACTCAAATTATTATGGATACAATAATAGATGTAGATCTCTCAAAAAGACCTTTTATCTTAAGTTCAGATTCTGAAAAAAAATATTCTTGTGATTCATTAATAATATCCACAGGTGCTCAAGCAAAATGGCTTGGGTTAGAATCTGAAACTAAATATATGGGCTATGGAGTATCTGCTTGCGCAACATGTGATGGTTTCTTCTATAAGAATAAAAAGGTTTCTGTTGTTGGGGGTGGTAATACAGCAGTTGAAGAAGCTTTATTTTTAACAAATTTTGCTTCGGAAGTTACACTTATTCATAGGCGTAATGAGTTAAGAGCTGAAAAAATATTGCAAAAGAAACTTTTTGATCATCCTAAGGTAAAAGTTATATGGGATAGCGAAATTAAGGAAATTGTTGGAAAAGATAACCCGCCAAGTGTAGAGGGTATAATAGTAAAAAATGTAAAAACCAATAATGAAACAAAGCTTGAAGCAGACGGTGTATTTATAGCAATAGGCCATAGCCCATCATCAAAAATTTTTAATAATAAGCTAAATATTACTGAATCTGGTTATATAATTACAGAACCTGACTCAACACAGACATCTTCAGTCGGTGTTTTTGCTGCCGGTGATGGTACTGATGATAAATATAGACAAGCAGTGACAGCTGCTGGAATGGGATGCATGGCAGCTTTAGAAGTAGAGAGCTTTTTGTCTTCAGAGGAAGATTAAATTATTTTAAAACTTCTGAAGTTGAGTTTAAAACCTGACTTTCTAGATTTGGGCTTACCTCTTCTACATCACGCATTTCAGAGTCTAAAACCTCTTTAATATTTGGTATTGCCTCAGCAACATCAGAGCCTGTCATTAAGCTAATCTCAGAAGAGCTAAAATCATCTGTCTTATTTTGTCCAAACAAAATTGACTGGAGTTGTCTATTAGGCTGCTGAGCATTAGGTCTTATCTCGCCTTCTGCAGGGGGTCTCAAATTATATTCTGGAGGAACGATTAAGGGTGGCTTTGTTAAAATTGTAAATTCATCTGGGGGTAGTTTATTTGTTCCAAGAACATCAGATAACTCGCTTCCACATCCAGAAAGTAAGGACAAATTAAAAATAAAAATTAAACTTAAAAATAATCTACAAAACATTTAATCCTCACTTAGAATTACTAAAAGAATCTTTTGCAGAATATATTAAGATAAATATCCCGCCAGAAACTATTGATATATCAGCTATATTAAATACATACCAGTAATAATCATAAACATGAAGGGAAATAAAATCGATAACTTTTCCATACAGTATTCTATCAACCATATTTCCTAAGGCGCCTCCAATAATTAAACAAATTCCATAAGAGATAAGATTTGAGTTAGAATTTCTAATCCAATATATTAAATAAAAAATTATCAAAAGTGATAAAATTATTAAAATAGCTCTTTGGATTTCGCCTCCACTTCCAAAAAGTCCAAAACTAATACCGGGATTATGAACAAGAACAAAATCCATAAAAGGTGCTACAAAGATCTTTCCTTTGTTTTCTAAATTAAAGAAATTTAATAAAAAATATTTAGAAAGGAAATCAATAAAAAAAATACTTAGACTTGTTATTAAAAAATTAATATTAGAAAATTTTTTAACCACTTATCTCTCTCATTACATTTGCATCTCTTATACTTAAGTCGGGATAGTCAGGATCCGTCCCAACCTCAGGAAGTATTTTCCAAGAACGATTACATTTTCCACCAACTGAAAGATCACATTGCACAGAAACCATTTCTATCTCATCCAACCTAAAAGCATTTGATGGTCCCTCCCCCTCTTTTAAGTTAGCCTGTGATGTAATAAAAATTTCTGCTAAATTAATTCCTTCAAAGATTTCAAAATACTCTTTGTCAGAAACAAAGACAGTAGGAAAAGCCTCCAAACTTGAGCCAATTCTCTTTTCTTTTCTCTCTAATTCAATAGCGCCTGTGACAACTTTTCTAACAGACCTGATTTTTTCCCATTTAGAGAAAAGTTTTTCATTATTCCATTCATCTTTAATCTCAGAAAAATATAACTCATGAACAGACTTATGATTATCTGGGAATCTTGATTTCATTACTTCTTCAGCTGTGAAACATAGTATAGGAGAAAACCAAGCAACGAGATAATTGAAAAGAATATCTAAAACAGTTCGAGTGGCTCTTCTTGATAAACTTTTAGGGCTATCACAGTACAATGAGTCCTTTCTTATATCGAAATAAAAAGAAGATAAGTCTAGATTTGAAAAATTTAACAAACTCTGAAAAACTGATTTTAAATCATACTTTCTATAATCATCCTTAACTTTTTTATCGATAATAGATAACTTATGGAGAATATATTTCTCAAGTTCTGGCATTTCGTTGTATGATAAGGCTTCTTCACTTTTATAGTCATCCAAATTACCTAAAAGAAATCGAAATGTGTTTCTAATCTTTCTGTAAGACTCTACATTTGCTTTCATAATATCTTGTCCAACCCTAAGATCTTCAGTAAAATCAGATGAAACAACCCAGAGCCTAACAACATCTGCTCCATATTGATCAATTAGGTCATCAGGTAAAATAACATTACCAAGAGATTTTGACATTTTCCTTCCATCTTTATCCATAACAAATCCATGTGTAAGAACCTGTTCAAAAGGCGCCTTGCCTCTAGTTCCACATGATTCAAGAAGTGAGGACTGAAACCACCCTCTATGTTGATCAGATCCCTCTAAATATAAGTTTGCAGGAGATCCGAGGCCATCCTCTCCCTCAAGAACAAATGCATGAGTTGACCCAGAGTCAAACCATACATCAAGAATATCATTAACTTTTTCCCACTCACCTGTATTATATTCATTCCCTAAGTACTCTTCAGAACTGGTATCAAACCATGCATCAGAGCCTCTTTGCTCAAAAGACTTCGCTATTCTATCATTTACTTGCTGATCCTTTAGAGGTTGACCTGTTTCTTTATTAACAAAAATTGCGAGAGGGACACCCCAAGCTCTTTGCCTGGAAACAACCCAATCAGGTCGGGATTCAACCATTGATTTAATTCTATTTTTTCCTCTTTCAGGAATCCATTGAACTTCGTCGATTGCTGATAGTGACTTGACTCTCAAGTCATTCTTTTCCATTGAAATAAACCATTGAGGAGTATTTCTAAAAATAAGAGGTGCTTTTGAACGCCAGCTATGAGGATACTGATGTCTCAATTTACCTTTACCAAATAAATTATCTGAATTTATTAATTCAGAAATTACCGATCCTGTAGCATCGCCAAGAGATCCGTCCTTATTATAAACTCTTTTACCAGAGAATAACTTTACACCCTCCAAGTAAACACCTTCATCATTTAATATAAAAGGAGGCTCAATTCCATTTTTGACTGCTAATTCATAATCATCTTGACCGTGACTAGGTGCTATATGAACAAATCCTGTTCCAGCATCCTCAGTTAAGAAATCTCCTTCTAAAAGTGGAATATCAAAATCATATCCAATATCTTTAAATGGATGACTGCATTTGAAATTATCAAAAGAGTCTATTTCTTTGATAAATAATAATTCTGATTTTGAAGCTTTCTCAACATTCTCTTTGAGCGATGTATTGATAATTATTTTTTTACCTAATGTTGCAAGACTACCTTCATCAATAGAGGAGACCTCATAAAGCCCATATTTAAATTTAGATGAAAAGGCCAGAGCCCTATTTGCCGGTATTGTCCAAGGCGTTGTTGTCCATATTAAAATACTTGCATTATTTAAATCAGAGTCATCCGCCTTGATCGGAAAAGTAACCCATATTGTAGGTGATACATGCTCTAAATATTCAACCTCAGCTTCCGCAAGTGCAGTTTTTTCTACAACAGACCACATTACTGGTTTTGAACCTCTGTATAGACTTCCGTTCATTAAAAACTTATGAAACTCTCTTACTATTGCACTCTCTGAAGAAAATTCCATTGTTGTGTATGGATTAGACCAATTTCCGTTAATACCTAAACGCATAAATTGTTTTTTTTGAATATCAATCCAACTTTTTGCAAAAAGACGACACTCTTCTCTAAAATCATTAATTGGAATTTCTTCTTTATTCTTTCCTTCTTCTCTAAATTTTTCTTCTACCTTCCATTCAATTGGTAAACCATGGCAATCCCAGCCTGGTCGATATTCAGCGTCAAAGCCGTCTAGCCGTCTTGATCTCACAATAACATCCTTTAAGATTTTATTTAAAGCGGTTCCCATATGAAGATTTCCATTTGCATAAGGAGGACCATCGTGAAGGATAAATTTCTCTCTCCCTTGTGAAGATTCCTTTAGTTTTGAAAATAAGTTATTTTTTTCCCATAAATCAAGAAAGCCTGGCTCTCTATCTGGTAAGTTTGCTCTCATAGGAAAATCTGTTTTTGGTAAAAGAAGAGTATCCTTATAATCCACTTTATTTTCATTATTATCTGACATTATTTACCTATAAAAACTAAAATACTCTAATTTTCAATAATCAATTCTATTGCTTTAGTTGAATCAATCTCTATTTGCTTTTTTAATGCTTCAATTCCATCAAATTTCTTTTCTTCTCTTATAAAGTCAATAAAAGAAATAACAATATCATTTCCATAAAGATCACCTGAATAGTCAAATAAATGAACCTCGAGAAGGGGTGAGGATTGTCCAAAGGTAGGGCGAATACCCAGATTAGCGACACCCTTATAGAGAAGACCATCAATACTTACCTTTACTGCATAAACTCCAAATAAAGGCTCAATCCAGCCTTCCATTGAAATATTTGCTGTTGGAAAACCAATCTGTCTTCCTCTTTGATCGCCTTTAATGACCTCACCTTTTACAGTCCAATAGTCACCTATAATTTTCTTTGCTCCTTTTAAATCAGCCTTCCTCAAGCAATCCCTTACTGAAGATGATGAAAAAATATAATTATCACCTTCAACCTTATCTATGATTGATAAATCAATCTTTAATTTCTTACATATATCTGTTAAGGCTTGGACATCACCAGATCGGTCTTTTCCAAATTTAAAATTATACCCAACAATTAGATGTGAGACATCTATTGCATTGTTGATAACATTATCAACAAATTCGTAAGGTGTTAGATTGGACATTTTTTTATCAAAGTCCAAAATACCTAAAAAATCTAAACCACAATTTTCTAATAAATATGATCTAGTTTTTATGTCCGATATAATAAAATTTTCATCATTGGGTCTAAAAAACTTCCTTGGGTGTGGCTGAAAAATTAATACACCAGAAGGAATATTATTTTTTTTACCAATTGAAATTGCTTTAGAAATTATTTCCTTGTGACCTAAATGAACCCCATCAAAATTACCTAATGCAAAAACACCCCCTCGAGCATTCACCAAATCTTTAGTAGAATTTCTAAAAATTTCCATCACACAATTACCGTTAAATAGTTTCTTCAATAATATTTATTAAACTAATTCGTTTATATAGTAAGTCGGGAAAACATTCTTTTTATTAATTGATTCCATAATTTCCTCTTTTCTTTGACCTGAGAAAAGACCTCCTAAGGTCAATAAACTATCTAAATTATAATTATTTGCTCCCTTGATATCTGTATCAATCCCGTCGCCAATTACTATTGTGGAGTTTATATCTTTTCCCGATATAAATTTAATTTTCTTAATAGCTTCATCAAAAATAGGGGCAAAGGGCTTTCCAATATTAATGGTCTCACCGCCAATAGATTTATATTTTTGAGATATAGCACCAGCACAAGGAATTAAATCTTTTCCTCTTTGAACCCAGATATCTGGATTTGCACACAATAACTTAAGGTTTCTTTTTTTGGCTAACTCTAATAAAGGAAGATAGCTCTCATCATTTTCAGTCTCATCGTCATTAAGGCCAGTTACAAAAATAAAATCTGCACAATCAAAGTCTACTCTCTCCACATTAACGCCATCAAAAACTTTAAGGTCTCTATCGGGCCCAATATGATAACAACTTGAACCAAGATCCCCTTTATTTAAAATCTTTTGTGTTAAATCCCCTGATGTAATAATTTTGTCATAGCATTTTTTATTGAGACCCATTTTTTGTAAAATACCTTTAATTTCGTTACTAGGTCTTGGTGCATTAGTAACTAATATTATTGGATAACCAATTTCCTTATACCTCAAAAGACACTCAACGCTTGAATTAAATAATTCCTGACCATTATGAATAACCCCCCAAATATCACAAATTATAGAGTCATATTTTTCATCTATCTCAGAGAAATTATTAATTTTAATAGGATTTTTTATAGTATTCGCCATTAAGGATTCACTAGTATACTGTGNCTTATTCGTCAACTATTGGCTTCAATTAGTTTTAAACTCTGATATTCTTTCAAAAAAGGAGATGAAATGGAATTATTTAACTTAAATGGAAAAAGAGCTTTAATTACTGGATCAACAAAAGGAATTGGCAAGGCAATTGCAGAAAGGNTAGCAGAGCATGGAGCAANNGTTGTTATTTCNAGCAGAAAAGAAGATTCTTGCATTGATGTAAGNGATAGTATTAACGAAAATTTTCCAGNNAAAGCTATTTCAATTCCATGTAATATTAATGAAAAGGATCAACTTAAAAATCTTGTAAAAAAAACAAATGAAGCTTTTGGAGGTATTGATATTTTAATTTGNAATGCAGCCTTAAACCCTTTTTTTGGCTCATCAATGGATATTCCAGATGAAGCTTTTGATAAAATACTTAGTGCTAATATTAAATCTAATCATTGGTTGTGNAATCTTNTATTACCCCAAATGAAGGAGAGAAANGACGGCTCANTAATNGTTATTTCTTCGATAGGAGGATTAAAAGGGTCTGAAATGCTTGGNGCCTACTCAATTTCAAAAGCGGCTGATATGCAATTAANAAGAAATATAGCTGTCGAGCATGGCCCTGATAATATNAGAGCAAATTGTATTTCTCCAGGAATTGTTAAAACACGCTTTGCTCAAGCACTATGGGATAATCCAGAAATACTAAAACAGACTACATCACGCGCACCATTAAGGCGNATTGGTGATCCAGATGAAATAGCTGGTGCTGCAGTTTATTTAGCAAGTAATGCNGGTGCTTTTACAACTGGTCAAAATATTGTCATTGATGGTGGTGTTACAATTACTTAGGTGAAAAATGAATCTCTTAATTCTTGGAAAAAAAGGTATAGCCATTCAAGGTGATCTGGAAAAGGATCTAGATAATTCATGGAATATATTTAATTGGGAACCATCAGAAAGCCCCGATAAGTTGGTAAATTTTCTNGAGACTGCGGATGTTGCAATCACAGGATCAGATGCTTTAATTTATGGTAATATTTTTAAATATATATCCTCATCAAAGAANCTTAAGTTACTTCAAATACCTTTTGCTGGAGTAGATTGGCTTAATCCTAATTTATTACCAAAAAATTTAATGGTGGCAAATGCCTCAGGTCATGAACAAGCTATGGCTGAATATGTTATTGGAGCAGCCCTGGCCTTAAGTCTAGATCTTATAACNACTCATAATGAATTTAAATCTGGTTCATGGGAAAAAACAGGAACATTATCCGATCCCTCAAGCATGCATAACGAAATTTACAATAAAACTATAGGAATTTTAGGTTATGGCCAGATAGGAATTGAGACCGCTAAAAGAGCAAAATCTTTAGGAATGAGAACATTTGGAATTAATAGGACCGCAAAAGCTAATAAACCTAAATATTTAGACTGGCACGGTAGTATTAAAGAATTAGATACTCTTCTAACAAAAAGTGATTTTCTTGTTCTTGCATGTGATTTAAATGAGAGCACTAAAAATATAATTAATAAAAAAACTTTATCTAAGATGAAAAAAAATAGCTTTCTTATTAATGTTGCAAGAGGTGATGTTTGCAATGAAGAAGACTTATTTAATTGTTTAAGAGATAAAACTATTTCTGGTGCAGCAATTGATACCTGGTGGATATATCCTGATAGACCTAAACCAGGCTTTAAAGCAGAAAAAAAACCTCGGCCTTCGGATTTTCCTTTTCACACATTACAAAATGTTATAATGACTCCTCATAATTCAGCGCATACAATGGATTCGGATACAAGGCGATCAAATTCGATTTTGGAAAATCTAAAAGAGTTTAAAAAAGGAAAAAAACCACCNGGATTTGTTTTTTACGGAAAAAACTAAAATTATATGGTATTATAAATCAAACAAGAGAGATTAATATGAACTCATCAAATGAAAAAAAATCTGAAAGAATTACAGTATTGGCTAGAGACTTTACACCTGCAGCAATGGAGTTTCATAGAAAGAACATGAGTGCTAGAGGTTATAGAATGGAAGGCACTATTGTTCCAAGGAAATTTCAAATGATCGAAGGTGTGGAGGATGCTAAAGATTTATTTGATGGTGAACAATTATATGCTGTTACTTTTGTNAAAGAAGAATAAATTACTCTAATATCCTTCTTTTCATATTATCAACTGTTTTTATATCTACCTGTAATTCATTAATCACAAAATCTTCTATTTTATTATACTTTTTGAAGATTTCATCAAAAGCTGCGTTAATATAGTCAACCCGAGCCTCAAATAATGGTTTAAGAAGCTCAGAATTACTATCCCGCCATTCCTCACTAACTAAAGGACCTTTGTAAAATTGATTAGTTAATAAATAATCCTCAATAATAATTTCTTTCTTTACCCCCATTATACTTAAAAAAAGTAAGGCGCCATAACCTGTTCTATCTTTTCCAGCAAAGCAATGAAATACAAGAGGGATTTCTCCATTAGCGATTGTGTTNATAAATTCACAATAAACTTTTTTATGTTGATTTACATATANNACATAGTGCTCTTGGAGCTCATTTGCCAACTCTTGACTGGTCACATTCTCTTTTGCAGATAACTCTCTTANATCTTGAGTGCCAAGCGTCTTAATTGGTAAGTGATTTAATTTAGGAATAGTTGAAGAACTAAAAGGTGACGGAGACTCTTTCATTTCAATATCACTTCTAAAGTCACAAACTGTTTTAATNCCAATNTCTTGAATTTTTTTTATGTCATCTGATGATAGGTAAGAAAGGCTATCAGATCGAAAGATAAGCCCTTTTTTTAATCTCATACCATCACCGGTCTCATAACCGCCTAAGTCTCTAAAGTTTGATGCTCCATCAAGCTCCAAAAGTCTATTATTCATCTTTTTCCTTCGATAATGAGTTAATTTATATTAATTTACTTGGTAGCGGGGGAGGGATTTGAACCCCCGACACGCGGATTATGATTCCGCCGCTCTAACCAACTGAGCTACCCCGCCACAAAGT
>PAGD01000026.1 GCA_002704345.1 Rhodobiaceae bacterium | reverse complement strand
GAAATTCATTGTGGGTCCTACTGTAGGTCTTTTGATGGCAATTTACCTTCAGCAGACGATGAATTTTTGAAAATTAAAAATATCTCTGAGTTAGCTTACAAGGAAGGCATAGAGGTTCATGCAGGTCATGGCTTAAATTATAATACTACTAGATATTTAAGCTCCATAAAGGAAATTGAGGAACTTAATATTGGATTTTTTATAATCTCTGAGGCAATATTTAAAGGCCTAGGCAATGCTATTATTGATATAAGAGAATGTATGGATGAAGGAAGAAACCTTGGAGAAAAAAATTGATTATTGGAAGTGGTGTTGATTTAATTGATATTAGAAGAATCCAAAAGACGTTAGATAGATTTGGTAACAGATTTGTTAAAAGAATCTTTACTGATCATGAAATAAAGAGATCAGAAAAAAAATTAAAAAAAGTAGAGTCATATGCCAAAAGATTCGCAGTAAAAGAAGCTTGTTCAAAAGCTCTTGGAACAGGTTTTAGATCTGGAGTTTACTGGAGTGATATAGGTGTGGTCAATAAACCTTCAGGTCAACCATCAATAGAGTTAACAGGAGGTGCTAAAAAAAGACTTCAATCCCTTATTCCCGATAACCATTATGCTAATATTTCAGTTTCAATTTCAGATGATTTTCCTTGGGCGCAAGCGAATGTTATTATAGAAGCAATAAGCGTTAATTAATTTTAGAGGTTTAAAATGTCGAAAAATATAAAGAAGAAGGACAATTTTTTTGTCTCATTTTTCTGGATTTTGATTATTGCTTTAATTTTTCGAGCATTTGTATTTCAAAGCTACAATATTCCATCAGGATCAATGTTAAAGAATCTTCTGGTAGGTGATTATATTTTTGTTTCAAAATTTGCATATGGTTACTCAAAAAACTCTCTCCCTTTTAGTTTGCCAATTATTCCAGGAAGAGTTTTTTCATCATCTCCAAAAAGAGGTGATGTTGTTGTTTTTAAATTACCAAGCGATGGAAGAACGGATTATATAAAAAGAGTTATAGGTCTACCAGGCGATAAAATTCAGATTATTAATGGTGAGGTTTATATTAACAATGTTAAACTTGTTTATAAGAAAATCGGAACCTTTGCTGATAATAATTTAATTAATCGAAAAGACAGGTCTCGCGGGTGCAAAAATGAAGAGCTTGAAATTTTAATGGAAACCCTTCCGAATGGAAAATCTTATGAAATATTAAATTCAAATATTCAATCTTATGCCGATAATACTGGTGTTTATAATGTTCCAGAAAACCATTTTTTTATGATGGGGGATAATCGTGATAACTCTCAGGATAGCAGATATCTTAAATCTGTTGGTTTTGTTCCTTTTGATAATTTAGTGGGGAGGGCTGAGCTAATATTTTTTTCATGGAACTGGAAAAAAATATCAAAACCTAATTGTGTAACTTCAGTTGAATGGAGTAGAATTTTTCAAAGGATTAAATGAACTTTAAAAAACAAATACAAGACATAGATGTTTTAGAAAAAAAAATAGATTATTCTTTTAATGATAAATCTATCTTAATCCAATCTTTGACTCATACTAGCTTTGATAATAATAAATTTTCAAATATGGAAAGGTTAGAGTTTTTAGGTGATCGAGTTTTAGGTTTAGTTATTTCAGAAGCAATTTTTTCCAAATTCAATTCATTTAACGAAGGAGATCTTTCTAGGTATCATAATTATTTAGTCCAAAGGAGTACATGTGTAATAATTGCAAAAAAAATAAACCTTAATAATTTTATTATTTTTGGTAAATCTGAATTTTCTAAGGACGGATTAAAGGATTCTATATTATCC
The DNA here is from genome assembly GCA_002704345.1 of Rhodobiaceae bacterium. Classification (GTDB taxonomy): domain Bacteria; phylum Pseudomonadota; class Alphaproteobacteria; order MED-G09; family MED-G09; genus MED-G09. The sequence continues at coordinate 33,646 of PAGD01000026.1, read as the reverse complement.
AATATTTTAGAATCTTTGATAGGTGCTGTATTCGAAGACTCAAACTATGAAACAACTAAAAGAATGGTATTAAATTTATGGAATGACTTAATTAATGATGAATTTCTAGATCAAAATACACTAAATCCAAAAAGTGAGCTTCAAGAAATTACTCTTTCATTAAAAAAAGACCTTCCAGACTATAAAACAGTATCAGTTGATGGAAAGGATCATAATCCTGAATTTACAGTTTCTTTATCAGTAAAAGGCTATAAATCAATTTTAGCAAAAGGAAAAACAAAACAAGATGCAGAAAAGAATGCTGCTACAAAAATGTTAAAGTTGATTAAGTGATATGAGTAAAAAAAATATTGTCATAGGTATTGTGGGCCCTACAAACTCTGGTAAATCGACCCTTTTAAATAAAATAATAGGAGAAAAATTATCTATAGTTACTCATAAGGCCCAAACTACTAGGTCCGGTTTAAGAGGCTTAAAGGTAATGGGTAACACACAAATGGTTTTTATTGATACACCAGGAATATTTGATGCAAAAACAAAATTTGAAAAAGCAATGCTAGATAATGCTTTTGGTATCTTAAATGATGTTGATTTAATTTATTTACTTATCGATTGTAAAAAATCACTTGATAAATTAGATTCAATTTTTACAGAAAAAATAAAAGTTGTTAAGCATAAAACTTTCTTAATTTTAAATAAAATTGACTTAATAAAGCGCTCAGACCTTCTTGAGAAGGTAAAAATTTATAATGAATTTATAGACTTTAAAGAAACTTTTTTAATTTCCGCAGAAAGTGGCGATGGTGTTGATAGTCTTTTAGAGGCATCTAATAAAGAATCGGTTCTTGGACAATGGCTATATCCCGAAGATCAAATTGCAGACACATCTATGTCTCTTATTGCTTCTGAAATAACTAGAGAAAAACTTTTTTTATTTGTTCATGAAGAAGTTCCATACCTCTCAGTAGTGGAGACTGATTCTTGGAAGTCCAATAAGAATAAATCTATTACTGTTGAACAAACGATCTATGTCGGTAGAAAAAACCATGTCGGGATTGTTCTAGGTAAAGGTGGTAAGATGATAAAATCTATAGGTATTGCATCACGACTTGATCTGGAAAAGGTTGTGGGAGAGAAAGTGCATTTAAAAATTAATGTTAAATTCAAAAAAAATTGGACTGATAATGAAGAGTACTATGAAAATATAGGATTAAATTTTTTAGATAATAAAGAGAATTAATATGAATTTAACTGACGAGGGTATAGCAATAGGTATTAAAAAATTCTCCGATAGTACTAATTTAATGAAAATATTAACGAGAGATAATGGTGTTTATTCTGGATTAATAAGGCTAAAAAAAAATCAAGGAAATGCTGGCATAAATATTCCAGGGAATACATTATCTGTTAATTGGCGAGCCAGACTATCTGAGCACCTGGGCTTTTTTGATACAGAGTTAATCAAATCTAGGAGCTCTAGTTATTTGAATAGTTCTGTCAGCTTAGAAGTTTTAAATTCAATTTGTTCATTAATGGATATATTTCCAGAAAGAGAAGAGTGTATAGATTTATACATTGTTATAGAGGAAATTCTGGATAACCTTGATAATAAAAGCCTATGGCCTTTTTTGTACATTAAATTTGAATTATTATTTATTGAAAAGATGGGGTATGGGCTCGATTTATCCTCTTGCGCTGTAAATGGATCAACTGATAATTTAAATTGGGTTTCACCTAAATCAGGTAGAGTTGTAAGTGCATTAGGCGCAAAAGGATGGGAAGATAGACTTTTAAGATTACCAGATTTTTTAAGCCAAAATAAAGAAAAAAATATAAGTAAAAAAGATCTTCTTGATGGCTTAAACCTTACTGAATTTTTTTTAATTAAAAGAGTGTATTCACAACATGCAAAGAATCTTTCATCATCACGTAAAAGATTAATTGATTACTTAAATGGTGATTCATTTGTTATCTAAAATGTATTTAAAATAATGAAACTTATTGACCAATATGAAGATGTTGAGCTTGTTAATGCTTTAGAAGAGCGATATTTAGCCTATGCTTTAACAACTATAATGGATAGAGCCTTACCAGACTCACGTGACGGTCTAAAGCCTGTGCATCGAAGGTTATTGTACGCAATGTACCAACTTAATCTCAAACCATCATCCTCCTTTAAAAAATCAGCGAGAGTTGTTGGCGATGTTATGGGCCGTTTTCATCCTCATGGAGATCAGGCAATTTACGACACCCTAGTTCGCCTTGCTCAAGATTTTTCAGTTAGATGGCCTCTGATTGATGGTCAGGGTAATTTTGGAAATATTGATGGAGATAATGCGGCCGCTATGCGTTATACAGAGGCTAGACTTACAGATATTTCTCAGCTTTTATTAAATGGAATCGAGGAGAATGCAGTTGAGTTTCGTTCAACTTATGATGAGGTCGATAAAGAGCCAATTGTATTACCAGCTAATTTTCCTAATTTACTTGCAAATGGATCATCTGGAATAGCTGTTGGTATGGCGACATCAATTCCTCCTCATAATATCGAAGAATTATGTAATGCATCACTATATTTAATTAAACATAGAAATGCTAGTTATGAGAAGCTTTTGGAATTTATACCAGGCCCAGATTTTCCAACTGGTGGCGAGATTTTTGAAATAAAAGAAAATATTATTGATACCTATAAATCAGGTAAAGGTGGCTTTAAAATAAGATCTAAATGGAATATAGAGCAAGAAAAACGCGGCCTTTGGAAAATAGTTGTTACCGAAATACCTTATCAAGTTAGTAAAGGTAAGTTAATTGAAAAAATTGCTCAATTAGTTATAGATAAAAAATTACCTATGCTAGATGATATTCGTGATGAGTCTGCAGAAGATATTAGGCTTGTTTTAGTTCCAAAAAATAAAGAAATTAATCCAGAAAGTTTAATGGACAGTTTATTTTTATTGTCCGATTTAGAAACTAGGTTTTCAGTAAANCTTAATGCNTTAAGTAATAATATACCTATAGTTCATGGCTTAAGGGATCTTTTACTTTCTTGGNTAGACCATCGAAAGGAAGTTCTTTTAAATATTTCTAATTGTCGTCTCAANAAAATTGAAGAAAGACTTGAGGTATTGTCTGGTCTTTTAATTGCCTACCTTAATATGGATGAAATTATTAAAATTATCCGCGAAGAAGATNACCCGAAAGATGAATTTATTAAAAGATTTGAGTTATCAGATTTTCAAGCCGAGTCTATTCTTAATATGCGTTTAAGGTCATTAAGAAANCTTGAGGAAATAAAAATTAAAAGTGAATTTGATGAGCTTATTCATAAAAAGAAAGAATTAGTTTCTTTGTTAAATTCTAATGATGAGCAATGGAAATTTATCTCAAATGAAATTAAAGATCTTAAGAAACAATATTCCAAAAGTTCTTTGTTAGGAAAAAGGAGAACATCTATCAACCTTATACAAGAGGAAATAGTTTACAAAAATGATTACACCCCACCAAGTGAACCTGTNTCAATTGTTTTATCATCAGAGGGCTGGATAAGATCTTTGAAGGGAAAGTTAGAAGAGTTGAGTGAATTAAAATTTAAAGAAGAAGACTCCTTATTTATGAGTGTTAATGCAAATACTAATGATAAATTAATTATTTTTTGTTCAAATGGAAAATCTTATTCATTGAATGTTTCTGACCTTCCTTCAGGAAGAGGGCACGGAACCCCTTTAAAAATTTTATTTGATATAGAGGAGGATCACAGCGTTATAAATATTTTTANATATAATAAAGATAAAAAGACTATCTTAGCATCCTCTTCAGGTAATGGTTTTATTATTAAGCATAATGATATGATATCTAATCGTAAGTCAGGTAAGGCAATTTTAAATATTAAAGATGGAGAAAGAGCTTTATTTTGTAANCATATTTTAGGCTCTCATATTGCAATCATTGGTAAAAATAAAAAAATGTTAATTTTTTCCTTAGACGAACTTCCTGAGATGTCTAAAGGAAAAGGTGTCAGGCTTCAGAAGTATAAAGATTCAGGTGTTTTATTTATACAGACCTTTAACCCTGAAGAGGGGCTAATTATAGAGGATTCTGGAGGTAGAAATAGAGTTTATAGTGATATTAGTGATTGGTTAGGAAAAAGAGCTCAGGCAGGGCGACTAGTTCCAAAAGGATTTCCTAAGCTTGATTAAAGAAGAATGTTAGGAAGCCATGTTGCAATTATTGGGAACATAGANAGCAATAGGAGCATAAATATTTGAATAAAAATAAATGGTATAACCCCTTTGTATATATCTATTGTTTTTATGCTATCAGGTGCCACACCTCTAAGATAAAATAAAGCAAANCCAAATGGTGGAGTTAAAAAGCTTGTCTGAAGATTAATAGCCATCATNACACCAAGCCAAACTGGATCTATTCCCATCTTAAAAAGTATTGGAGCAACTAAGGGTACAACAACAAATGTTATTTCTATAAAGTCTAAAAAGAAACCAAGTATAAACATTGCAATCATCACAGCAATTACAGCACCAATTACTCCTCCAGGTATAGATAATAAAAGCTCTTCAATAGTTTCGTCACCCCCTAAACCCCTGAACACAAGACTAAAAAATGTTGCTCCAATGAGTATNANAAAAACCATGGATGTTATTTTTGTTGTNGAATAGGCAGTTTCTGACAATATACTATTATCAAAAAGACTTTTGAGACACTTAATTATTGAAAAAGAAAANAAAGAAACAAGCNCTAGAGAAATAATTATTAAAAATGAATTTAAAGAACTTGTATCAACTCTATTAGGCCTCAAATCTAAAAATATTGAAGCAATTATTAGAGTAATAAAAACTATAGCTGAAATAATAGGCCACAATTTCTCATTGGATGTCTTNTAGGTTGCTAGAAGAATTGCTCCAATAGCTCCAACAGAGGCTGCTTCTGTAGGTGTAGCAAATCCAGTAAGAATAGAACCGAGTACCGATACTATTAAAAATAAAGGAGGGAAAAGTATGAATAATATATTAGAGTTACCAATATCATCCTTATCTTCATCACTAACTGGGGGTATTGAGGAAGGGTCTGTAAAAGACTTAATGATTTGATAAATAATATAAAAACAAACAAGAAGGACCCCGGGTATTAGCGCGCCTGCAAACAAATCACCAACTGATAATGTTTCGGGAGAGAAAACCCCCATATCTAACTGAGATTTTTGATAAGCATTAGATAACACATCACCCAGCAGAACTAAGACAATTGATGGAGGTATTATTTGCCCTAATGTACCAGCCGCTGCAACAGTTCCTGTTGCAATTTTAGGGTCATAACCTTTTTTTAACATTGTTGGAAGAGATAATAGTCCCATTGTAACAACTGTTGCGCCTACAATTCCAGTCGATGCAGCAAGTAGGGCTCCAACAATTGAAACTGAAATACCAAGCCCCCCTCTAACTCTTCGAAAAACTTTATCCATATTTTCTANAAGTTCTTCTGCAACCTTTGATTTTTCTAACATTGTTCCCATAAATACAAACAATGGAACTGCCATTAATATCTCATTAGTCATNGTTCCAAAGATTCTTTGAGGGATAGCTCTCATAAATTGCATGGGAAAAACATTAAAATAATCCCCAAGGTAAGCAAAAAGAATTGCGGACCCAGCCAAAGAAAATGCTACTGGATAACCAAGTATTAATATTACACAAGCAAATGCAAACATAAGAAGATCTAAGTGCTCAATCATTTTTTTCCTCATAAAAAGAAATTAAATTCCTAAGAATTATAGAGAATGATTGAAGTAACAATAATATTGGAAAAATTATTAATACAGTTTTTAGGATAAAAACAGCATTTAAACCACTTGTTTCTGGAGATCCTTCTAGAATCTTCCAAGATCTTAATACATAAGGGAAACTAGTTGAGAATGTTAGCAAACAAAATGGAATTAAAAATAGTAAGGAGCCAAATATATTAATAAGTGATTTATATTTTTTAGATGCCTCACGATAAATTAGATCAACTCTAACGTGCTCATCCTCTAGAAGTGTATAACCGGCCGCAAGTGTAAATAAAGATCCATGAAGGTAAATTAACAACTCCTGGAGCTTTAAAAAACCTATACCATAAATATATCTTGCCATGACGATAGATAATTGGACTATAACCATCATAATTATAAACCAAGAGATATTTCTACCAATTGTTAAATTAATTTTATCAAATAATGACGAAATTTTAATTAAAAGTGACATTTANTTATTTTTTATTGATCTAGCTTTCATATAAGCTTGCTCAGATTTACTTGACCATTCATTTAATCGGGCCATTGAGTCTTTAAATGANTAAAAAATCCTTTTAGATATTTCTGTTCTTGTTGATACTTCCTCTATTACTTCTTCTGATATAACTTTTAACTCACTCATAATATCATTAGAAAAGGATCTCATTTTAACTTTGTGTTTATTTATAAGTGTATCTAATGCTATTGCATTATGATGATTAAATTCTGATAAAGTATATGTGTTCTCAAATGCTAGAACATGCCTAATAATAGATTGCTCAGAAGTTGAAAATGAGTTCCANGTATCTAGATTTATTCCAGTTGCTAAACCAGCCCCAGGTTCGTGAAAGCCAGGCCAATAGTAGTATTGAGCTGCCTGATAAAATGCCAAAGATAAATCATTCCATGGACCAACCCACTCTGTTGCATCAATAGCACCAGACTTTAGACTTGAAAAGATTTCTCCCCCAGGAATAGCAACAGCTGCTGCCCCTACTTTTCTAAGAACCTCTCCTCCAAGTCCTGGCATTCTTATTTTAAGACCATTAAGATCATCTAATGAGTTNATTTCCTTATTAAACCAGCCTCCCATTTGAACGCCTGTATTTGCAGATTGGAATGAAATTAAATTAAAATCGCTTGTTAGCTCATTCCAAAGCTCTTGACCACCNCCATGATCTATCCAAGCATTTAGTTCATTTGCTGTCATTCCAAAAGGTACTGCTGTAAAAAAGTTAAAACCTATATTTTTACCTTGCCAATAATATTCTGCNCCATTGTACATATCTGCAAGCCCGCTTGAGGCTGCGTCAAATGCACCAAAAGCAGGAACTAACTCACCTGCCGAGTAAACTTTAATATTTAATTTTCCATCCGTTGCGGCATTAATTCTTCTAGCAATTCTTTCTGGTGAAGTACCCAAGCCAGGTAAATTTTTAGGCCATGTTGTTACCATATTTAGTCTTCGAGTATTTTTTGATATTGCTGGAGTTGATAATGTGCTTGCTAGTAATAAAGATGATCCACCCCCTAGAAGAAAATCCCTTCTTCCAAATTTTTTAGTATTTTTTGTCATAGATTTTACCCTAAATTTTAATTAGATTAAATGATGTTGCCACTTATTATTTATTAATACTTCAGATGAATTGAACTTACTTTTATAGTCCATCTTATTACATCCTTCTACCCAATATCCAAGATACACATAATTTTTATTTAAATTCTTTGCGAGTTCAAAGTGATCTAAGATCATATACATTCCTAAAGAGTTTTTTAAGATTTCTTTACTGTAAAATGAATAAACCATAGAAATTGAGTCATCTAGAAAATCTGANATTACGCAAGCAACTAACTCTTTTTTGTAATAGTATTCATATATTTTGGTTTCGACACCNGGNGCTTCCATCATTTTTTTATAATCACTATAATTCATTCCATTCATTTCACTTTGATCATGTTTAAATTTTAGATAATTTTTAAATAATTCAAACTGTTTTAGGGATGGTTTAGTTTTTAATTGTTTTTCATAAATACCATAATTTTTTTTAATTACTCTTTTTTGACTCTTGCTCGGATTAAAATTTACACAATTTATTCTAATTGATTTACATAAACTACAGTTATCACAAACTTGATTATACAAAATATTGTGACTTCGTCTGAAACCAAACTTTATTAAAGATTCGTATTCATCTTTATTCCTTGGATCATCCATTATCGTAAATATTTTTCTTTCTTCTTTATTCTCAATGTAAGAACATGCTTCTGTATTAGAAAGAAAAAAATTATGGCTATATTTATNTATTAGTTTATTCACTTTTTACCTATTTATAACTAGAAGTTTAAATAATTAATCATAAGAGTATATGATATCCATAAAAGTATAATAAGTGGTACCCCAGATATTAAAAAATCTTTAAATTTATAATCACCTGGCCCCATAACCATTAAATTTGTTTGATATCCAATTGGTGTTNCGAATGAACAATTTGCGGCAAAAATTATACAATAAATAAAAGGTTCAGGTTCCATATTTAAGTTCATNGCTAAAGTTATAGCAATAGGAGTGAATAGAACGGCTGTTGCATTATTGCTTATAAAGTTAGTAATAATGGCAACTATTAAAAATAATATTGATAAAACTGTNTTAATAGAAAGGTTGGTTGTTAGATTAGTAATTGTTTCAGAAATAAACATTGCACCACCTGTCTCCTGTAATGCAATTGAAAGCATTATAGTTGAAGCAACAAGTAGATAAACTCTAAAATCTAATGCACTTACAGCATCCTTAATACTTACAACCCTAAAGATTAACATTAAAGCAGCACCCATAACGGCTGCGGCTGCTATATTAAAAATACCCGTCGATGCTAAAAAAATAGTAAGTAAAAAAATTAGCCTTGCTCTTACCGCAAATCGCATTGAAGGAAGATATATGGCAGACCATTCAATTGGAAAAATATCTTTAATTCCCCTTAATGACCTTAATGATTTGTCTGANCCTTTTAATAGTAAAGTATTTCCNGCACCAAGCTTTATATTTCTAAGTGAGTCTCTTTGAATATTATTATCACTTTGAATTCCAATAACTTTGCAATTGGATTCATATTCAAAGTTAGTTTGTTTTAATGTTCTTCCAATTAAAAATGATCCTGGAGAAATAGTGGCTTCAATCATCATTTCAGTTTTTGAAGAAAAGTCTTTTGTATTAATACTTTTGAAAACTGAGTCATTTCTTCTTAATGCATCTGTTAAAGAACCCTTGGTCATTGAGATTGTTAATTCATCACCATTCTTAATAGTTAAATCATCAAAAGGAGGGAGTAATTTTTCATTATCTCTAGTTATTAAATTAACAGCATAGTCTTTTAGNTCTGGGAGAAGACCGGATACGAAAGTTTTTCCTAATAAGGGGTTTTCTTTTCCAACTTTAATCTGAACGATAAATTGCCTTCCTTCATCATTTGTACCTTGATTTTTTTTATCATTTTCTTCTTTATTAAGGTTTAGTATAAATGGAAGTATAAATATTGCATAAAAAAAGCCAATTAAGGCAAGAAAACTTCCTTGTTTTGCAAAATCAAAAAATCCTATTTCTTTTCCTATACTTGAAAAAACAGAACCTGAAACAAGTAAATTTGTTGATGAACCAATAAGAGTAATCATTCCACCTAAAATACAAATATANGACAAAGGTATAAGAGTTAATCTAGCAGATCTATCNAGTTGCTTGCATAATGATAATATTATTGGAATAAACATTACTATTATAGGGGTATTATTCAATAATGCGCTTAAAATGAAAACAAGGAACATAATAAATAAAAATTTTAATTGATTATTTTTTGATTTATCTCCAGAAACCCAAACGGCAATTCCTTCTAATGCTCCTGTTATTAATAATCCATGACCAATTACCAACAAACTCATTAATGCAAGAAGAGAGGGATTAGCAAATCCCTTAAGTATGACCTCAATAGATATAGGTATTCCTGACATTACACCAAGAAATGGACTGTTTTGAAAGATAATAACAAGTATTGTTATTATTCCTACTGATGTAATTTCTATAGGTATTTTATCGATAGAAAAGAAGATCATACTTACAAAAATAAGAATGAAAATAAACCACATGTATAGATCAATTGAAATCATATGAACTTAATCCATTAAAATAAATTTTGTTTTAAAAATATAGTCCTGCAAACACTTTCTTTGACTGTTAAATAAAGGAAAAATTATAGATATTAAAAAAATAGCACCTATCGGTGTAACTAAAAAAAATATAATATTATAAATTAATAATTCCTTTATTCCGAGGCTTTGGTTTTTATTGTTTAATAAATCAATTTTAAATAATTTCATACCAAATGTTATTCCCTTTCTACCTCCCAAAGAATATATATAATAAACAATNAGAATAACTGGTAAAATAAATGGTATAGCCTTTTTAGTAATACCAAAAGTAAAAAATCCTATCGCATTTGTTACTACCCAAACGATTGATGCTAAAAGTAGACAAATTAAAATATCTAAAAAAGACGCTAATATCCTTCTTAAAAAAACTTTGTCAAAATATGTAGGTTTATAATTTATCAATTCTTTTCCAAATTTTTGTATATTCTAACAGAATAATAAAGGAATCTGTATATATTTAATAATACTTAATGTAATCATTTAATAATTTTTTTAATTTAAAATAATCTTTTAAATATATGAAAAAAAAGGATAATAAAATGTTTTTAGAAGATAAATTTTTAGCTTTTGCACACAGAGGTGGTAATGAATTTGCTCCTGAAAATTCCTTTAAAGCATTTGAGAGCGCTGTTAATATTGGTTATAAGTACTTGGAAACTGACGTTCACCTTACAAAAGATGGCTTTTTGATAGCATTCCATGACGATTCTCTTGATAGAGTTACTAATAAAAGTGGATTCATAAGAGATTTAACTCTCAATGAGATNAAAAAAGCAAAAATAGGTGGAAGTGAGGAGATTCCTCTTCTATCAGAGTTGCTTATTTCTTTTCCAAATTGTTTTTTTAATATTGATTGTAAGGTTGATGAAACAGTTCAGCCATTGATTAATCTATTAAAAAATAGTGAATTTCTTAATAGAGTTTGTATTGGTTCGTTTTCTCAAAAAAGAATAAACTTCATAAGAAGCTCTTTGGGTAATGATATTAAAACATCTATGGGGCCAGCNGAGGTTATTNTATCTAAGTTTTTATCTTTTACCTCNCTTGGGTATAATTTTAAATCATCATATACTTCTATCCCAATAAGGCGCTACGGANTTAATTTACTGGATAAAAGAAATATTAACTATTTGAAATCTAATAATCAAAAGGTTATTGCTTGGACCATTAATGACGAAGACCAAATGAAAAANCTTATTAATATGGGTGTTAATGGTATAATGACTGATAACTTAAGCCTACTAAAAAGAGTACTAATTGAGGAAAGTTTGTGGTAAAAATCATACTACTTGTGTTAATGAAAAAATAATTATACAAAATGTAGTATAAATAAATCGAAAGTTTCTTATGGATCAAAAATTAGAAAATATTAAATCTCCCGGATTTTTTTCAGATAGTCTGGATGTGGTAGATAATGAAATTAATTTTGCTATTTCTAAGGAATTGGANCGTCAGCAAAGACAAATTGAACTTATTGCATCTGAAAATATTGTTTCTAAGGCTGTTTTAGAGGCCCAAGGCTCAATAATGACCAATAAATATGCTGAAGGATACCCAGGAAGACGCTATTACGGGGGTTGTGAGCATGTAGATGTAGCAGAAAGANTTGCTATTGAAAGGGCTTGTAAGCTTTTTAATACTCAATNTGCAAATGTCCAGCCGCATTCAGGCTCTCAAGCTAATCAAGCAGTTTATACGGCATTATTAAAGCCAGGTGATACAATTCTTGGTATGAGTTTAGATGCTGGGGGTCATTTAACTCATGGTGCAAAACCTAATCAATCTGGTAAATGGTTTAATGCTATTCAATATGGAGTAAGAAGATCTGATAACTTAATTGATATCGATGANGTAAAAGATCTTGCTATAAAACATAAGCCNCAATTAATCATAGCTGGNGGTTCTGCNTATCCTAGGCATATAAACTTTTCTGAGTTTAGAGAAATTGCCGATTTAGTGGGCGCCTATTTACTTGTAGATATGGCCCATTTTTCTGGACTAGTCGCTGGGCATTCTCATCCAAGCCCTTTTCCACACGCTCATATTGCAACAACTACTACTCACAAGGTCCTACGAGGGCCGAGAGGGGGCTTAATACTAACAAATGATGAAGATATATCAAAAAAAATTAACTCAGCTATTTTTCCTGGAATTCAGGGTGGTCCATTGATGCATACAATTGCAGCTAAAGCAGTTGCTTTTGGTGAGAGTTTAAGGCCTGATTTTTGTGTTTATACAAATAATGTTGTTAATAATGCTAAGATTTTAGCTTCTGTTTTGAAAGAAGATGGTTTTGATATTGTATCTGGTGGAACTGATACTCACATAGTTTTATTAGACTTGAGACCTAAAGGTATTAAAGGAAATATAGCTGAAGAGTCTCTAGGAATGGCTGGCATTACTTGCAATAAAAATGGCGTTCCTTTTGATCCTGAAAAACCAATGGTTACATCGGGTATTCGANTAGGTTCGCCAGCTTGNACTACAAGAGGCTTTAAAGAACCCGAATTTAAGTTAATAGGGGAGTATATTTGCGAAGTCTTGAACGCTATTTCTTTAAATAATAACAACCCTGTTAAAGAAGTTGAAGAAGCTGTTAAAAATAAAGTTGAGGAACTATGTAAAAAGTTTCCTATCTATGAGGGTTAATTAATGCAGTGTCCTTTCTGTAACAATCAAGAAACACAAGTAAGAGATTCAAGGCCAACAGAAGAAAACTCAGCAATAAGACGAAGAAGACAATGCCTTGCTTGTGGAGGTAGATTTACAACTTTTGAAAGAATTCAGATGAGAGATCTAACTGTCGTCAAAAGATCAGGGAAAAGAGCTCCATTCGATAGAGATAAGTTAATGAGGTCTGTGGAAATATCTGTTAGAAAAAGGTCAATTGATCCTGATGTAATTGAGAGAATGGTTACGGGCATTGTTCGTCAGCTTGAAAGCACGGGAGAAACAGATATACCTTCTAATTTAATAGGAAGCTTAATTATGGCAGCCCTTAGAGAAGTAGATATGGTTTCTTATGTAAGATTTGCTTCNGTTTACAAAAATTTTCGAGAAGTTAAAGATTTTGAAGATTTTGTNGGTGAGTTAGGGAATCCTTCTGATATTATTCATGATGATTAATTAATAGAACTAGGTAATTGAGATATGGAATTATCCAATCATGATGACTCTTTTTTTATGAATTATGCTATTAGGTTGGCTTCTAGACATGTTGGACTAACAGGAGAAAACCCTTCAGTTGGGTGTGTATTAGTTTCACGCAAAAAAATTATTAGTTATGGTGTAACAGGGGTGGGAGGCTCTCCTCACGCAGAATTCCAAGCATTGAGTAAGTTAAAAAAAATACCTGATGATACAATTGCTTATGTTACATTAGAGCCTTGTTCTCANATTGGAAAAAATCCTTCTTGTGCATCTTTGCTTGCAGCAGCAGGTATCTCAAAAGTTGTTATAGCAACAAAAGATCCAAATCCCATAATCAATGGTGAGGGGATTAAAATATTAAAAAGCAAAGGTGTTGATATTAAGGTTGGAGTAGGTGAGGATTTAGCAAAAGAAAATATTTTTGGATTTAGTCAAAGAATNAATGGTTTNTATCCTGAGGTTAATATTAAGGTAGCATCTTATTTTGATGGTAATACAATCCCTAAAAATAATAATTCTTGGATTACAAATAATTTATCCAGATCCTATGGCCATGCTTTGCGATCAAATCATGATGTAATTGTTGTTGGAGTTAACACAGTAAAAATTGACAATCCAGATTTAGATTGCCGACTTCCTGGAATGAATGATCGCTCTCCTTTTAAAGTTGTAGTTGATACTAATCTTAACACCCCTTTAAACTCCTCTTTAGTTAAGAATGCAAAAAAAAATAGTTTAATTATATTTACTAAAGAATTGAAAAATAAAAGTATTTTAGATTATGAGAAGAATGGAGTTGAGGTAATTGAGGTAGAATTAGATGATAATGGCCTAATTAATCTTAGAATAGTTTTGGAAAAACTTAGCTCTAAAGGGTTTAATCGTATTCTTATTGAGGGTGGATCAACCTTGTCTTCATCTTTTTTACATAATCAATTAGTAAATTTTGTGTATTGGTTTAAATCATGTGATGAGANAACTGAAGGAAATNNTATGACTGATGGAGATAAAAATTTAAATAAATTAATAAAAAGTTCTAATTTTAAAATAAAAGATAGTATAAGCCTTAAGAATGATAAATTAGAAATATTTAAAAGAGCTTAGGATTATCAAATGTTTACAGGAATTATTACAGATATTGGAAGTGTTTTATCTATTAACGAAAGTGGTAATAAATTTAAAATCTCAACATTATTTAATCATCATGAAATTGATGTTGGAGCATCAATTTGCTGTTCGGGAATTTGTTTAACTGTAACTGAAAAAGGTCCACATATTAACGGCTCTTACTTTAATGTAGATGTATCTGATGAAACATTATCTAGAACAACTGCAAAAAACTGGAAAAACAATAGCCTTATTAATCTTGAAAGAAGTCTTAAATTTGGAGATGAAATGGGAGGTCATCTTGTATCTGGACATGTTGATTGTTTGTCAAAAATTATCTCAATAAAAAAAATTAAAAATGGAAATATTTTTACAATTGAATATCCTGAAANATATAAAAAATTCATAGCAAGCAAGGGATCTGTTTGTTTAGACGGAATATCATTAACTGTTAATGATGTATTTGATAATAAATTTACTGTAAATATTATTTCACACACAGAAAACAATACGACATGGAAAGATATAAAAGAGGGCGACAATATTAATACTGAAATTGATATCTTTGCTAGATATATATCTAGGCAAATAGAAGAGAAATAACTTATGGAAAATTACATATCACCAATTGAAGAAATTATTGCCGAGGCATCCCTTGGTAAAATGTTTATCTTAGTTGATGCTGAGGATAGAGAAAACGAAGGGGATCTTGTTATTCCTGCTGAAAATGCTGATTCAGAAGCTATTAATTTTATGGCCAAGAATGGAAGAGGTTTAATATGCCTTACTCTTACCGAGGAAAGAGTCGAGGAGCTTGGTTTAAAGCTAATGTCTTCAAATAATAAATCACGTCATGAAACTGCTTTCACAGTTTCAATTGAGGCGAGAGAGGGTGTTACCACAGGCATATCTGCAAATGATAGAGCTTTAACAATTTCAACAGCTATTTCTAAGTTAAGTAAAGATTCTGATTTAGTCTCACCCGGTCATGTTTTTCCTATAAAGGCAAGGTCGGGGGGAGTTTTAGTGAGGGCTGGTCATACAGAGGCAGCTGTAGATATATCTAGATTAGCAGGTAAAGATCCATCAGGTGTCATTTGTGAAATTATGAATGATGATGGTACAATGGCAAGGTTGCCTGAATTGATAGTTTTTGCAAAAAAATTTAATTTAAAGATAGGAACAATTGCAGATCTAATCGCTTACAGGATTAATAATGATCATATAATTTCAAGAATTTATGAAGAAAAAATTTCAAATGACTTTGGAGATAATTGGAAATGTATTATTTATCAAAATGATTTAGATAAAGTTGAGCATGTTGCTTTAGTAAAGGGCTTAATAAATAAAAGTTCTGAAATTCCTGTTAGAGTTCATTCAATAAATTTATTCGAAGACCTTGTTGGTGTTAATCCTCTAAGAAAAAATTTAATCCCTAAATCAATGGAAGAAATTAATAAGTTTGAAAGCGGTGTCCTTATAATGGTAAGGGATACAAATGAGGGTGCAATCTCTAATCTTCTTAAAGTTAGCTCACAAGGGGGAGCAAAAGGTGACAATAAGTTGAGAGAATATGGATTGGGAGCTCAAATACTAATTGATCTAGGTGTGAGGAAAATGAAACTAATCTCAGATTCTAATACAATGCCATTAAATTTAGAAGGTTATGATTTAGAGATTACAAGTAGACACCCATTAAGCGGTGGTGATTAGGATGGCAGAAGTAAAATTAGCAATAGTTATATCTGACTATTATGAGGATATTTCCTCTGGTTTATTAGGGGGTGCTAAAGAATACTGTAAAACAAATAATTTAAGTTATGATGTTTTTAAGGTTCCTGGTGCTCTTGAGATAGGTAGCGCAATTAAAATTATTTCAAATAAGGTTTCCGAAGATGAATATTCAGGATATCTAGCATTAGGTTGTGTTATTAGGGGAGAGACCAGCCATTTTGAAATTGTCATTAATGAATCCTCTCGCGCCCTCACTAAGCTATCTCTAGACAGCGATATTATTATTGGTAATGGAATTTTAACTGTTGAAAATGAAAAACAGGCAATAGTGAGGAGCGATAAAGGTAAGGATAATAAAGGGTATCATGCTGCTTATGCCTGTCATAGTTTAATAAAGCTAAAGGAAGATTTTTAATTTTGATTAAGAATAATAATAAAAGTAAATCTGCCGCTAGACTTTTGGGTGTTCAGATTCTTTTTGAGATGGAAATTAATGGTAAAAATACAAAAACTGTAATTAAAAGACTATCTGATAATTATTTAAAAGAGATATCGCAGCTAAATAAGAATGAAATTTCAGATAAAGATTACTTAATTAAAATTCTTAATGGAGTTTCATTAAACCAGAATAAAATTGATAATGATATAAAGGAAAATCTTAATAATTGGTCTTTATCAAGAATTGATTCAGTGTCGCGAGCTATTTTAAGGTCAGCATGTTTTGAAATACATGAATGTATTGATGTTCCGCCTAAAGTGATAATTAATGAGTACGTAAATATATCAAAATCATTTTTTAGTGAGAGGGAACCAAGCTTTATAAATGGTATTTTAGATTCAATTGCTAAAATTTACCGTAAAGATGAAATAATTTAACCATGAACGAATTTGATTTTATTAACAAATACTTATCTTCAAAAAATAATTTTAGTAAATTTTCTTTAAACTATAGAGATGATGTTGGTTATGCAAATAATAGCATATTTTCAACAGATACTATTTGTGAAGGTGTTCACTTTTACAAAGACGATAATCCTTTTCTTGTAGCAAAGAAGCTAATAAGAGTTAATGTTTCAGATATTATATCAAAAGGTATAATTCCAAAATTTTGCTTACTTAATTTATCCTTAGGAAAGGATGTTGACGACATTTGGCTAGATAAATTTATGAAAGGGATTCATTCTGATTTAAATTTTTATAAATTAAATTTAATTGGAGGCGATACAACAAAAAATCTACATAATACAGTCCTATCTCTTACAATATTTAGCGACCTAAAAGATAAAAAATTTATCAAAAGATCCTCAGCAAAATTAAATAATTTTATTTATGTTACAGGAACTATAGGCGATTCATCTTTAGGTCTTTTTTGTAGAAATAATCCAGATTTTCATTTACTTAAGAAATATAGCGAATACTTAAAAAATAGATATTTGCTTCCAAAGCCAAGAATTGAGCTTGCTAATTTTATAAATAAGAATGCAACTTCATCTACCGATATATCTGATGGATTATATTCTGATCTCAAAAATATTTGTATGACTTCTAACCTGGGTGCTGAAATAAATTTTTCGAAAATACCTTTATCAACTGCAGCCTCAAAAATTATAAAAGAGAATCCTAAATTAAAAACTAGAATTATTAATGGTGGTGATGACTATGAAATACTCTTCACCGGACCTGACGGGCTTGAAAAAAAGAAAAATATTACAAAAATAGGTAAAATGACTAAAGGAAATCAAATAAATTTAATTGATTTTGATGACAGGATTAATTTAGACGGCTATAAGCATGAAATCTAAAATCTTTAGCTTGATATTTTGATGACATTTTGACATGTTTCACCAAATTATTGCTAAATAACAAATTTTATTTTGGGAGGAAATTATAATGAATATTATGCACCTAATTATTGGATCAGGTATTCTTGCAGTTCTTTATGGTATAGTAACTGCTATATCTGTTTTATCTGCTGATACCGGCAACGAAAAAATGCAAGAAATTGCAAAAGCTATTCAGGAAGGTGCCGGAGCCTATCTTTCGCGACAGTATTCAACTATAGCGATTGTTGGTTTGGTTATTTTAATTATTTCTTATTTTCTTCTTGGTATCGAGGTATCTGTAGGTTTTTTAATTGGCTCAGTAATGTCTGGTATTGCAGGGTACATAGGCATGCTTGTGTCTGTTAGGGCAAACGTAAGAACAACTCAGGCGTCATCTATAAGTTTATCAAATGGTTTATCTATTGCATTCAAGTCNGGCGCAGTAACTGGAATGTTAGTTGCTGGTTTGGCTCTTCTTGCTGTATCTGTTTATTATTATGTATTNACAAATATCTGGGTCCCTAATGATACAAGGGTTGTAATTGATGCTCTAGTAGCTCTTGGATTTGGATCTTCATTAATATCTATTTTTGCAAGACTTGGTGGAGGAATTTTTACAAAAGGTGCTGATGTAGGNGGTGATTTAGTTGGTAAAGTCGAAGCTGGAATTCCAGAAGATGACCCAAGAAATCCAGCTACAATTGCAGATAATGTAGGTGATAATGTTGGTGATTGTGCCGGTATGGCTGCTGATCTATTTGAGACTTATGCTGTAACAGTTGTTGCAACAATGGTTCTTGCTTCTATTTTCTTCGTTGATAATGCAACCATGATGATTTACCCAATGGCAATTTGTGGTGCATGCGTTATTACTTCTATTTTAGGAACTTATTTTGTTAAGCTTGGAAAAAATAATTCTATCATGGGTGCTTTATATAAAGGATTTATAGCAACAGCAGTTTTATCTNTAATAATTTTATATTTCGTTACTGATTATGTTGTTGGATTTTCCTCAGTTTTAACTGTTTCTGATCAAAGCTTTACAGGACTTGATTTATATATATGTGGTGTAATTGGCCTAGTCATTACAGGTTTAATTATCTGGATAACAGAATACTATACTGGTGTAGATTACAGACCTGTTCAATCTATAGCTAAAGCNTCTGAAACAGGTCATGGAACAAANGTTATTCAGGGTCTTGCAGTTTCAATGGAGGCAACTGCATTGCCTGCTCTTGTTATTGTTTTTGGTATAATTGCAACTTATAGTTTGGCAGGCCTTTTTGGAATAGCTATTGCTGTTACTACAATGCTTGCTTTAGCTGGTATGGTTGTTGCTCTTGATGCTTTTGGTCCTGTTACAGATAATGCTGGNGGTATTGCAGAAATGGCCGAACTACCTGAAGAGGTTAGGAACACAACAGACGCATTAGATGCAGTTGGTAATACCACTAAGGCAGTAACAAAAGGTTATGCAATAGGATCGGCAGGTCTTGGTGCTCTAGTTCTTTTTGGAGCTTATACAGCAGATTTAGAATATTTTGCTTCTAATGCTACTGAAGGAAGTTATTTTTATGGTGTTGTTACAGACTTTTCTCTTTCAAATCCTTACGTTGTTGTTGGTCTTTTAGTTGGCGGGATGCTTCCTTATTTGTTTGCGGCTATGGGTATGACTGCTGTCGGCAGAGCTGGCTCAGCCATAGTTGAAGAAGTTAGAAGACAATTTAAAGAAAAACCAGGAATTATGACGGGTAAGGATAAGCCTGATTATTCAGCTGCTGTAGATCTTCTAACTAAATCAGCAATTAAAGAGATGATAATTCCATCACTACTTCCTTTACTTTCTCCAGTAGTTTTATTTTATTTTATAAACCTCATTGCAACAAAAGGTGATGCATTTTCAGCATTAGGAGCAATGCTTCTGGGAGTAATTGTAACCGGTTTATTTGTAGCACTTTCTATGACTGCGGGTGGTGGAGCTTGGGATAATGCTAAAAAGTATATCGAAGATGGTAATCATGGTGGCAAGGGTTCAGAAGCTCATAAAGCAGCAGTTACAGGAGATACTGTGGGAGACCCTTATAAAGATACAGCTGGTCCTGCTATTAACCCAATGATTAAGATTACTAATATTGTAGCTCTTTTATTGTTAGCTATTTTGGCTCATTAATTAATTTAAAATATAAAAATTTTAAATAAATGAGATTCCTGTTACTTATAAAATAGTGCAGGAATCTCATATGACTAAAAAAGCCCAATACTCAACGTCTCCTTATAGCTCTAAAGGTAGACTTCACCAAGAAGAAGAGAGTATTAATAGAAACCCTTATCAGAGAGATAGAGATAGGGTTATTCACTCCGATTCATTTAGATTGTTGAAACATAAAACTCAGGTTTTTGTTGCTCATACAGGTGACTATTATAGAACTCGGCTGACTCACTCACTTGAGGTCAGTCAAATTGCTAGAACTGTTGCACGCAGACTTGACATTGATGAAGACTTATCAGAGGTTTTAGCTCTAGCTCATGACTTAGGCCATCCACCCTTTGCGCATTCGGGTGAGGATGTTCTTAATAGCTGTATGAAGGCTTATGATGGATTTGATCATAATGCTCAAACGCTTAGAATTTTAACAACTCTCGAAGAAAGATACCCATTATTTAACGGACTGAACTTAACTTGGGAAACCCTTGAGGGAATTGCCAAACATAATGGGCCATTAGAAAATCCCCATATAGCAATAAAAGATTTTAACAAAATTTATGACTTAGATTTGAACACATTCCCAGGCTTAGAGGCTCAAATCGCCTCTTTATCGGATGATATTGCATATAATAATCATGATATTGATGATGGTTTTCGTGCAGGATTTATAAACCTAGATGACTTAAAAAGTATAGAATTACTAGCTAATATTATTGATCAAATATCTATTGAATTTAAAAAAATAGATGATCATATGATTGTTAAAGAGTTAATTAGGCGCTTAATAGGCTTAATGGTTGATGATTTAATTACTGAGACTAAAAAAAATTTAAATACATTTTTACCAAAAAACGTTGAGGATATAAGGAGTAATCTATCGCCCGTTGCATCTTTTTCAGATTTCTTTATTAGCCAAGACAAAATTATAAGAGATTTTTTAAGATCTAGGGTTTATGAGCATATATCTATTGAGTCAGAAAGAATAAATTCTAAAAAGATAATCGAGGGTCTCTTCAGTAAATTAATAAATAATATTGATCTTTTACCTGATAAATTAAAGAAAAAATGTGATATACCAAAATCTAAAATTTCAGCAAGAGTTGTTTGTGATTATATTGCCTCAATGACAGATAGATCTGCCGTAGAAAATCACGCTATACTTTATGGAAAAGACATCATGGATCAGCCTGGTTATTAATATGAACATTGTTAGTTACTATAGAGAAGTTATAAGTAATATCATTTCAGATGAATTTTCATTATCAAAAGATGATATCAAAAATATTTCTTTTGAGTTCCCAAAGGAAGAGATTCTTGGGGATTTTTCGACTAATGCAGCTATGGTTTTGGCTGGTAAATTAAAAAAACCACCTAATGAGATTGCTAAAAGTATTATAAATTTAATTTCTAAAAACCCTGATATTGAGCATGTCGATATGGCAGGAAAAGGTTTTATAAATATAAAAATTCATAAGAAAGTATGGCAAAATTTAGTTAAGAAAATTATTAATAGTAAGTCTTCCTATGGAGATGCTGTCATAGGAAATAATGAAAAGATTAATGTTGAGTATGTATCAGCAAATCCAACAGGACCACTTCATGTTGGACATACTCGAGGAGCAGTTTTTGGAGATACTCTATCCAATATTTTGAAAAAAGTTGGTTATGATGTTTCCAGAGAATATTATGTTAACGATGCTGGCGAACAGATAGATAAGTTAGCAAGATCTTCTTTTATTAGATATCAGGAAAGCTGTGGTATCGAGTCAATTTCTATTCCAGAAGGTTTATATCCTGGGGATTATTTGATTTCTGTTGGAGATAAAATTAAAGAAATATACGGACATGATCTCTTGGAAAAAGAGGAAAGTGTTTGGTTGCCTTTAGTAAAAAAAATATCAATTGATGAAATGCTTATTATTATTAAAAAAGATTTAAAATCTTTAAATATTGAGCACGATGTTTTTACTTCTGAATTTGATTTATTAAATGATGGTTTTGTTGAAAAAATATTCAACGAACTGAATGATAAGAATTTGTTATATGAAGGTGAAACATCTCCTCCAAAAGGTTCTGATCTAAAAGAGTGGGTAAAGAAAAAACATATACTTTTTAGGTCTAAAAACTATGGAGATGACGAAGATAGAGTTGTAAGAAAACATGATGGATCGTGGACTTATTTTATGCCAGATATTGCCTATCATAAGAATAAATCTATTAGAGGATTTAAAAAAATGATTAATGTTTGGGGTGCTGATCATTCTGGATATATTTCAAGAGTTACATCTGCTGTTAATGCTGTTACAGACAATAAAGCTTCTTTAGAGGTAAAAGTTTGTCAATTAGTGAGGCTTACAAGGGGAAGTGAAGTAGTAAAGATGTCAAAAAGATCCGGAAGTTTTATAACATTAAAAGAAATGGTAGATGAAGTGGGAAGGGATGCTGTTCGTTTTATGATGGTTACTAGGAAAAACGATGCACCTTTAGACTTTGATTATGAATTAGTAAAAGAACAAACTAAAGATAATCCAATTTTTTATATACAATATGCACATGCAAGAATTTGTTCAGTAATTCGAAAGGTTAACGAAGAAAAATTATTTGATACTGATGATGTATCTCTATTAAAATCAGATATTAGTCTCCTTGATAAAAAGGATGATATTGAATTAATAAAAACTCTTTCAAATTTCCCTAGAATTATTGAACAAGCTGCTCTCTACAGGGAGCCACATAGATTAGCTTTTTATTTAAAGGATTTAGCTTCTTCTTTTCATTCTTATTGGAACTTAGGGAATGAAAATACCGATTTTAAGGTTATAAATAAAGACGATGTTGATACTTCCAGAGCAAGGTTATCTCTAATCAGATCTGCTGGAATCACTATTTCAGAAGGGCTTAATCTATTGGGTATTGAGGCGTTAGAAGAGCTCAGATAAATGATTAATAAGTACTTAATAACCTCTTTGACATTCTTTCTAGTTACTATTGCTGGTTTTGTTATATATCTAAATTCTGAAACACCTATACCAGTTCTTTATTCGCCAGAAGGACCTATTAGGGAACTTCCAACTAATGTTCCCGAGATGCACAGACCTGAAAATATCCCATGTATTTACTCATTATGGAAAAATAATAATGAATCCTGCGGTACATCAGAAAATATTTTTGAAGAAAAAAAGCCTACAAGTGGTTATTTTTCTTTAATTTTTGGTACTTTCTCAAATAACGAAGATGCAAAAATCCATATTAAAAAGCTCAAATTAAATTCTTTTTTGAAAGATAGAATTATAGAAATCAAAGAGATACAAGCTACTACAAAAAAAATTCAAATAGAAAGCGGCGACACACTATCAAGAATAGCAAAGAGATACTCATTGAAAGTTAAAACAATAATTGATGATAATAATATAGTTAACCCTAATAATATTCGTATTGGTCAATATTTATATATACCCGGCGACCCTATAAAATACCGAATCATTACTACAAATATAGAGACTAGAATAAAGGCTCAGGATATTTGTAATAATTTATTAAATTTAAACTTTCGATGCCAAGTTCTTACTCAGAGATAAGTGTTAAATTAAGTATATAAATTATTGTTTTATATATATTTTTATAATTTTTTATTTTTTATTTTTTAACTATTGATAAATTAACAAATATATTTTTTTACTTATATTGTGTATATTTCAATAAATAAACGCTATATATAGTATATGGAATTTAATGATTTTAATGATAATGATCAATTAGATTTATTTCTTGTTAATATTGATGGTTTCGAGGGTCCTCTTGATCTACTTCTTACCTTAGCAAAAGAACAAAAAGTTGATTTATTAGAAATTTCTATTCTTGAGCTAGCATCGCAATANTTATTGTTCATAGATAAAATGAAAAGTATTAATATTGATTTAGCNGCTGATTATCTTGTAATGGCAGCATGGCTTGCTTATTTAAAATCTAAATTACTCNTACCAGATGAAGATGATGAGGAAACAACATCCAATGAATTATCAGCAATTNTTGCTTTTAGATTAAGAAGACTAGAGGCTATGAGGGAAACAAGCNCTAAGTTAATGAATAGANATAGAATAGGAATTCACTTATTTAGAAGGGGGATGCCTGAGCCAGTTTTTTTGATCAAAAACTTCCAGCATCGTGATACTCTTTTTGATTTAATGTCTTCATATTCTGGAATTAGAAATTCTAATTTTGATAATGAATGGAGGCCAAAAAGATTTCCTGTTTTCTCAATTGAGGATGCAAGAAAACGCCTTGAATCAATGCTTGGAAAGGCAATTAATTGGACTAAAATTGAAGATTTTCTTCCTACGAATACTGATAATTCCGATGAAGCTATTTTATACAGAAAGAGCTCTTTAGCTTCAATTTTTTCTGCCTCTCTGGAGCTATCAAAGGAAGGTATTCTTGAGATTAGTCAAAATAAATCGTTTGGTTTAATTAGNTTTAAGTATANAGAAAACTCTCAAAAAGATAAATTTAACGTATTGAGAGCTTAATTATGATTGATGAAACGTTAAACGAGACAAACCCATTAAGTGATTTCAGTGATCAATTACGAGCCGTTGAAGCCCTTCTTTTTGCTTCTTCAGATCCAATAGATGAAAAAACATTAATTGAAATCCTACCCGAGAATGCTGATATTGAGAAAATTATAGAAAAAATTCAAGATTTTTATAAAGGTAGAGGTGTTGAATTAAAAAAAATAAATAATAAATGGATGTTTAAAACAGCCTCTGATTTATCTTTNATAATGCAAAAAGAGGCAAAAGTTCAAAAGAAACTCTCTAAGGCCGGCCTAGAGACTTTATCTATTATTGCTTATCATCAGCCAGTTTCTAGAGCTGAAATTGAAGAAATTAGAGGTGTAAGTGTTTCACCTGGTACAATTGATACATTGCTGGAATTGAACTGGATTAGAATTAAGGGTCGAAGAAAAGCCCCTGGTAATCCAATAACTTATGGAACCACAGAAGAGTTTCTTGTTCATTTTGATTTAACTAATATTCGAGATNTACCAGGTTTGGATGAATTGAAATCAACAGGCTTGCTTGACAGCAATTTACCCCCAGATATGTTTCCTATAAATGATGATATCGAGCCAATTGAAGAAAATAATTAAAAAGTTACTAAATAGTGGTATTAATTAAATATTAAAAAGGAATTATAATTATGTCTCCAAGNCTTATGCAGATTTTAGTAGTAGTTTTTCTTGTTTTGATTTTTTTTGGTAGAGGAAGAATTTCTAATTTTATGGGTGATTTAGCTAGTGGAATTAAAAGTTTTCGAAAAGGCCTAGAAGATGACACATCGGATCCTAACCAAGATGATAAAGATCAAGATTAGATTTTATTATGTTTGATTTTGGTTANAGCGAACTTTTTCTGATTGCTNCTGTTATTCTTATTTTTATAGGTCCAAAAGAATTACCACTNATGTTGAGATCAATATTTGACTTCATTTCTAAAATTAAAGTTTACTCTTCAGAATTAAGAACTGGCATTCAAAGTATAGCTAATGATATTGAAATAGAAAAAATTTCAGAAAAAATTAAACCTTCTGATGAAAAAATAAAAAAACCAAATAAAGAGAAGTAACCTTATTACTAAATGTCTGAGAATATAAAAAATAGTGAAAATCAAAAAAATTTGTCTCAAGCTCCTATTTTTGACCATCTTCTAGAGCTTCGATCTAGATTAATTAGATCTTTAATAGTTTTTGTGTTTGGATTTTGTGTTTCGTTTTATTTCTCAACTGACATTTATTCATTTTTAGTCTCTCCATTTTTTGAGGCAACTGGTTCTGGCGGTGAAATGATTTTTACAGCACCTCAAGAATTCTTAATTACAAAGTTAAAAGTCGCAATTTTTGGTTCCTCATTAATTGGACTTCCTTATTTTTCTATTGAAATATATGCTTTTATTGCACCTGGATTATATAAGAATGAAAAAACAGCTCTAATTCCTTATTTTATAGCAACACCTTTTCTTTTTTTTCTAAGNAGCCTATTGGTNTATTATTTTATAATTCCTTTAGCTTTATCATTTTTTCTCTCAATGCAGATTGATTCCTCTGTAGATAATATCTCGATAACCTTGCTNCCTAGTGTAAGTGAATATTTAAAACTTATTACGTCGTTAATAATTGCCTTTGGAATTTGTTTTCAATTACCNGTTGTTTTAACTTTATTAGCTAAAGTTGGTATAGTTGGGAGCGTTCAATTAAAAAAAGGNAGGAAATATGCGATAGTTTTAACATTTTTGATTGCGGCTTTTCTAACTCCACCAGATCTTGTTAGTCAAATAGGCTTAGCAATTCCTACAATATTATTGTATGAGTTTTCAATACTTTTAGTTTCAATTATTGAAAAGAATAGAGAAACTAAAGATAAATAGTTATGGTATTTAGATGCACGATATAAATAAAATAAGANAAAATAANAATTTCTTTGCNGATGGTTGGAAAAAAAGAGGTCTAAAGGTTAATATTGATAATATCCTTGATATAGATAAAAATTTAAGAAAAACCATAACTAACCTTCAAGATCTCCAAACAAAAAGAAATGATGTATCAAAATTAATTGGAAAAGCTAAGCAAGATGGTGATGAATCTAAGGCAGATAAGCTATCAAAAGATGTTCAGGAATTTAAAAAAAGGATGCAAGATTTAGAAGAGTCTAAAATTGTACTATCTGAAAATTTAAAGAATGAACTATCATCTCTTCCCAATATTCCTCACGAAGATGTTCCTGAGGGATTGGATGAAGGATCGAATATAAAAATCAAAGAATTTGGAAACAAAACAAAANCTTCGCCAAATCATTTTGAGATAGGTGAGAAAATTGGTATGCTTGATTTTGAAACAGCAGTAAAGTTATCAGGCTCAAGATTTTCTATTTTAAAGAAAGACCTAGCCCTAATGGAGAGATCTCTTGCTAACTTTATGATTGATCATCATGTTAATAAAAACGGTTATGAAGAGGTGAGTGTTCCTTATCTTGTTAAAGATGAAACTATGTTTGGTACTGGTCAACTTCCTAAATTTTCTGATGATCAGTTTAAAACTGAGGATGGATTTTGGTTAATACCAACAGCAGAAGTTCCCTTAACAAATTTAGTTAGTAATTCAAATCTTAAAGATTCAGATTTNCCTTTAAGATATGTTGCATATACCCAATGTTTTAGAAAAGAAGCTGGAGCGGCAGGAAAGGATACAAAAGGTTTAATTCGTTTACATCAATTTCCTAAGGTTGAGCTTGTTAGTATAGTAAAACCTGAGTCATCGGTTGAGGAGCTTGAGAGGCTGTTGNCATGNGCTGAAGGAATTTTAAAATCTTTAGAGCTTCCTTATAGGGTTATGATATTATCATCTGGTGATATGGGTTTTTCAGCAATAAAAACTTATGATTTAGAAGTTTGGCTTCCTGGGCAAAATTTATATAGAGAAATATCCTCATGCTCATTGTGTGGAGATTTTCAATCAATACGAATGAATACAAAATTTAAAGATAGCAATAATAAAAAAATTCATCCTCATACATTAAATGGATCAGGCCTTGCTGTTGGAAGAACTTTAGTTGCTATTTTAGAAAATTATTATGAAGGTGATGGTTTTGTGAGAGTCCCAGACGTTCTACAGCCATACATGGGNGGAATAAAAAAGATTGGTATTAAAGATCAGTCTTAGATTAGCTATTTAAATTAAATGAGTTTGATATTTTTATAGTTTTTACTTATTAATCAGATGTTAAAAATAAAGGAAAAATTATGCAAGATATCTTAATTCAAATTATGCCATTAATGCTAATATTTTTAGTATTTTATTTTTTAATTATTCGTCCACAACAAAATAAAATTAAAGAACACAATGCAATGGTTAATGCTGTAAAAAAGGGTGATGAAGTTATTACCCANGGTGGTTTAATTGGAAGTATATCAAAAGTTTCAGAACATGAAGTAACTATTGATTTTGGTGACAATATTTCAATAAAAGCAGTAAAATCAACACTAGCGAGCGTTAAATCTAAATAAGTTATGCTTTATTTCTCCTCTTCAAAAAAAATACTGCTATTAGCTATTTGTTTATTGGGTTTTTTTCTAGCACTTCCTAATTTTTGGAATATAAGCTTACCTTTTATTCCAAAACAGACAATTAATCTTGGTCTGGACCTAAGAGGCGGATCATATTTATTATTAGAGGTTGATACTAACTCAATAAAAAAAGATAAAGCTCAGTCATTAGTTGAGGATATTAGATCATCTTTAAGGAAGGACAAAATAAAATATATTGGATTAAGGGTCCTGCCAGATGGTGCTGAAGTAAAAATCCAAAATAATAGTAAAATTACTGATGCTAAAAATATAATTGAGTCTTTAAATAATAGTACCTCTGCAAATATTTTTAANAGTCGAAATTCAGATGAATTTTCTTTGGATGAAGAAGAGGGAATTTTCAAAGTTACTCTAAATGAAAACTCATTAAATGAAAAATATAGACTTGCAGTTTCACAATCAATAGAAATTATAAGACGTAGAATTGATGGGCTTGGAGTTACTGAACCATCTATTCAGAGACAAGGAAATAATAGAATTTTATTGGAAGTCCCGGGCTTGGATGATCCTCAGCGCTTAAAAGATTTATTGGGGCAAACGGCAAAATTAAATTTTCGAATGGTTGATACAAGTATTTCTGTAGGCGAGGCTGTAAGAACTAGGGTCCCAAGCCGAGCTGANATAATCTCTGATAGCGAAGGCTTTGAATATTTAGTAATGAAGAAAGTTTTAGTTTCGGGTGAAAGGTTGGTTGACGCCCAAGCTAGCTTTGATGCAACCACCAACTCTCCAGTNGTAAATTTTAGGTTTGATACAGTAGGTGGAAAATACTTTGCAAAAGCAACCTCAGGAAATGTAGGTAAACCTTTTGCTATTATTCTAGATAATGAGGTAATTTCTGCCCCTGTAATTAGAAGCCCAATACTGGGAGGATCTGGTCAGATTGAGGGGGGTTTTAGTGTTGAAGAGGCTAATAATTTAGCTATTTTACTTAGGGCTGGCGCTCTTCCTGCTCCACTTGAGATCTTAGAGGAAAAAACTATAGGCCCAGGTTTAGGTGAAGATTCCATTCAATCAGGAAAATTAGCAACAATTGTTGGCTTAATTGGNGTTTTGATATTTATAATTTTAAGTTACGGACGTTTTGGTATTTATGCTAATTTTGCTCTTATTTTGAATATTATAATGATAATTGGNATACTTTCACTCCTTCAAGCAACTCTNACNTTACCAGGTATTGCTGGGATTGTTTTAACAATAGGTATGGCTGTTGATTCAAATGTAATAATTTTTGANCGTATTAGAGACGAATATTTTAATGGTAAAAGTCCTTTNGCAGCTGTTGAATCTGGCTACTCTAAATCTTTTGGAACAATCCTTGATGCTAATATAACAACACTTATAGCTTCATTAGTTTTATTCTTTTTAGGAACTGGGCCTGTAAAAGGTTTTGCNGTAACTTTATCAATTGGAATTGTTACTTCTGTATTTACTGCTTTTATAGTTACTAGGTTAATTATATCAATTTGGCTTCTTAAAAGTAAGCCANATGAGTTAAGTATTTGAGATAATCATGAAAACATTAAAATTAGTTAAAAAAAATACAAAAATTGAATTTTTAAAGTTAAGAAAGTTAACTACTATTTTTTCAATTATTCTATGTTTTTTATCNTTTATTTTCTTTTTGGTTTTTAACTTAAATTTTGGAATAGATTTTAAGGGAGGGACATTAATTGAAGTTAAGTCTTCATCAAAAATCAATATAGGGAAGGTTAGGGAATCACTCTCAAATTTAGACCTTGGTGATTTACAAATTCAAAATTTTGGTTCTGACAGTAATATTCTTNTTAGAGTTGAAGCTCAAAAAGNGCAAAATAACTCTACATCACTTGGACCAATTACTAATGAATTAAAATCCTTTGGCGTCATTCAAAGAGTTGAAGTTGTTGGACCTAAAATAAGCTCTGAACTTATACAAAAAGGGGTTACTGCAATAATAGCTGCTGTTAGTCTAATGCTGTTTTATATTTGGCTTAGATTTGAATGGCAATTCTCTTTAGGAGCAGTTTTAGCACTCATGCATGATGTAATAATAACAATAGGAATTTTTTCATTTTTTCAAATAGAATTTAACTTATCTATTATTGCAGCTTTATTAACCATAATTGGCTACTCAATGAATGATACCGTAGTTGTTTATGATAGAATAAGAGAAAATTTAAGAAAATATAAAAAATTAGATTTGTATGAGTTAATTAACANCTCTATCAATCAAACATTATCAAGAACAGTTCTTACTTCATTAACAACGCTTATTGCTTTATTTTCATTATATTTATTGGGCGGCGAGGTTATTAAGGGATTTACTTTGGCTATGATAATAGGAGTTTTTATAGGAACATATTCTTCAACTTTTATAGCCTCACAACTACTCCTTTACTTAGGTGTAAAAAGAGATTGGTCAAAAAATAACAATAACTAGTCTTTCATAATTTATAAATTACCATTATTATAGATTCTAATAGATAGGGGTTCATTATGAGTGCAATTTTATCATCTTTAAGAAATACAATAATTTCAGGCTTAATANTGTCTTTATTATTACTTTTAACATTCTACAACTGGGGTACAGTTGATTCTTCAAGTTTAACAGATCAAGCTTTCTATTCTTTTGTATTTAGATGGCTGCATGTCTTAGCTGCAATTATGTGGATAGGATTACTCTGGTACTTTAATTTTGTTCAAATACCAAATATGCCCAATATACCTGATGATCAAAAACCAGCCATTTCTAAGGTTATAGCTCCTGCAGCACTTTGGTGGTTTAGATGGGCTGCGATGGCAACAGTGTTTACTGGTTTGGTTCTTGGTTATTTAAATGGTTACTTAGAATCTGCCATGACCTTAGGTTTTAGAGGTGATGGTTTACCTCAGCATATCGCTATTGGAGTAGGTATGTGGCTCGGAATTGTTATGTGGTTTAATGTTTGGTTTGTAATTTGGCCAAATCAAAAGAAAGCTCTTGGTATAGTCAAGGTTGAGGATAGTGTTAAAGCAGCTTCNGCAAGAACTGCTATGCTTTTTTCAAGAACTAACACTTTATTGAGCATACCNATGCTATTTTCGATGGTTGCTGCACAAAATCTTTTTTNATATTAATAAATTATATTTGAAAAGGGGCTTTATAGCCCCTTTTTTTATATCATTTTTTTTAAATATTGACCTGTNTAACTCTTTTTTTCTTTAAGAATTCCCNCTAACTCTCCTTCATAAACAAGCTTTCCACCTTTATCNCCGCCGTCAGGTCCTATATCTAGTATCCAATCTGCTGTCTTAATAACATCTAAGTTATGTTCGATAACAACAACAGTATTACCGTTATCAACCAATTCATGAAGAACCTCTAGGAGTTTTTTAACATCATCAAAATGTAATCCAGTGGTTGGCTCATCAAGAACATAGAAAGTTCTACCTGTTGCCTTTTTTGCTAATTCTTTAGCTAATTTAATTCTTTGAGCTTCTCCACCTGATAAGGTATTTGCCTGTTGTCCAACTTTTATATACCCCAAGCCAACTTTTTTAAGTGTTTCCATCTTATCTCTAATTAAAGGAACTGCTTTAAATAAATCAGCGCATTCTGTAACTGTCATATTTAAAACATCGGCAATAGATTTTTCTTTATATCTTACCTCTAAAGTTTCTCTATTGTATCGCTTGCCCTTACATTGATCACATTCAACATAAACATCAGGTAAAAAATGCATTTCTATTTTTATAACACCATCGCCTTGGCAAGTTTCACACCTTCCACCCTTAACATTAAATGAAAAACGTCCAGGTTTGTAACCTCTAGCTTTTGATTCTGGTAATTGACAAAACCAATCTCGTATTGGTGTAAATGCTCCTGTGTACGTTGCAGGATTTGATCTTGGAGTTCTTCCAATTGGGGATTGATTTATATCAATAATTTTATCGATAAAATGAATTCCATTAATACTCTTATACTCCATTGGACTTTTTTGTGAATTATTTAACTTTCTATTTAAGGCTGAATAAAGTGTGTGAAGTAATAATGTTGATTTTCCTGAACCTGAAACCCCAGTTACACATGTAAAAGTACTTAAAGGAAAATTTGCAGTTACATTTTTAAGATTATTTCCATTAGCCTTATTAATTGTAATCATTCTATCTTTGTTAATTTCTCTTTTTTCTGGGATATCAATTTTTTTCTTTTTAGATAAATATTGGCCTGTAATACTCTTTTTATTATTAGCAATATTTTCAAAAGTACCTTCTGCAACTAAATATCCACCATGAATTCCAGCGCCTGGACCTATATCAATAATATGATCTGCTGAATGCATAGTTTCTTCATCATGTTCAACAACTATTACCGTATTTCCTAGATTTTTTAATCTTTCTAAAGTTCCTAATAACTTATCATTATCTCTTTGATGAAGGCCAATTGACGGCTCATCTAAGACATAAAGAACACCCGTTAAACCAGATCCAATTTGTGATGCAAGTCTAATACGCTGAGATTCCCCTCCAGATAATGTTCCAGATTCTCTTGATAAAGTTAGATAATTCAAACCAACATTCTTTAAAAAAGTTAAACGTTCTAAAATTTCTTTTATAATATTGTTTGATATTTCCTTATCTTTATTTGAAAGTTTTGGTGATAATGATTTAAACCACTCAACTGACTCATCGATTGTAAGTTTAGAAATTTGACCTATATTTTCTTTATTTATTTTAACACATAAAGCTTCTTCTTTTAGTCTATAACCCTCACACTTAGAACAATCAGACTTTGATTGATATTTTTCAATTTCTTCCCTCATCCAATTGCTATCAGTTTCAATATAACGTCTTTTTAAATTATTTATTATACCTTCAAACGGTTTATTTGTTTTAAATGTTCTTGATCCATCATCATAATTGAAAATAATTTTCTCATCACCGGAGCCATCAAGTATTATGTTCTGATATTTTAAAGGTAGATCTATCCATTTACAGTCAATCGAAAAACTATAATGTTCTGAAATAGCCATTAATGTTTGTAAATAAAATGGTGACGGTGAAGATGTTCTTGACCAGGGAGCTATTGCCCCATCTCTTATGCTAAGATCTTGATTAGGAATTACAAGATCTTTATCAATAAAGAATTCAGTTCCTAATCCATCACAGTTTTGACAAGCTCCAACTGGGTTATTGAATGAAAATAATCTTGGTTCTATTTCTTCGATTGTAAAACCTGATTCAGGACAAGAATAATTTGCAGAATATAAAATTCTTTTTTCTTTATTTTCTCCGCTTGCTATTTCAATTGCTGCTAAACCATCGGCCAATTGAAGAGCTGTTTCAAAACTATCAGCTAGTCTATTTCCTAACTTTTTATCAATTACAATTCTATCAACAACTACATCAATATCGTGCTTAATGTTTTTCTCTAGACTTGGAATGTTATCTAATTCGAAAAACTCACCATCAATTTTAACCCTTTGAAATCCCTTTTTAAGGAGATTAGAAAACTCTTTTCTATATTCTCCCTTTCTACCCCTAACTA
>PAGD01000025.1 GCA_002704345.1 Rhodobiaceae bacterium | reverse complement strand
AGAAGAGCATCATGATGAAGAGCATGAAGAGGAAATTGATTACTTTAATAAAGACTTTAGTAAAACAAGTTTTGCTCTTGGCCTTTCAAGAGAAATCAATGATAATTTAACTGTTGGTGTAGGTTTCTCAAGAGTTGAGAGAGCTCCTTCAGCTTCAGAATTATTTATGAATGGTCCACATCTTGTTACAGGAAGATATGAGGTTGGTAATACAAACCTAAAATCTGAAACTGCTAATAATATCGACTTAAATGTCTTCTATAAGAATAATAATTTTTCTTTCAGGGCTAATATCTTCACCAATGATATTGATAATTATATCTATTTAAAAGATGAGTCAGAAGAAGAACATGATGAGCATGAAGAAGAACATGATGATCATGGAGGTCTTATTTTAGCAAATTATCTTCAAAGAGATGCTGAACTTGAGGGGTATGAGCTTGAAGTAAGTCAGCTTTTTGAATTTGATAGAGGAAGCCTTACTTTATCTTTAGGCAGAGACTCAGTTACTGGAGAGTTTAGCAATGGTTCTAATATACCAAGAATTGTACCTGCTAGAAATATTTTAAGTGTTTCTTATTCAGAGGATAATCTTTTGGCTAGACTTACATATAAAGATGTAGAAAAACAAAATGACATCGGCGAAGGTGAGGTGATGACCGAAGCTTATGAAATGCTTGATTTTTCTCTAAGAAAATCTTTTACGCTAAGCAACCAAAGCCAAATAAGCTTATTGTTATTTGGTAAAAATCTTCTTGATGAAGTTGCTAGGAATCATTCTTCCTTTGTTAAGAATGAAGTTCCTTTACCAGGAAGAAATTTTGGTATGAAATTAAACTATAAATTTTAAAGTTTAATTTAAGATAGTGTCCAGAGTTGTATAACTTTGGGCACTATATTTTAATATGGCTATAATAAATTTAAATTTTATTAATTTTTAATTTTTAAATATACATTATACACCCAAATCACATATAAAAATTTATCAACATACAAAAAGGATTATACAATGATTGAAATAGCATTGAGATTTGGTTGGTTAGCTCAATCAATAGTTCTTGTATCAACAGTGATATTGGTTGTTTATATAATCACTTCTGAAAACTGGAATACACAATCTAATACTCATCATAGGGAAACTCCGAATGAGGCAATTAAAAGATATATTTTAGATTTTAATTCCAAAAAAGAATTGGATGGTTATTTTCAATTTCCAATTATGGTTTTAAATAATGGAAAAAAAAGTATACACGAAAAAATTTCAACTTTTATAAACTTTGAAGGCATTAAAGAAACTGGTTGGGAGTATTCCTTTGTAAACTCTATGGATACAGTATCAGAATTAAATAATACTGCTATAGTACGATTAAATTTTTCTAGACTTAATAAGTCTAATGAAAAGTATCTTAGGGCAAATGCCGATTACACGCTTATAAAAGAGAATAATAAATGGTTAATTTCCTCTGTGATCATTGACTCTGATGTGCCAATGGGGGTTTAGGCTTACATCTAATAACCTGGATTAAAATTAGGTCTTGTAAGCGAATAAGCCCAATAGAAGAAAATAAATTGAAAAACTAGACGAATATAGAGGGCATACAAAGGTATATCAGGAAATGCCTCTGGTGTTATTGCCATATATATATTTGCAGGATAAACAGCAATTAATAGAGCAAATAGACCCCAGCCAGCAATTTTACGAAAACGTGGTATAAGTAATCCTATACCCCCAATAATTTCAAAAAAACCGCTTATATAGACAGCCTCTTCATGCAATGGAAAAGAGGGTGGCATTATGGATAAATAAAAATTCACATTAGTGAAGTGAGTTATACCGGCATTTATAAAAAAAATAGATAATCCAAAAAGTACTATTTTCCTCCATATACCTTTTGGTAATTGAGAGAAGGGGATTAAGTTTGAGTTCAGCTTGTTCATATTAATTTTAAGTTTTTTATGTTTATTAATCTTTATACTAAATTTATATCAGCAATAATTTCAACCGTATATGTCGTTACAGTCCAAGTATCTACAATACGTTCCTCTATATTTGGTAAAATTAATGTAGCACTATCCTTGCTTGAGTCAGGGGCAAAGTAAATTTGAGTTCCAGAGATACCATCTGAAGTTACATCGATATTTTCGATAGAATCAAATTGTTGTGTAGTTAGATTTGACGTACCTCCAATTAAAACCAAAGTAAGTTTATCGTTTGATTTATCAAAACCATCAATAGTAACTGCAAAAGCTCCTTCTTTAGAAATGCCATCGGTACCAACCTCATAACGAAAGTCTTCGGGTACGTTCGTTGCGTTAATAGTGGTATCAGATGAAACATCTATATTTACTATTGTGTAATCATCAGGTGTTTCTTCAGATTCCTCAGGTACAGTGAATGTATCATTAATAACAAAATTCGCAGTGCCATTTTCTGACCCTGATGCTGGCGGTCCACTAGTAATCCCCATTCCCTTTACAAATTGTGAGTAAGTCCACTGAGACCCAATATCCCCTGTAGTTGAGTTACCACTCGTTTCGTAAGTAAACTTATCAGCACCATTAATAGTAATTTCAGAACCATTTGATAGAGTTAGTCTAGTTGCATTTTTTGTAAAAAGAGATGTAGAAATCGTTATACCATCAATTAATTGAATTACATTTGAACCCTCTGTATCAATAATTTGTATTTTTGTGTTACTTGGAATTGCTTTTGAGATGATATAAATATCGTCACCTCCAAGGCCTCTATAGGTCATGTCATTTTCGGTTGGAATAATAAAATTTTTACCTGAGTTAAAATTTAAAGATGCCACTTTACTCTCCTTTTAATACTTACAATTGACTTTTCTTAGCTTAAATGAGTTTGCTTGTACATTAAAAAGCTTTCTTAAAATTATCTTTACAAAATATTTTAATATGTTCTTATTTTATTGTTGTTTAAATTATTTTTTAAGAGGTTTTAAATGTCTGCCAATGGATTTTCAGATAAAAAATTTTATAAATTAAAAGATGCTTATGAGAAAAATTTCAATGAAGGTCTTGATGTGGGTTCATCACTTGGCGTTACATATAATGGAGAGGTTATTTTAAACTTATGGGATGGATTTAAAGATGAAGAAAAAAAAGAACCTTGGTCAGAGGACACCATTATTAATGTTTGGTCTAGTACTAAAAATATGGCTTCATTATGTGCTTATATCCTTCACGAAAAAGGCTTATTAGATTTTCATTCTCCAGTTAAAGATTATTGGCCTGAATTTTCAGAAAATGGAAAAGAAAATATCTTGGTAAGTCATATTATGAGTCATTCATCTGGCTTATCTGGCTGGGAATCTAAAATTAATTACAAGGATTACTATAATTGGGATAAATTATGTAAGCTTTTGGCTAAGCAAAAACCCTTTTGGGAAGCAGGTAAAGAAGTTGGTTATCATTCTATAAGCGTTGGTTTTTTAATTGGTGAAATTGTTAAAAGAATATCTGGCAAGTCTATTGGTCAGTTTTTTCAAGATGAAATTGCAAAGCCCTTAAATAGTGATTTTCATATTGGATTAGAACCTAAGGATTTTAATAGGGTGGCAAATATTTATATGCCAGGTGATCCAAGTACTGAAGATTTGTTTGATGAAATGGATAAAGAATCTCCAGCATATAAAACTATGGCTAATGGTATTCTTAAACCTTCATGTGCTCTTGAGGATGATTGGAGAATATCAGAGATACCTGCAGCGGGCGGTCATGGCAACGGAAAATCTATTTCTGAATGTATGGCTTTGATCGCTAATCATGGTGAAGTTGATGGCATTACTTTTTTATCTGAAAAAACCCTAGAAAATATTTTTGATGAACAAATAATTGGCAATGATTTAGTTCTAAATAATCTTGTTAGATGGGGCATTGGCTTTGCACTTCCAGTTAAAAATGATACGTGGATGGGCTATTTTAAAAATGATAAAACATGTTATTGGACTGGCTGGGGAGGGTCATTATCTATTGCAGATAAAGAAAATAGAGTTTCTTTAGGTTTTTCTCCAGTTAGAATGGAGGATGATGTTTTTGGAGAAGAAAGAACAAATAATATTGTAAAAGCATTTGTAGAGTCAATTGAGGATTTATGAGTTTAATTATTGAAATATTTAAATTTATGAGAATGAAATGATTAAACTCTCCTTTTGCCTAACTCGAAAGAGTCATTTATCTAGAAGTGAATTTCAAGATTATTGGATAAATAAACATGCTCCATTAGTTAAAAGTGTTTCAAAAGATTTAAAAATTCTTAAATATGATCAAATACATTGTCAAAATTTTGATTATTTAGACACCTTGAGAAGGGCAAGAGTTCCCGAGGGGGATTTTCCTCATGATTATGATGGAATAGCGGAGCTTTATTGGGGGTCTTGGAATATTTTTAAAAACATAAATAATGAAAAAAAATCTAGAGATGCTGCAAGACTTCTATGGGAAGATGAATCAAAATTTATTAATTTTCATAAATCCCCTCAAATGTTTTCAAATATTAAAGAAATTTTTTGATTAGTTGGCGCCTATTCCTGTTAAAGTGTGCTTTATAACTTTCCATTCACCCTCATTGACCATATGCGTTTCATAATAACCCCAAAAGGTTGTCGATTCATCCGGTCTATCCGCATAATAATGAATTGCCGTTAAGTCAGTTCTAACAATTGCAACGCTGCCATCATAAGATATCATTGGATTTCCTAACATATGTTGAGTATTTCTATATATACTTATTTGCTCATCAACATAGTTAACCCAATTATCTGCACCCTTTATATTAACTGTATTACCAGTTCCAAAATTTGAGGTATAAACGATGCTTACTTCTACATCATCAGTGAAGATTGACCTAAAGAGAACATAATCTTTAGTATCAATTCCGATAGCATATTTGTTCATCACATCTATAATTTCAAATCTACTTTCAGCATCAATATTTTTAGAATAGGCGCTAAAGTTTAATGTTATTAATAGCCCTAAAAAAATTGTTAAAATTAAATTACGCATATATTTCTCCCTAAGAATTAAATACTCTAATAAATGATACAATAATCTAAATTTATAAAAAGCCTTTAATGTTTTATTTTTTTTGTGCAAATAAATTGCATTAGCACACAGTCATTATTTTATTTGCTATAAGTTCAGTATGTTAAANTCNGGAGAATNAAATGAGAGAAATAGATAATAAAGTTGTTTGTGATATNCTNAATGAAGTAATGGAATATGAGCTAGCTGGTGTTGTTAGGTATACTCATTCATCCCTAATGGTNTCAGGNCCAAATAGAATACCTATTGTTGAATTTTTACAAGCACAGGCTCANGAGTCATTNANNCATGCACAACAGGCAGGTGAGCTTTTAACAGGCCTAGATGGACACCCAAGTCAAAAAATAGCAAAAATAACAGAGAGTAATCGTCACTCTATTNATGATATCCTNNAAGAAAGCTTAGATCATGAATTATANGCGCTAAGCTTATATAAGAANTTACTTGAAAGTGTTGAAAATGCATCTATTTATCTTGAGGAATACTCAAGGAACATGATTGGNCAGGAAGAGCANCATAGCCTTGAGTTAAAAAAAATGCTCAAAGATTTTTCAATTTCATAGTAAATTTAGAAATCGATATTTTCCCTAATTATTAAGAGTAAATATGAGCATTGATGTTTTTAATAATTTATTAAACGAGAGTTNAAAAATAGTTGTTTTTACAGGCGCTGGCATCTCAACTGAATCAGGAATCCCTGATTTTAGAAGTCCAACTGGTATCTGGACTAAAAATCAACCAATAGAGTTTAGAGANTTTTTGTCTTCAGAAGAAATAAGGATTGAGTTTTGGAAAAGAAANTTTGCTATTGATGCTACGATATCTAAGGCAAAACCAAATTCCGGACATATTGCAATTTCAAAACTGAATAAAATGGGTAAGGTTTCTAAAGTTATTACTCAAAATATTGATAACTTGCATCAAAATTCAGGTATTTCTAGTGATGATGTTATAGAACTTCACGGTAATACAACTTATGCAAAGTGCTTAGATTGTGAAATGAAATTTGAACTTGAGCTTATTAAAAAATTATTTGAAAAAACAAATAAACCNCCTTANTGCNATGATTGNGGAGGNATTATNAANACTGCNACGATTTCTTTTGGNCAATCAATGCCAAAAATTGAAATGTTGAGAGCNGAGGAGGCTACACTATCATGCGATCTNTTCTTTGCTATAGGCTCTTCTTTGCAGGTTTANCCTGCTGCCAGCTTTCCAATTATTGCAAAAAATAACGGTGCTAGGCTTATAATCTTAAATAGAGAAGAGACTGATTTGGATAAGTATGCAGATTTAGTTATTCATAACGAAATAGGGTCTTTTTTATCCGAAAACTTACCTTTGCTTAGTTAAAGTCTTCTTGTGTATCGAAGTCTTTTAAAACTCCATTCGAAGTGTTTATTCTTATTATGTCAAATTTTCCATCAAGAATTGTGCTTTTTAATCCCTTATCTTTAAGTAAATTTTTATTTTGAATAATTTTTTTATATATTCCAACAGGTATTATCATTGGATTTCCAAATCTACCTTTAGATTCCGGAATACAGATTTTTTCTTCATTATGTAATAAAAATGCATCTATGATAGAGTTAATATCCTCAGAGCTAACTAGGGGCATATCTGCAAGAGATATCATTATCCCTGTTATATTTTCATCAATATGATTATTAATTTCTTTAATTGAAGAGAGCATACCGCTCATATAGTTAAGATTTTCTATTATCTGAATATTAAAATCTCTTAAATTTTTTTTTATAGACTCTTTATCATACCCAATTACAATATTCAGTATTTTTAATTTACTTTCAAAATGGTTTTTAAGTGTTTGATTTAAAATAATATTATTTTTATATTTTTTTAATAATTTATTCTCAGACCCCATTCGTTTGGACATTCCTGCTGCCAATATAAAGCAAGCTATTCTACTTAACGATTGTTCCAATTTTCTCTTAACTCTTTCATTGTATATTTTTGATTTCTGAGAGATGATATAATCTCAGACATTATTGAAATTGCAATTTCACCGGGTGTTTGAGCGTTAATAGGTAGACCAATAGGACCGTTAATTTTTGATATATCATCTTGGGTAATATTATCTGCTAAAAACCTTTCAATTCTTTTTTTGTGAGTTTTTTTACTTCCGAGTGCTCCAATATAGAAGCATTTTGATTTTAAGCTTCTTTTTAGGGCAATATCATCTAAATTTGGTTCATGTGTTAGCGTTACCACAGCAGTTCGTGAATCAAGAATTAGCTCATCAAATGCATCTTCTGGCCATGCGCAGATAACTTTATTATTTGGAAATCTCTCCTGTTCAGCAAATGCTTCTCTTGGATCTATGATTATTACCTCAAAATCTAAATTTTCCGCTATAAGCGCTAAAGATTGTGCAACATGAACGGCTCCAACAATTATAAGCTTTGGAGGAGGGTTAAAGGGATTAATTATCCATTCTTCGTTATTATTTTCTATAAGAATTAACTTATCTTCCTTTAAGGCCTTATTTATGGATTGTTTTAAATCACTTTTACTAGATTCCGATAGAGTTATCACCTTTGTATCGGTTGAATTGGCTTTTGAAACCACACAAAAAGGTTCTTTTTTTTTCTTAAGATTTAAAATTTTTTCTAAAACTTCTTTATCCATTGCTTTCCAAAGACTCAATACGTATTTTAATATCTCCTCCGCAGGCTAGACCAACCTCCCAAGCTTTATCATTGGTAATGCCGTACTGTAACAATTTTATTGTAGGCTTATCAATAATTTCGAGAGCATTTGAAACAACATCACCCTCAACACAACCCCCTGATACTGACCCAACCATTAATCCATCATCGCGTATGGCTAGTTGAGACCCAGCTTTTCTTGGGGCTGAGCCCCACGTTTTGACAACAGTAGCAATCGCAACATTATGACCATTATTTAGCCATAAAAGAGCGGATTCAATTGGGTCGTTAACTTCCATTTGATAAATTTTCTACCGCCCTGAGGGCCATAATATTTACTAGATTAGCGCGGTAATCAGAATTTCCATGAATATCAGACATTACTCCATCAGGAGATAACTTAATTGATTCTGCAGTAGATGAAGACCAATTAGATGTAAGGGCATCTTCCATTTCTTTCCATCTAAAGACCCCATTTTCTCCTGCACCTGTTACTGCAACTCTAACTTCGCTATCTGATTTTGAAACAAAAACACCAGCCATTGCGTATCTTGATGCTGGATTTGGAAATTTCATATAACAAGAATTTTTAATTATTGGGAAGGAGACTTGAGTAATAATTTCATCTTCCTCAAGGATTGTTTCAAATAAATCAACAAAAAACTCATCGGCACTTATTTCTCTTTTATTAGTTTTTATTGTTGCACCAAGACCTAAGCATGCAGCAGGGTAGTCAGCTGTTGGATCGTTATTTGTAATAGAGCCACCAATTGTTCCCATATTTCTTACATGAGGATCACCTATACCTTCTGCAAGTTTAGATAAAGAGGGTAAATTCTCTCTAACTATATCTGATGATGAAACATCATAGTGATTTGACACTGATCCTATAACCACATTATTAGAATCACTTTTAATGAATTTAAGTTCATTTACTTGTCTTATATCGATAAGCTGTTCTGGTGAGGCTAACCTTTGCTTCATAGTAGGTATTAGTGTCATTCCTCCAGCAAGTATTTTGGCTTCTGGATTATTGGATAAGGCTGATGACGCCTCTTCGATAGTTTCTACCTTTATATAATTAAATTTATACATAATTAAGCCTGTACTTTTTCTGCAGCAGCTAAAATTGATTTAACAATATTTTGATATCCAGTGCACCTGCATAAATTACCTTCAAGTTCCTCTCTTACAATTTTTTCATTTAGAATTGGTTTTCTTTTGATTAAATCGACTGCCGCCATTATCATTCCTGGAGTACAAAAACCGCACTGTAATCCATGGTTTTCTTTAAAAGCTTCCTGAACAGGGTGAAGTTTATTTTCTTCGGCCAGGCCTTCAATAGTGGTAATAGAGGAATTATTTGCTTGTATAGCTAACATGGAACAACTCTTTACNGCATTTCCATCTAAATGAATTACACAAGCACCGCATTGACTTGTATCACATCCTACATGAGTTCCTGTTAAATTAAGATCATCTCTAAGAAAATGAACAAGTAACTGCCTTTCCTCAACCTCAGAAGACATCTTTTTTCCATTTATTTCAATTTCTACTAAAGGCATTTTTCCCCCATTCTTTTTTTATCATTTTATATTTGACCTAAAAAATACCATAAAACAATACTTAAAATTGAAAGAATTGCCAATGAAGTAATCCAAACTTTTGGAGATAATCCTGAACTGTTATCTTGAAGATCTGTGGCCTTTGGTTGGGGGCTATCATCTTGAGACAGAATATCATTAAATTTACCAAAAAACTGATCTGCTAATTTATTAGCTGCAGTATCAATTAAGCGTTGACCTATTTGAGCTAACTTGCCTCCAACACTTGCACTTACTGAATATTTAAGAAGTGTTCCATCATTATGATCTTCTAAGGATACTTTAGCTTCCCCTTTAGCAAATCCAGCCGCTCCACCAGAGCCTTCACCTGTTAATGTATAGCTACTTGGTGGATTAATTTCAGATAGTTTAATTTTACCAGAAAATTTTGCGCTTATTGGACCAATCTTAGTCTTAACTGTTGCTGTTAAATTTTCTTCATCAGTTTTTTCTACAGCTTGAGCGCCTGGTATAGCTTTTAATAATTGATCGGGATTATTTAATGCGTCCCAAACCTCTTGCCTTGAAGCAGAAATTATTTTTTCACCTTTCATTTCCATATTGAGCACCATTTTTATTAATAAAGTACGCTAACTTATATTGATTTTACCATAAATAGGGAAACTATTTTTATTAATACTTAATATTTATATAAATATTAATAAAAGATTTATTCCTGTGAAATAATAATTTTATAGAGCTTTTACATATTTTATAATAAACAAAATTAATTGGAGTTTTTAATGAGAGATATACCTGAGGGTTTTATTGTTAATGAAAGGCGAGGCCCNTTTACAAATCATAACGGACCTTTTTATATCAAAAAAGATNCTNATAGATGGACACANGGNGCTTTCATATTAGATAGGCACTGTAATGCAGCAAATATAGCTCATGGAGGAATGCTAATGTCTTTTGCTGATGGTGTTTTAGGTCATACAGTTTATTCAAAGACTAAACGTGCAGGAGTGACTATTAAATTTAATTCTGAATTTTTATCTGCAGCAAGAGAGGGTGAGTGGCTAGAAGGTTATGGAAATGTCTCTCATGTAAGTGGCGATTATGTTTATTGTAATACAATGCTTAAAGTATCGACACGTAATGTTTTAAGTGTTACATCCATTTTTAAATTAAGGAAGGTTGAAGCCTTAAAAAAAATTATTACAAAAAGACGATAAACCGTTTATATAATGTTTAAATGTTTCGGGGCGTAGCGCAGCCTGGTAGCGCACCTGGTTTGGGACCAGGGGGTCGGGAGTTCGAATCTCTCCGCCCCGACCATTTAAATTAACTGGTTAAACTTTAATGAATTCAAGAATTAATCCCTATATATTAAAAAAAGAGAGTTTTTTCACAGATAGGTTCTTCCAGGACTATTATGCAGTAAAATGGGAAACTTCTGAATCATCAATTAAAGTGATTACCTATAGTTTCCCGTCTTCTGAATTAAAAACAACAACTGAA
Source organism: Rhodobiaceae bacterium (assembly GCA_002704345.1). GTDB lineage: Bacteria > Pseudomonadota > Alphaproteobacteria > MED-G09 > MED-G09 > MED-G09. The sequence continues at coordinate 26,968 of PAGD01000025.1, read as the reverse complement.
GGTGTTTCAAAAGAAATTACTAGAAATTTTTCTGATACTGAAAAAAGTTTAATAAATAATTCCATAAAAGCTTGGGATGATGCAATTGATAAAATTCAGTTTAGATTAATTAACGATAATTCTGAAGCGGATCTTACTTTTGGTCTTACCGTGATTGATGAAAAAGGAGGTATAGAGGATACATGGTCGGCATCTGTAACTTCCGATTTATTTAATTATGCTATTATTGAGATTGAGGCGGTTGATATAAGTTCAAATTCAGATTTAACACAGAAAACTCTTAATTCTATTGGTAATATACTGGGGATGGGAGACATAAAATCTTCTGAAAGTTTTGAAAGTGTTATGGAGTTANCGTCTTTAGCCTCTTATTCTGACATTGTGATTTTAGGAAATTATGATGTTGCTATGATAAAAACTCTTTACAAGGAGTCNTCATTTTTATCTAAAGAAATCAATATTTTAAATCCAATTTTAACTCAATATGATAATTCTGAAAACATTTCGATAATGGAGATTACTAATGGAGATTCTATTGGTTTGGTTAGAATTGAATTTCTACCAGAATTTGCCCNTAATCATGTAAAGCAAATTAAAACATTGATCAATAATGACTTTTATGATGGCTTACTTTTTCATAGAGTTATTGATGGATTTATGGCTCAAACAGGTGATCCTAATGGAAATGGAACAGGTGGTTCAAGTTTACCTGATTTAGACTCTGAGTTTTCCTTAATAACTTACGAAAGNGGAACTGTAGGTATGGCTAGAAGCAGTGATCCAGATAGTGCCAATTCTCAGTTTTTTATTACATTTGGAGATTATCCATCTCTTGATAATCAATACACGGTTTTTGGAAAAGTTATATCAGGTATGGAGTTTATTGATACCTTGCAAAGAGGTGAGCCACCGATCACACCAGACTCCATAAGATCAATGTATATGTCTGAGTTTAATCAATTAGGAACATTGAATTATTCAGATAATAATGATGTTGTTATAGCAACTTCTGGTCATACTACCTATAGGGGGTTAGGTGGTGATGATACCTATTTTATTTCCCATTTATTAAAAGAGGATATGAAAATATCTATTACCGATACTGATGGATTTAACACAATTCAAATACCTTCAAATACATTTATTGACAAAGCAATTTTTACTAAGAATGCTGCTCAACTTACCTTTGAAAATGGCCGTGAGGTTACTTTAAATGGGGCTAATAAATTTAATTACAATTTATCTGGAAATATTACATCTAATGAACCTGGAGTAGATTTATCATTCTCTGATTTTGCTTCAATTTTTGGGGTAGATGATATTTTAGACTCAAGTGGCGTTCAAAATGCTTCTATTGTAGACATGTATATTGTTTAACAGACAAGAAAAATAAAACAAAAAAAAACAGAGCTAAAAGCTCTGTTTTAATTTCGAGATTGAAAGTGTCAAAACTGAGATTTAATTTTGCTCCTCGACCAATTTCTCTTTTGATCTTGGTGGTCCACAAAGTCTTATCGCTAGCATGACCCTGTAGAGCTTTCAACTTTCATTCTCTAACCGTTCTCCCCCTCTATCTTTCGTCTCGAGTTGTTATCAAGTCAGGAAGAACAATAAATAAATAATATCGTAAAANTTATATAAAACAATGGTTTAATTTTATTTTTCTGTTGATAAAATACAAATTAGAATAAAAATTCTAAAAAAATTAATAAAAATCATTGGGTTATAAAAATAAATTAATGTTGATAACTTTTTCAAAATAATAATATTTTTTAAGTCAAAGTAATTAATATAAGAATTTATTATTAATAGAATTATTTATTAAATCTTTTGTAAATTATTGTCTTTTTAAAAGTTTTAGTATTAGGTTTAATTCTTCGGAGAATAAAATGAAACATAACAATATGAAAGATTTAAGGGCTGAGCTTAACCAGATAGATTCATCTCTTCTATCGCTATTTAAAGATAGGTTTGCTTTAATTCACGAAGCATCTTTAATTAAAAAAAATACAAATGAAATAAGGGATCATGAAAGAATTGAAGAAGTTATTTCAGGTATAAGAACTCAATCAAAGGACCTTGGTCTTGATGAAAACTCAATGGAGTATCTCTGGAGATTTTTAATTGAGCTATCAATTAGATACGAATTTGATCATTTTGATGATGAATCTTAAAAGCTTCTTATGAAAAAAGCATACGAATATGATCTAAATAACCCTCAGATTATGGAGTATCCATATGATTTTTATAAGGCGATACATAGAGATAATGCTCGTGCTGTTGAAGTTAAGGGAGTTGGTTATTGGATTGGGAGAATGGATGACATTAAGGAGATAACAAAAAATACCTCCACTTTTTCTAATAGCTATTTTTCGGAAGGCGGACCTTTGCCTACAGGTGTAAGCGGNGAACCACTTGAAAGTGATGTTAANANTATTTTCGANAAGGGCCCCAAGGTTGTAAATGCTCTTTGGACAACTGACCCTCCAAAGCATACTCTTCATAGAAAGCTTGTAAATAAAGCATTTACAGGAAAATGGGTTAGATCAATGGAACCAAAAATTCGTGATATTGCGAATGGATTAATTGATAGATTTATCTCTAGTGGAAAAACTGATTTCATTAAAGATTATGCCGTTTATGTTCCAATGATTGTGATTGCTGAGGCCCTTGGAATGTCTAGAGATGATGCAGAGCAGTTCAAACATTGGTCAGATGATATTCTATCAGGAAATTTAGATGTTCTAGATCATAAAGCTAGGCTAAGAGTTGCCAAATCATTTGTTNAAGCAAATAATCATTTTGAGGCTACAATAGATGAAAGAAGAAAATGTCCAAAAGATGATTTAATAACATCATTAGCTATTGCTGAGGTTGAGGGTAAATCACTAGATACTTCAGAGGTTTTGCCAATAGTAAATACCCTTATGTTAGCCGGAAATGAAACAACAACAAATTTAATTGGTAATGCCATGCAGTTATTATTTGAATATCCAGATGTCATGGAGGCTATAAATAATGACTATAGTCTAATTCCTGGTTTTATTGATGAGGTTATGAGNTTTGATGCCCCTGTTCAATGTCTTTATAGGGTTGTGACAGAAGACACAGAAATTGGAAGTGTTAAGATAAAAAAGGATTCCAGTATTATGCTTGGTTGGGGAACAGCTGGAAGAGATCCGNAGTATTTTGAAAACCCCGACTTGTTTGATATTTTTCGATCTAATTCTTCTCAAAATGTNGGTTTTGGTTTTGGTCCGCATATATGTGTAGGTCTTGGCTTAGCTAAAGCAGAAGCCAGAATAGCATTTGAGACATTTTTTGATAGATTAAAGGATATTAAGCTCGATAAAAANGCTGATTTGTCACATATTCCAACTTTTGCAACTAGGGGTTATAAAAGATTAGACTTACAATTTAAAAATAATAATTGATTTGTTTTGATCAATTATATTATCCTTTGATTGGAATATTTCTTTTAAAAAGGTGGGGAAATGAGTGAAGCTGATTTAATTATTCGTAATGGTACAATAATCGATGGGTCTGGTGGTCCTGAGAAAATTTCCGATATTTTGATAAAGGATGGTTTTATTGAAAAGATTGGAAATATTGACGATAACTATAATTCAAAAAAAGAAATTGATGCAAGTGGTTACATTGTTACTCCTGGGTTTGTTGATATTCATACACATTACGATGGTCAGGCTACATGGGATAATTACTTATCTCCATCATCATGGCATGGAGTAACTACTGCTTTGATGGGCAATTGTGGTGTAGGTTTTGCTCCTGTTCGCGATGATGACCATGATAAATTGATAAGCTTAATGGAGGGTGTCGAAGATATTCCAGAAGTCGTCCTTACAGAAGGACTTGATTGGAATTGGAATACTTTTTCTGACTATTTAGATGTTTTGAATAATAGGTCTTTTGATATGGATATTGGCGCTCAGATTCCTCATGGAGCATTAAGGCTTTATGTAATGGGCCAAAGAGGTGCTGATAGAGAGGTNGCTACAGATGAAGATATCAAAAAAATGGCAGAAATATCAGCTGAGGCCATAGAGTCTGGTGCAATAGGATTTACAACTTCTAGAACAATTTTTCATAAAACATCCAAGGGTGATCTTGTTCCTAGTTTTGATGCTGCAGGAAATGAATTAATAAAAATAGCTGAAGAAATTGGGAAAACTGGAAAGGGCGTTCTTCAGTTAGTTTCTGACTTCTTAGGNGGNTATGAAGAATTTAAAATGTTGGAAGAAATGGTTAAGGTTTCAGGAAGACCTTTATCAATAACTTTAGCTCAAACTGATGGAACAAAGTATGGTTATAAAGACCTTCTAAATTGGATTGAAACATCAGCAAATAACGGTTTTCCTATTAGAGCTCAAGCAGCTGGAAGACCAATTGGATTAATGCTGGGGTTGAATTTAACGTTAAACCCTTTTTCAGGACATCCTTCATATATAGAAATTTCTCACCTTCCTTTTGATGAAAGAGTTAAGATTATGAAAACTGAAGAGTTTAAAAGAAAAATTTTAAATGAAAAAGGCTCCTCAGANAATGGTTTGGTTAAATCGATTTTAAGGAATATGGATAATATTTATTTATTAGACAAAATTCCTGATTATGAGCCCCATAGAGAGGATAGTTTGGGATCAAAGGCTAAGAGATCCAATAAAGACCTTAATGACTATATTTATGATATTTTATTAGAAGATAATGGAAATGCTCTTCTGTATTACCCAATAGGTAATTATTTAGATTATTCTTTAGAGGCAAGTTTAGAAATGATTAGCAGTGATCATTCTCTACTGGGCTTAGGGGATGGTGGTGCTCATTGTGCTACTATATGTGATGCAAGCTTTACAACTCACATGTTAACTTTTTGGGGTAGAGATAGGACTAGAGGAAGAAAACTTGACCTACCCTGGATTATAAAATCCTATACTCAGGATAATGCTCTAGCTATCGGACTAAAAGATAGAGGTGTTATAGCTGAGGGGATGAAGGCTGATATTAATGTTATCGATTTTGAAAATTTAACTCTTTATTCTCCTGAGATACTTTATGATCTTCCGGCTGGAGGCAAAAGACTCGTTCAGAAAGTTGATGGCTATAAATACACTATTGTTTCTGGAAGTATTACATATAAAGATGGTGTTTCAACAGGTGAATTACCTGGTAAATTAATAAAGGGGTAAATTAAATTGATTATTCAAAAAAATTCTATTTTCCAGCAGGCCTATTTCGTTAATGACATTGAAGAGTCTGTAAAAAAATGGAGCGAAACATTTGGAGCAGGTCCGTTTGTTTTTACCCATCATCATAAAACTGATAAATTTGAATATAGAGGAACACAACAGGAATCTGATGTTTCTTATGCTTTTGGTTATCTCGGTGATACTATGATTCAATTTATTGAGCAGCATGATGAAACGCCATCTATATATAGAGATATGTTCAAAAGAGGTGAAGAAGGCTTTCATCATATAGGTATTTTGGTCTCTGATTTTGATGAAGAGCTTAATAGATATTTGGATATGGGTTTTGATCTTGCGTGTAGATTGTGGGCCGACGGTGTTGACGCTGCATATGTTGATACAAGATCTTTAAATGGCGTTTTTACTGAACTTCATGGAGATCCTAATCATATATTAGGCGAGTTTGCTAGATGGAGAAGGGCTCACGAAAAGTTTACTCCTGGAGATAGCTATAAACTTGAAAGAGTAAAATAAAGATTAGATTATATTTTTTTAATATAGTCTGGTTCATTATTTTTTTTCCATTTTATATTACAACCCATACTTGGATGTTGATCGCTATCCAGTATTTTTCCATTATTAATTGAATTAATAACCTTAAGTAAATCACCCCCGTCTGTTACCTCATTATTACCAGGAGTACTTTTATCAAACCGACCTCTATAAATGAGGTTTTTCTTATTATTAAAAATATAAAACTCAGGAGTGCACATTGCTTGAAAGGATTTTGCAACACTCTGACTTTTGTCTATTAAATAAGGGAATTCATAATTAAATTTTTTAATATCATTTATCATCATTTCCTTATTATCTGCGGGATAATTATCCATATCATTTGAATTAATAGCAAAAACACTAAAGTTATTAACGTAAGCATTATTTAATAATTCTGACATTTTTTCTTTAATATGAATGACGTAAGGGCAATGATTACAAATAAATGTAAAAATATAACCTTTGTAATTACCTTCATCTAATTGATATTTTTTTTGATTAACATCAGATAGAATTAAAGAAGGGATTTTATTCCCAAGTGGTAACATTGATGAATAGGTTAGCGTCATTTATCTTTTAAAATTCTATTATAGAGTATTTCAATTCTATCTTGCCCCCAATATCTCTCATTTTTATACAAAAATGTAGGTACACCAAAAACTTTATTTTCTCTCATAATTTTAGTAAATGATTTTAATATTGTATCATACTTTTCATCGTTCATAGCGTTTAAGCCTAAGTCTTTACTAAAACCAATTTTATTACAAATTTCCTCAATAACCTCATTTTTTCCTAAATCAAGATTATTTTTCCATCTTGCATCAAAGGCTTCAATCATAAACTCATCCCCAAAACCATTTTCTTCTGCACATAACCAAGATGCATGAACTTTAGGCCAATTAGCCTCTTTTGTAATGATTTTGCTAACATTTTTTATTCCTATTTCTTCAAATAATCGTTCGCAATCCTCAAATAAGTAAGATCTTTTGTATTCATTTTCAGCAGAATTTGCCAAAAATTTTAATAACTCTTTTGGAAGGTAGCAAACTGGAATAAATTTAAATTTTATATTTTTTTTTAAAGCCTTCCTTACTCCAAGATAAGCATAAGGGCTTCTAAAATTAAAAAAACATGTAATAGTTTCCACTTTATTCTCCTTAGTATATTAATTTTATANTTTAANTAATTGATTTATTATAGTTTTTTTAGTTTTAAGGTAACTTCTTGATTTGAGGTATTAAAGATAAATACTGCATCATTCCATTTTGGAGGACCAAATTTTCCTCTTACATCGTTCGAAAAACCAAAAGGTTCCTTAGGAATTCCTAAGAAATTTCCTGACATCACACCATTATTATCAAAATCTTGAAAGCCAGACAGAGCATAGGATCCAAAAGGAATATCAAATTTAATTTGAGCTTTATTATTTGTAATTTTTGTAACCGCTCCTGTAAGAACTTTTTCAGAATTAAGTTTTTGATTAACTTTTGCTTTACCAAAATGCTCTTCTTTATCGTAAATACCTATAAGAGCTAAGCCTTTATCGTANTTACTTTCTATGTTTACTATTAGAGTTTCNGCATANAGATTTTGATTAAAGATTAATNNAATGATTGATAATTTNAAAATGAGTTTGTAAATTTTTTTTATATACATGATTTTTATTTAGCCATTAGTTTTTTTGCAANATCAGAGGCANTTTTAGCACAATTTTCATCATTTCCNCCACTATCACCTGANACGCCAACACCGCCAATATGAGTTCCGTCATCCAGAATGATTGGAACACCNCCCTTTAANAAAACAACACCNGGTANTGTAAGAATACCATTATTTGCAGAGTCGCCTTCAAAGGCCATATCGCTTAATTCTGCAGTAGTGTAGGGTAAACCAGCAGATGTTTTCCCTTTTAGTCTTGAAATTTCCTCTGAAGCTGGATACGTGCCATCCATAGATACATAATATTTTAATGACCCTGGGGATTCATAGATTGCAATATTTACCTTCCAACCCTTTTCTTTTGCTAAACTTATACATGAATCAGCCATTTTCGAGGCTGTATCAAGTGTAAGAACTGGTTTTGTAGTAATTTTGGCATTTGTATTTATTGAAATTAGTATAATTATAAAAAAAGATAGTATTTTATTCATTTAATTTCCCCAAAGTTATAAATATGTTTATATTTGAAACTATAATTTAAAATATAACAACAATAAAAATCATTGAGGTTAAAATGAGTATTCAAGCTGCAGCTACTAAATTACTTTTCAAATTACCAAAACCTGTACTTAATAGAATTATGAGGGCAATTCCTCAAAATAATAAAAGTATATCTAATAAAGAAACACCTTGGCATTTAAAAGGTAATTGGGCGCCTGTTAAAGACGAGATTGTTGTAAAAGACCTTGAGATTAACGGAGAAATTCCTAGTGAAATAAACGGGATGTACCTAAGAAATGGAATGAATCCAGTATCAGGTTATAGCGATCATTGGTTTTTTGGCAACGGAATGCTTCATGGTGTAAATATTGAAAATGGCAAAGCTTCGTATATGAACAAGTATGTAAGGACGCCTTATTATGAAAATGATATGGGTATGATGGAAAGCTCTTTTGACTTAAAGGCTTCACCAGCAAATACTCATGTAATTCGACATGCTGGTAAAATTTTAACTCTTGAAGAGGCCCACCTTCCATGGTCAGTCGATGAGAATTTAGATACTATCGACTCTTATGACTTTAACGGTAAACTCAATGGCCCTATGACAGCTCATCCGAGGATTTGTCCGGAAACAGGGGAGCTGTTGTTTTTTGGATATCAGATGATGAAAAAACCATACTTAACATATCATAGAGTTTCAAAGGAAGGTGTGCTAGTTCAATCAGAGGAAATAGATATTCCAAGACCAGTTATGATGCATGATTGGAATATAACTCGAAATTATGTAATTTTTATGGACTTACCGCTAGTATTTGATATTGATGAGGCGGTTAACGGATCTGATCCTTTTGGTTTTAAACCAGAGTGTGGCGCAAGATTAGGAGTTATGCCCAGAAATGGTTCAAATTCTGATATAAAATGGATAGAAATTAATCCATGTTTTGTTTTTCATCCAATGAATGCTTATGAAGAAGGGGATAGTATTATTCTTCATGTTTGCCGACAAAACAAGGCAATGGTTGGTGGTATGGATGAAATTTATGGTGGAGAAGACACTACTGGTAAACTCTGGAAGTGGACTATCAACTTAACATCAGGAAGCTGTCTTGAAGAACAGATCGATGATAGGCCTTGTGATTTTGCTAGGGTTGATGACAGACTTGTCGGACTTAAGGCAAAGAATGGCTATGCTATGGCTCTTAATGAAAAAGCAGATTCGTTAACATTTGATCAATATCTGTATAAATTTGATTTAGAAAATAATAAACGACTAGACCATGACTTAGGTGAGAATGTATTTGGCGGAGAGCCTATTTTTGTTCCAAAAAATAAAGACCTATCAGAGGACAAAGGTTGGATAATGGCAATTGTTTATGATGCAAATATTGATAAATCAAAATTAATTATTGTAGATACAGAAAATTTTGATAAAAAACCTATTGGCGAAGTTATTTTACCTCAAAGAGTACCATTTGGAGCGCATGGCAGCTGGCTATCTAATTAAAAATGAAAGCATTAATTTATAAACCATCAAAATCTGTTACTCAGTCTGGAACTAAAAAATCTGAAAAGTGGATTTTAGAGTTTAAAAGAGTATCTAGGACTGAAATTGAACCTTTGATGAATTGGACTTCATCAAGTGATACTCAAAATCAAGTCAAAATGAAGTTTAGCACTAAAGAGCTTGCAATTTCTTATGCTAAAAAGAACTCTATTGATTACACCGTTAAAGAACCAAAAAAACATAAAATTAAACCTAAATCGTATTCTGATAATTTTTCTTATGACAAAAAAACTCCCTGGACACATTAATTTTTGAGTTTTTTCATATGGATACAATTGAAACATTATTAACTAGAAAATCATCACCAAGATTGAATGAGCCATCACCGTCCAAAGAAGAGTTAGAGTTAATTTTTCAAACCGCATTAAGGGCCCCTGACCATGCATCTTTAAAACCTTGGAAGTTTATTAAAGTTTCTGGTGAGGGACGAGAAAAATTAGCTAGAGCCTCCTTAAGTGCTCTTAAGAAGATTGATGCTAAAAAAGCACAAGAAAGTGAAGAGAAGATTCTTAATGCTCCCTATAGAGCTCCTTTAATAATAGTTGTTGTTTCTTCTATTAAGGAGCATCATATAGTTCCCGAGATTGAGCAAATATTATCTGCTGGAGCAGCAGCTCAAAATATGTTGATAGCAGCTCATTCAATGGGGTATTCAGGGATTTGGAGAACTGGTTTGATATCCTTTAATAAAGAAATTTCAAAGTCATATGGTTTGGATGATAATGATATTGTTATTGGGTATTTGTACATTGGGACACCTGAAAAAAAAATGACTTTACCCATAAAATCTAATACAAATGATTTTGTTATAAACTGGGATTAATTAAAACGAGGTTACAATGAGTGATAATAATGAAATAGAAATTGCTAAAATTGAAGAACTTTTTGCTCAGTGGGATGCTGCAGTAGAAACTAGTAATTTGGATGGCTATGTTGATGGCTTAGATGAAAATATTACACTAATGCCCCCTGGCGGTGTTGTCATAAAAGGCAAAGAAAATTATCGGAAATTTCTTGGTCCAGTTTTTGAATCAGCTACTTATACTGTTACGAATAATAGCCCTAAAGAATTTGAGATATTTGGCGATATAGCCATAATTCATTCACACCTAACTGTTAATCTTACCTTTAAAGATGGAGCATCTTCAATTGCTTCAGAGGGGGCAATTCAGGATAACGTCTCTGAGGGTAAATATTTGGATGTCTTAAGAAAACAAGAAGATGGTTCTTGGAAGTGTTTAGTTCACACTTGGGAGCAAATTAATTAATTTCATCTTTTTTTGGTGCTTCTGATTTTATAAATATTGACTGTTGATCGTTTTCTTTCCAAACTATAAGAGCTTCATTTTCGTACTCTAAATAGATAACCATTGTTTTATTAAAAAAATCCCAAATTGAATTTTGGTAGGAATTAATTTTTTTTTCAATATCTTCTTTTGTAAGACTAGGAAAATCTTTTTCTAATTCAATTTTAAGTTTTAACCTATTATCTAAATACTCATTCAATATTTGACTTGCCTCAATACTATCCTTTCCGATATCAGTAATCACCCTGTCGTGTTTTTGTGATAAAAAAACGAGGCTTTCAGTTAAAAGTAAAAATTTCTTAGGATTTTTATTTTTTGGAACTGTAGATATAGATTCTTCAAATGACTTATAATAAAGCTCAAGTATATTAGAGGTTATGCTATTTAACTTTAACTCCTCTTTTAATTGATTAGAGCAATTTTTCTTTAAAAAGTGAAGATCGTATAAATCCTGAGTCCAATGATATGTTTTAAAAGCACTAATAAACTTTAAAAAAAGGCTATCAATTAAATATTTAGATAAATCTTTTGAGTTCATAAATTAACTTTCTTTTGTTAGGTAACGATTATTTTTATACTATGTAATTAAAATTAATAGAGACAAAAAGTATCAGTTAAATTAATTTAGTAAAATGAATAAATTAAAACTAATTTTAATCCTTCTATCATTAGTAATCTCTGGCTGCGGAGATAATGAAAATGAAAAAAGTACCATAAAGCCATTTGAAGGGGTTTTTTGGGTAGAGGATTATGTTAGGGGTTTGGATTTTCCTTGGTCATTTTCTTGGCTACCAAACGGAGATATGTTGGTTACAGAGAGACTTGGAAAACTTAAACTGGTCCGAAATGGTAAAGTTATAAATGAAATAAAGAATGTTCCAAATGTTATTTCTTCAAGTCCATTTGATGGATTATTAGATATTAAAATTGATCCAGATTTTAAAGAAAATTCACTAGTTTATTTGTCTTATACCAAGGGAAATACAACCAATCGAACTGGAGTTGTTTATAGAGCCAGGCTTGAAAATAACTCTTTAGTGGATGGAGAGGAAATATATAATACTTCTCCTGCAGCTCCAACAGGAGGACCAAATATTACAAAGCTTTTATTTCTAAAAGATAAATCTCTTATTTTTGCAGTCGGCTCAAGTGGTCAGCATGCATATAATATGGTTCAAAGACTTGATGGAGATATAGGTAAAATTATTCGAATAAATAGTGATGGATCCATACCAAAAGATAATTTAATTAAACTTAACAACCCTAATTCTAAAGATGGATTATGGGCTCTGGGCTTAAGATCTGTTGGTGGCCTAACTTTAGATGGTAAGGGTCAATTGTGGGCTGTTGATATGGGTCCAAAAGGAGGAGATGAATTAAATATTATTCAACCAGGGGGGAACCATGGATTTCCTCTTGTGAGCTGGGGCTTTGATTACTCAGGTAAAGCTCTATCAGAAGTACAAAACGCCTCTGGATTCGTTGATCCAGTAATATCTTGGAGTCCTTCAATATCTCCTTTTGGCCTTACATATTATGATAAAGATGTTTTTTCTAATTGGCATGGAGATTTTTTTCTAGGGGTACTTGGCGAGCAAACTATTATACGTTTAAGAATAAAAAATAAGAAAATAATACAGCAAGAAAATTTGCTTCCTAATCTTAATGAAAGAATTCGATCTATTGAAACTGGTCCTGATGGTTATATATATGCTTCTACAGACTCTTCAAATGGAAAAATAATAAGGTTAAGACCTGGAAACCCAACAAAAAAAGATCAAGAAAATATCTCCGTACCTTTTAAAATTCCTGAAAATTCTAGTGCTGCTGAAAGACTTAAGCTACATGGTGTTATGCAGAATGAAGAAACAATGATTGCTTTTAGAGCTCCTTATGATCCAAAAAAAGCTGAATTATTATATAATCAAAAGTGTCTTAGCTGTCATAATTTAAAAGCTATAGACGGAAATAATATTGGTCCCCATCTAGAGTCTATTGCAGGAAGAAGATCAGGATCTTTAACGAATTATTCATATTCAGTCGCCATGACTTCAGACAGTCGAACAAGTGTTATATGGGATTCTAGATCAATTACTGCTTTTTTAACTAATCCAAATGGAATTTTTCCAGGCACTAAAATGGTTGCCGAGCCCTTAAGTTATGAAGATGCTATTTTAGTAGGCAAATTCTTAACTAAGATTGAAAAAGTTAAATAAGAATTATTTTATAAAGACCTCTTTATCCATTGGATAAAATTATTTAGCTTTTTGAAATTTTAAATCTTTAAAAACCAAACTGATAAATAGCATTAAGCCTATATATCCTATTGAAGGATAAATTATATTTATAAGTTTTCCAAAAGGTAATAAATTACCTCCAAATAAACAAATTGAGGTTAAGAGGATAGCTAATAAATTAAAATTCATTGTATATTCATCAAAAAATCTTCTGCATACTGTCCAAATCAAAGGTGTAACGGTTGAATAAATGCCAAGAAATATAACAAATGCAAATATAGATCCATAAATCGGAAAAACATTAGTAGCTAAAACAAGAATTGGAACCTCGGTATTATATACAGATTTGATGCTTCCCAAGAGAGCTAAAACAACTATTGCCATTACAGCGGTGAATAACAAAGGACCAAAAAGTGAAATAGTTTTGACTTCAAATCCACTCTTAGTTGTTGATCCAACTAGTGGTAAAAAACCATATAAGCCAGGAAGAGAAAACACAGAGTATAAAATTGCAGAAAAAAACCAATTATCTGAAGCCTTTAAAATATCTAAGCTACTTACTAAAGTAATTCCAGCCTTTAAAGTCGATGAGTCATTAAATAAACTAATAATTGCTGAGGATACGGTAAAAAGGATGATTAAAGGTCCAATAATTCCAAGAATTTTTATGATTTTATTTAGGCCTAGCAGTAATGTAATAGTTGTACAAATTGCCATAAAGCTTGATCCAATGATATTTGGTATATTATACGCTTGCTCTAAGGTAGCGCCAACACCCCCAAGCATGACTCCGTAAACAGCAATAATCATAATCATTGTGTACCATGTCATAAAAACGCCTAGCCAATGACCACAAAAATAACGAAATACATCTTCATTAGTTTTTAAATCATTATTTCTTCCGGCATTTAAAAGTGAATAGCAAGTGTAGACCATTATTAGTCCGCAAATTATTAATCCAATTAAGCCTTTAAAACCAAAGGCAACAAAAAACTGCATTGCTTCTTGGCCTGTGGCAAAAGCACCGCCAATTAAAAGAGCCATATAAGCTCCTGAAATATTAGCAATTCTAATCCAATTTTTACTCATAAATATTATAAAGCCACATCACTGATCTTCGGTGATCAATAAAACCAGTGTCTTTTGAAACTTCAGGATCTGATAAAGTTTCTAAGAATTTTTCTATATCAGAATAATATCCTTCTGCCGTACCTTCATAATCGTAAATTCCAAGACCAATTTTTTTAGCAGCTCTCTTTGAAGCTTTTTCATCAGCATGGAATTGTCTATAGCCTTGCAATCCTGAGACATTTTCTAAAACTTCTGCTGCATGATGTTCTAGCCAATGTTTATGCCAATCTTCTCTCGACCATTCGTTAGGTCTTCTTAAAACCATATTAAGAAAAAGAGGCTCACTTCCAGGAACAATTATATACTCTTTACCTAAAAGTACTGCAGAACAATTTTTATTTATCAAAGATTCTAATTTATCACCGAAACCTTCTAAAGAATCAGTAAGATGATCGTAAGATATTTCTTCTCCTCTAATTTCAAACATTATATCAAAAGATGGCTGCTCTATAGGCTCATCTGGTTGACCGTCTTGAGGAACAATTGCAGTTGGGTCATCTTTTACTCTAACTGCTCGACGATGAGTTATATTTGATAATTTTTGCTTTATAGAATTCCATTCATCAGCAATTAAATCAGAAATTTTATCTTTATTCAGAGGGTCATTAGCGCTTAACAGCAATTGTATTTTATTTATCATAAAACCTCTTAATGTGAGTATGGTATCAATGGACCCTTTTTATAAGAACCTACTGATAATTCTGAAGCTACACTCGGGGCTATTGGTAACCAGTTTAATTCACTACGCGCACGATCAGATGTTATAATGCATTCTATACAAGATAAGTCAGCAAGCTCACCCATCGTTTTACGAGCGTCTTCAAGAGGCCAACAAACAGTTTCAATACCTGGACCAAAATAATCTGCAATAAAAGTAGCATAATCTTTACTGCAAGTTACTTCATCGGAAGCAGCATTATAAATTCCTTGGGCATTTTCGTTTGTAACTATTTTTAGATAAAGATCAGAAAGAGCATTAACATGTATACTGCTTACTAAATTTGTTCCTTCTCCAATATGTAACGATTTTCCAGTATCTTTAGCTCTAAATATTAAACCTGCAAGCCAACCACCTGCATTTCCATATATAAGCCCAGGTCTTACACTTATACCTCTTATACCTTTCTCGGATAATCCAACGACTTCCAAGTCATGGCGCGCACGCCATGCACGAAGTGGATGAGGTTTTTCAATAGGCTCTCTTTCATCACGAGGATTACCATTTGTGTCATTATAAACAACACTTGCACTTGTTGTTATAAATACCTTTCCGGTACCACTAAAAGCTTGCTCAACAGAGTTTATAAAATTTTTATCAAGCTTCTCCATTTCTTCATCATGTGATGCACCTATATGAACTACAGCATCACAATTATTAGCAGTTTCACTTATAATTTCACTATCAGCAAATCCACCAGAAATCCATTTTACATTTTCTCGCTCTTTTAAATTTGGTATATTATGAGGCCTAACTAAAGCATGGACTTCATGACCATTATCAACAAAGTGATTTAATGCATTACTACCTGCGTGACCTGTACATCCTGTCATTAAAACTTTCATGGAGCCCCCTCTAAAAATATTAGACATTTAATCTTAATTCGCAAATTATTTTTTCATTGATTAATATTAATCTAACCTTATAAGATATATTTTATTTCTTAAGTTTATGGTCCCGTAGCTCAGCTGGATAGAGCAACGGATTTCTAATCCGTAGGTCAGAGGTTCGAATCCTCTCGGGATCACCACTTTACTCTTATTTGTTTTTTAAATTAAAGCTTGTATGTTTTTAATTACCATTATTAACTAAATTTTTATAAGAGGTAATAGATATGAGTTGTATAGAAGAAAAAGTGATTTTAATTACAGGTGCTAGTTCAGGTTTTGGTATGGTAACTGCTAAAAAGTGTGTTGAACATGGTGCAAAAGTTATTTTAGGTGCTAGGCGAGAAGATAGACTTAAAGAATTATGTGAATCTTTAGGTTCTAAGAATGCAGCTTTTATGACGACAGATGTCACTAAAAAGGAAGATTTAAATAATTTAGTTAATCACGGTATCAATATTTTTGGTCGTATTGACTCTTTGGTTAATAATGCCGGGATAATGCCTTTATCATTTATCGAACAAGGAAGAACAGATGAATGGGATCAAATGATTGATGTAAATATTAAAGGTGTTTTATATGCAATTGATGCTGTTTATTCTCATATGATGGAGAGGGGTAGCGGACAAATAATTAATATTTCATCAGTTGCAGGTAAAAGGCTTATTCCTGGAAGCGCTGTTTATTCAGGAACTAAATTTGCAGTTGGTGCTATTTCAGAGGGCTTGAGAATAGAAAGCGCTGGAAAACTTCAAGTGACTTGTATTTTTCCTGGAGCATTTGAAACAGAGCTTGGTTCATCAATTAAAGATGAAAAAATGTTAGAATACCTTATGAGCGAGGCTAAATATGCAAACCTTGCCCAGCCAGCTGAAAGAATAGCTGATGCAATAATTTATGCTCTTGAACAGAAGCCAGGCGTTGCAGCAAATGAGATAGTCCTTAGGCCTACAGCTCAAGATTTTTAAAATTAAAATATATATTTAAAGGAAAAATAAATGTTTTTTGCTAAATTATTTTTTGGAACAATTTTATGGCTTTGCGCTACTTATATATTTTGGCAGTGGATTATATTATAAGGGTAAAAAAATAATTATATTAATATTATGAGAAGACAATGAGAACAAAAATACCACCACCTATAGTCACTTTAATTTCTATATTACTTACTTATCTCTCGAGAGATTACCTTGGTTTTTTTCATCTTAACTTTTATGTTCAACAAACACTTTATATTATATTTTTTGGACTAGGAATTTCAATTATATTTTTTGCTACTAGAGAATTCAAAGCAATCGACACAACTGTTAATCCTATGAAGCCAAAAAATGCAAGTAACTTAGTCACTAGCGGTATTTTTAAATATACTCGAAATCCAATGTATCTTGGGCTTACTTCAATATTGTTATCATCTGCTATTTATTTTTCATCCTTATTTGGGGTAATTATTTATGTTCCTTTGTTTATTTTTTACATAACAATTTTTCAAATTATTCCAGAAGAAGAGGCTATGAGAGAATTATTTAAAGATAAGTATAAAGATTACTGTTCTAATGTTAGAAGATGGATATAAACCATTGAATTTATTAAATAAAAAAAAAGAAAAAAAAGTTTCAACTGAAAAGAATGGTTATATAGTTTGTTATAATTGTAACTTTGCAAATCCAATAAAGAGTTTATCAAAAAACTTATGTATTAAATGTAATCTATCTCTTCCTTTTATTTACTGAATTTATCTACTTTTGAGCTCAGCGATGATATCTTCTCTTTGTTTATTTGTGAGAATTGTCCAATTACGAATTTCGTGAGGAGTTCTTTTGCAGCCTGTACAAGCAGTAATATTGTTCTTTTTTTGAAGCATGCATACTCCAATACATGGAGAAGCAATATAATCTGAAGTATTACTCATAAAAATCCTCTATTTGAAAAAAATATTTATAGTTACAATGAATCATAATGTCTAATAATTGGTTCACCGTCAAAGCAGTCTTTAAACAACTTTCTTGCTTCTGCTACATGCTTGCTTCGTGAGTGTTCTTTTATGCTATCAAGGTCTACAAATTTTTCTAAAATTAAGTATTTTAAAGAATTTTCTCTATCTCTAGCAACCTGATAAAAAATATTTCCTTTTTCATTTTCTCTAATTTCTTTTGAAAGAGACTTAAATATCTCTTCAAACTTTTTTTGCTTATTTTTTTTAACTTTAACTTTTACTAAAACACATATCATAATATTTGCCTTTATTTAATTTTTACTTGCAATCATCATTAAATTCTTTGATTAAATAACAATGTTTAGAATTATATGTCTATTTCTCTTTCCTGTATTTACGGCTTTAGCACTCTTAGTGTATTTAAAATTCTATATATAAAAAATAAAACTATCTATTTTCGGATTAACAATATAAAAACCGTTCAAAATACAATGGATACCGAATGAATCAGGAAATTCGAAATATTGCAATAATAGCTCATGTCGACCATGGAAAGACTACGCTTATAGACTCAATTATGAAGCAAAGTGGACTATTTCGAGACAATCAACAGGTAGATGAAAGGGTTATGGACTCCGGCGATCTCGAAAAAGAGAGGGGCATAACTATTCTAGCCAAGCCAACCTCAATACCATGGGGAGATATCAGAATTAATATAATTGATACTCCAGGTCATGCAGATTTTGGTGGCGAAGTTGAAAGAGTTTTAGGAATGGCAGATGGAGTTATTTTACTTGTTGATTCTGCAGAAGGACCAATGCCGCAAACAAAATTTGTTTTAGGGAAAGCCTTAAAGCAAGGTTTAAGACCTATTGTTATTATTAATAAAATTGATAGACCTGATAGGCGTCCTGATGAGGTTGTAAATGAAATCTTCGATCTTTTTGTATCTCTTGATGCCGATGATGAACAATTAGATTTTCCAATACTTTATGCATCTGGAAGGGCGGGGTGGTGTGTCAAAGATATGAATGATAGCTCTGATAATCTTAATGATCTTATGGAGTTAATAATTCAACACGTAAATGCTCCAGAGGTTGATGAGGTTAATGAATTTGCAATGCTTGCGACCTTGCTTGATTATGACTCATACCTGGGAAGATGCCTTACAGGAAAAGTTATTTCAGGGAGTGCAAAAATTAACGATCAAGTAAAAGCTATTAATCTTAACTCTGATACTGTTGAAAATGGAAGATTAACTAAACTTTTTAAGTTCGAAGGAACAAGTAAAACACCTGTAGATGAAGTTTTTTGTGGTGATATAATTTGCATTGCCGGTCTAACAAAGGCTTCAGTTTCAGATACAATATGTTATCCATCAATTAGTATCCCGTTAGAATCTACCCCCATAGATCCTCCAACAATGTCAATAACAATAACTGTTAACGATTCTCCTTTTGCTGGAAGGGAAGGAAAGAAAGTGACTTCAACAGTTATCAGAGAGAGACTAATTGCCGAATCTGAAACTAATGTCGCGATTACTTTTTCAGAGGGTCAAGGAAAGGATTCTTTTGAAATTGGTGGTAGGGGTGAGCTTCAGTTAGGAGTTTTAATTGAAACAATGCGACGCGAAGGTTATGAAATGACAGTATCACGTCCTAAAGTTTTATATAAAAACGATGAATCAGGAAATAAACTTGAACCTATTGAAGAGGTTATTATTGATGTAGACGATGAATTCTCAAGTTCTGTTTTAGATAGTATGAATAGACGTAAAGGCGAAATGAGTGATATGAGGTCATCTGGTTCTGGAAAAACTAGAATAATTTTTCTAGCGCCTTCAAGGGCTCTAATTGGTTATCAAAATCGTTTTTTAACTCAAACAAAAGGGACGGGTGTAATTAATAGAATATTTCACGATTACGGACCTTATAAAGGTGATATTGAAGGTAGAAGAAATGGTGTTTTAGTCTCTACTGAAACAGGACCCGCCGTAGCTTATGCGCTATTCCACCTTCAAGACAGAGGTGTAATGTTTTTAGGTCCCCAGACTGAAGTTTATGAAGGAATGATAGTTGGTGAACATAATCGAGAAAATGATCTTGGTATTAATGTTTTGAAAGGTAAGAAACATTCAAACGTAAGATCTTCTGGCGCTGATGAAGCTGTTGTTCTTGTTCCCCATCAACAAATGTCATTAGAAGAAATGATGGCATATATTGATGAAGATGAGTTATTAGAGATTACTCCATCAAAACTTCGATTAAGAAAAAAATATCTTGACCCAAATGAAAGAAAAAAAATGAGTAAAACTTAATTTTACAAGGTCTACTTTGTCGAAAAATATTTTAAAAAAAAATCTAGATACAAAAATTTGTTCCACTTGCAATAAAAAATTTTCGTGGAGAAAGAAATGGAAATTTAATTGGGAAAATGTTTTATATTGCTCTGAAAGATGCAAAAGAAATAAAAAGATTGATGATTAAACTAAATTTATCAAATGCTTTAATTGCTTTAGGAAGCATTCCATTTGTTTTCCTATCAATACTTGGATTATATTCTTTAGATAGTTTTCTAGGTTATAATTTAGAGTATTTAGCTTCCCTATATACCTTAATAATTACCTGCTTTATTTGCGGAACTCATTGGGGTATTTATTTGAATAATCAAAAAATTAAAATTAATTTATTTTTTTTAAGTAACATCTTAACTTTAATTTTATTTTTTAGCTTCTTGATTATACCTAATTCAAAATTCATTTTGCTTACAATATTTATATTTTTAATACTTTTGCTTATAGATATTTATATTTTTAAAAATGCTGTAACTGATTTTAATTATATTAGGGTAAGGTTTTGTATAACAACATTAGTAATAATTGCTTTAATAATTTTATTATTTAATTAGTTTTAATTTTTTTCAATATTCCGCTAAATGTTGATACTGTCTCTTTTTCATTAAAAACCTCACCTTTTATAAAAACCATAGAACCAGTCTGGTTGGTAATTTTTCCTTTTCCATAAATAATATTATCATTAATAGAGGCCCTTAAAAATTCAGTTGAACAAGANATNGTNACAAAAGATTGCTCTTTAATTTGATTTAAAGAAATCACAAANAAAGTGTAGTCAATAAAAGACATGATCATACCNCCATGAAGAGTTCCCATGGCGTTTAAATGATGTTTTTTGCATTCAAACGCCGAAATATTACCACTCTCATTTTCTTGATAATAAAAAGGGCCCGCATAGTCCTCAAAAGGCTCAACTTCATACCAGCTTTTAAATTTTTTTAAATCAAAATTATTTTTCATATCTTCATNTTCTCTATATCCATAATAAAATATAACAGAAATCGATATTCTTTGAAATATTAAGAAATATATAATAAAATAGCTTTATGGATAAAGAAAAAGAGAGCTGGAAATCAATTATAACGAGCCCAAGAATCTTTGAAACTTCGTTTGGNTCGGTTTCTTATTTGCCGCCAGTACAAAATATAGATGCTAATCTTATCCATCCTCCATTAAAAATTTCAAGTACGGGCTTAGCTAAATATAATCAATTCTGTGAAGGAGAAAGAGATGAGTAACGATGAAAGTTTAACAAGTGAAGAGATTAAATCTCTCAGAAATTTATTAGATATTGAGAAAATTAAAGAATTAAGGTTGCGCTATTCATATCTTATGGATGCTAGGGATCTTGATAATCTTATGAATGTTTTTGCTGACGGTGCTGTATGTGGATATGGACCATATGGNGACTGGGTAGGGAAGGATGTTATATATAATAATTATAAAGANACATTNAAAGATACGCTNGATACNCCATTTGTAAGTATGCATATAAANACTAATCATTTAGTTAAAATTACTNGNCCTAATGAAGCNAAGGGAAGGGTTTANCTTCTTGATGGTATGACAAAGAATATGGATGGATCAGATATAGAAGAAGGTAAAAGTAATTTTTTATGGCTTGCTTTATATGATGAAAAATATGTTAAGATTGATGGTATTTGGAAAATTAAGAATATGAATCTTGAGTTTTTCTGGCCCGAAAGACATCTTTCGGAAGGATTTTCAACTGACTTTTAAGGATTAAAATGACTAGATATATACTTACTTTAATTTTATTTTCATTTATTCAAATCACTAATTCAAATGCTGCAGTTACTGTGTTTGGTGATACTGATGCAACCACATGTTACAACCATGCCAAACAAGGGTATTCTTCAAGATCCTCCATTAATATATGCTTGAGTAGTTTATCTGAAAAACCTTCAGTAGAAGCGCATGTTTACGCAACAAGAGTTAATCTTGGAATTATATATAATAATGGCCGAAAACCTAATTTAGCTCTTGAGCAATTCGATATAGCCATTAAGTATGAATCTATTAAGGCTGAAACGCTTTTAAATCAAGGTAACAGTCTTTATTTACTTAAAGACTTTACAGGTGCCTTATCAAAATATGATGAAGCAATAGAAAATAATATTAGAGATATCTCCTCTGTTTACTTCAATAAAGGACTTGTATTTGAAAAAATGGGTAATACCCAAGATGCTATTGTGTTTTATAAAAAAGCAGTATCCATAAACCCAGACTTAATGATACGCTTTGATGAAAGAATAAGATTGGATAAAAGTTAATTTTATAAAGTAATGAAGGATAAGCATCCAAAAAAACCACGAGTTATAAGGCAAAAACANTCTACTTACNAAAGAGTTGTNAANAGTAAAAAAATTTANAATAGAAAAAAGGAAANNTCCNTTGATTANAGTTTTAATTGGATTTTTTTTAGGAATATTATTTGCTTCTTTTTTAAGCGTTGATTTNAAGGNNTCTATNTTANATTACTTTAATTTATTTATTTATAGTATTGAAAATTAAANNNTAATTAATATTCAAAGCTAAATTTNACNCCNTANAATGANTTTGATTTATCNGTNAGTGGCGGAGGTGATGAATCGTAAGTATTNTCATAAGTTATTATTGATGAAAATCTCTCAGATATCTTTAANCNTAACCCAAGAACAAGATAGGACCTTATTTCCGAAAAATCTTCTACATCTGGCTGTATATATAACGTGGTATCAAATGAGGCGCTTTCAGATATATTAAAAGAATTTGTCAGATATGAATTAATTCGAACTGTTTCCCTTGCCTCTGAGAGAATNCTCTCTTCATTCTCATTAAAGAGACCTAGGCCTATTTTAATTGATTTGTATGGACTAAGTCTTATTCCTNCACCAATTAACTCCCTTCTTTTAATTTTTTGCAATGGTTTCTCGCTTAACTGAATAAATCCCTCAATTGCAACTAATGGGGATAGCTTTCTTACACCCCTTAAATGCATAAAAGTATTATTTGAGGTTATTGAGTCATCCTTTTCCTCTCGCTTATACGAAAAAATGGCAAATCTTTGCCAGTCACTAGAATTGATATCAACTCTTCCTTCTAGGCTATAGTTTGTTCTATCAACTGTACCGCTTGAGCCGTTTAAACCAACATTAATTTGCAAATGGGATCCAATTAAATTTTCTTTTCTAGATGATTCCATATTAACAATTTGAGAAGAAGCTGTGTGTGGATAAGTAAATATAAAAAAAAGAAAAAAGATTTTAAAATTTTTCATTTATATTTTACCTTGTTTTATATGAATATCTCTTTGAGGGTAAGGTATCTCTATATTATTTTCTTTGAATTTATTCCAAATAGAAAAAAGTACTTCACTTCGCGGACCATATCTTCCTTCAATAACGTCATTTACCCAAAATAATAAAATAAAATTTACTGAACTATCAGCAAATTCCTCAAGGAAGCAAAGGGCTTCAGGGTCTTTAGTAGTTCTAGGGTGCTCAATCGCAGCTTCAAGAATTAATTTTTGCGCTATTTCCAAATCACAGTCATAAGAAACACCTATATTAATTTTAATACGCGCTTTTTTATTGCTATGAGTGTAATTGATAACTCTATTTGTTATGAGATCTTCATTCGGAACCATAACTTCTTTGCCGTCATATGTTTCAATAAGTGAGGCTCTTGAACCTGTATTTCTAAGAAAACCTAAAGTTCCATCATTTAACTCTATCAAATCATCGTTTTGAACTGTTTTCTCGAANAGTATAATAATACCACTTATAAAATTTGAAGTNACTTTTTGTAGACCAAAACCTATNCCAATACCTAACGCACCACTAAATACAGCTAAAGCAGTAAGATCTATTCCAAGAAAATTCATACCAATTTGAAAGGCAATAAAGTAAATCAGAATTTGAAGAGCTTTTGTTATTAGATTTCTATTATTTGAGTTGATTCCAGGAATTTTTTTTATAAATTTAGCGGCAACATCAGATAAAAGGCCAGTTATCCATAACAGAGTTGCAATTATTAATATTCCTTGAATTATAAGGTATGCAGAAAATTTTGCGTCTCCAATGCTTATGGATAGAGAATCTGCATTTAAAAAACTTTTTATTGGATTTAAAAAGGGAAGAAATTCTAAAGAAAAGAAAAATAAAACAAAGGCAAACAAAAGATATTTTGCGAGGCCACTTTCAGGCTTAAGTAAATTTTTCCAGAAATTTGACATTATTNAGTACTATCAGATTCGTTTGATTTATATATAAATTCAATTTTTTAAAACAAGAAAAAATTAAATAAACTCTTTATTTTTTGGTATTGTAATGCATTAATATTTTCATCTTATTTATTTGGAGTTAAAAATGGCAACAGACATAATAATTACAGCAACTTTTGATGTAGACCCTAAGGAAATTGATGATTTAATGAAAAGATGTAAGCCTCTAATTGAAGGAGCGCTAACAGAAGAAGGGTGTCAAGATTATAGTTGGACCTTAGATCCATATGTGCCAGGAAGGATATGGGTGATGGAGAGATGGGAAAGTGAAGAATCTCTAAAAAAACACTTTGAGGACGATTGGTATAAAAATATGGGAGCAACGCTAAATGAAGTTGGTTTATTAAGTGCATTTTCTGCGAAATATAAAATCTCAAAAGAAGAGCCTGTTTATGATGAAACAGGTGTTGCAAAAGCTAGCTTTTCATAAGGGGCATTAAACATGAGCGATAAAGAAGAAATTAGAAATTTAGTCGAAAAGTATGCAGATGCAGTTTGTCGTCGAGATGAGGCAGATTGGTCTTCAACATGGTGTGATAACTCTCTTTGGAATTTAGGGAGTATTCCTCCTGTAGAGGGAAAAGAAGCTATTGTTGGTTTATGGGTTCAAGCTATGTCAGGCTTCCCTTTCGTTGCCCAGTTGATTCATAATGGAACTGTAGAGGTAGATGGGGATAAAGCTACCGGAAGATGGTATATAGTTGAGCATCTTCAATTTCCTGAAAAAGACGAAGAGGGTAATCCAACGGGTATGTTTAATATTGGTGTCTATCAAGATAAATATATTAAAGANAATGGCGAATGGCTATTTTCTGAGAGACATTATGGGGTTATTTACAACGATGGTGGAAAAGGAAACATGTCAGGAACTGCTAATCCTTACCCTGAAATGCTTAAATAATTAAAATTCTTTAAAATCTTTTCCAAGTGGAACTTCTTTTGAAATCCACATAGGATTTATTTTATAAGTAATATCTCTTAAGTATTTTGATAATTCAGTATTTGATAAATTTTCATCAATTTGCTTATACTCAATTGGATCACCTATTATAACAGGGACTTCTGTATTAATTCTTCTTTTTACCTCATGAAATAGAAGTGATGATCTTAGAGTTTCACTAAGATGACTCGCAGCTTGAAATAAAAAACTATTTTGACCTGTAAAATGTAAAGGAAGAATTGTTGGCTTTGATCTTTTTATCAGACGCGAGGTAAAGTTTCTCCATTCTGGATCAAATGCCGTCTTATTATAGATTTTTTTTGTTGTGGATACAGTTCCACCTGGAAAAATAACTATAGTTCCTCCGTTGTCAAGAATATTTCTAGCAGTTTTTCTAGTTTCAAGGTTTGTTTTCATAGCATTCTTGCCTTCACTAAAATCTATAGGAAGAAGATAATCTTTTGTTTCATGCGCTCTTAAAAGCAATGAATGTGTTAGAACTTTAAAATCAGATCGAATTTTACTTGTTAGCCAGCAAATTATTAGACCATCTAAAACCCCAAAAGGGTGGTTTGCAACGATCATCAAAGGACCTTCTTTTGGTACATTTTTAATTTTTTCTTCATCAAATTTTACATTTAGCTCCAATAAATCCACGCAACCATCCCAAAAGCTTTCCCATCTATCTGGATTTTTTTGATATTCTTTATAAATATTATAAAGATATGGTTGCCCTGAGACATATTCAATTGAACGTATTAAGGCCTTTCTGTGAATAGGATCATCAGGATCAGCGTAACTAAAATATTTTGTATCTAAGTATTCCATTAAAGATCCCAAAAATTATTTTTTGTTTTTTTATCTTTTCCAAATTTTGGAATATGTTTTAAAGAATTTTCATTCTCAACATCCATTGATATATATGACTTATTATCCTTAAGTGTAAAGATTTTTGTATCCTTTCTTTTAAATATTGGAGTTAATATTACACCACATATAAACCCCCCAATATGGGCAGAATATGCTACCCCAGATGATCCTTGGTCAAAAACATTCATAATTTGTAAGCCTATCCAAACCCCTATAACTATGAATGCTGGAATTTTTAAGATTTTTACAAAAATAACAATCCAAGCAAAAACAAATATTTTTGCCCTGGAATATAAAACAATATAAGCACCAAGTGTTCCTGCAATTGCACCACTTGCTCCTATCATCGGTACATTGCTCTCAACATTAAAAAGAATTTGAGCTATTACAGCTCCAATACCGCAAAGAATATAAAATATAATAAATTTAAATTTACCAAATTCATCTTCTACATTATCTCCAAAAATCCAGAGATAAACAAGGTTACCTCCTAGGTGCATTAACCCACCATGTAAAAACATTGAGCTTATAGATGAGTACCAATATGAAACTGTTTGATTTATTAATAATACTGGTGTCGCACCATAGTTCTTTATTAGAAAAAATTCTTCATTTTGACTCATAGATGCTTGAAAAAGGTAAATTAAACAGCACATAGCAATTATTGAATATGATATTATTGGTGTAGATTTTGTAGGGTTGTCATCTTTGAAAGGGAAAAAAAACATTATAATCCAACTAGTTAATACATAATTCTTATAAATTTCTTAAGTTACATAATGAAACAAGAGTTTATTTCAAATTAGACATGATTCATTAGATAT
>PAGD01000024.1 GCA_002704345.1 Rhodobiaceae bacterium | reverse complement strand
ACATAAGCTCTTAAAATCATCCTTATAAGATGTAATTGAATTTTTACTTAACCCCCTGACCATATAGAGATGATCAAAAAAGATATCGAATCTCTTCAAATTATTTGACCAATATTGTTTCCACTTAGTTTTATTGTCTAAATTTTTCAAAACTTTTTTCACTTACCTAAAATTTAAATCATTGTTTAATATTACTTTATTAATTTCTCTAACTTCTGGTTCTAAAAAACTTAAGGAAAAAATTATAACGAAAAATAAAACCACAAATAATGAAATAATAATTTTATAATTTATTTTCAAAACTACTCTCCTAAAATAATATTATAACTGTTTTGTTAAAAAATGATGCTAATTAAATAATTATACAAAATATAAGGTTATATTATTTCATTAATAACGTTATAAAAATGATAATGAAAAAAAATACTTTTAAATTTAATAATAATCGCTCAATTGTTTTAATAGGAATGATGGGTGTTGGTAAAACTTCAATTGGAAAACTCTTATCCAATGAGACTTTATTACCGTTCTATGATTCAGATAATGAAATTGAATCGGCATTAGATCTTTCGATTAAAGATATATTTGAAAAATATGGAGAAAACTATTTTCGAAATAAAGAAGTTGAGATTTTTGAGTCATTAATTAATAGAGAACAATCGATTATAGCCTCAGGTGGTGGATCTTTTGTTAATCAAAAGACACAAAAGAAAATTAAAGAAAATTGTATCTCTATCTGGCTAAATGCAAGTGAAGAAACTCTATTAGAGAGATTAAAAAATACAACAAAAAGACCACTTCTTGATGTAGACAACCGAAAAGAAATATTATTATCACTTTTAAAAGAGAGAGAGAGAGAATACTCTAAGGCAAATATAGAAATAATTGTTGATGGTTTAGATAAATCATTAATTATTAAAAAAATTCTTAAATCTTTAGAAGATTATTTTATAATTGATAAACAATGAAAAAATATAAAGATATAAATATAGATCTAAAAGATCGATCATATAAAATTTCAGTCAATGATAATATTGAAGATGTGCTTTTTAGTGTTGTATCAAAAATTATTTCTAGACCAAAAGTATTTATAGTTACTGATGAGAATGTAGCAGGCTTTATTCTACCCGCCATAAGAAAAATTCTTGATGATGGTGGTATAGAAACATATGTGGTTATTATTCCATCAGGTGAAAAGAGTAAAAGCTTTTCTCAGTTAGAAAGCTTAATAAAAGAATTATTAAATTTAAAAATTGAACGTCAGGATACTCTCATTGCTCTTGGGGGAGGTGTCATTGGAGATATTGTTGGCTTTACAGCTTCACTTATCTTTCGAGGAATTGATTTTATACAAGTCCCCACTACTTTATTATCCCAAGTTGACTCATCTGTCGGGGGTAAGACGGCAATCAATATGAGTGAAGGAAAGAACTTAGTTGGTTCATTTTATCAACCAAAAGCAGTTATTGCTGATGTTAGCTTATTATCAACACTTCCAAATAAAGAAATAATATCAGGCTTTGCAGAGGTTATAAAATATGCAGTTTTAGGAAATAAAAGTTTTTTTGAGTGGTTAGAGATTAATCAAAAAGAACTACTCGACTTAAATACGGACTTACTTATTGAGGCCGTTTCTACATCTTGCAAGATGAAAGCACAGATTGTTGAAGAAGATGAGCAAGAAAAGGGGACAAGAGCATTGTTAAACCTTGGCCATACATTCGGGCACGCGATCGAAAATAAAATGAATAATAGTGGTTCAAATATACTTCATGGTGAAGCAGTTGGTTTTGGGATGTGTTTGTCAGCTCAATTCTCAAACAAGCTAGATTTTTGCTCGGGTAATGATGTAGAAAAAATTATCAAAATAATAAAAGATTTTGGAATTCCATCAAATTATTCTGACCTTAATACTGATCTCAAGGCAAATGAAATAATTGATATTTTTGCAAAGGACAAAAAAAGAAAAGATGATAAAAATACTTTAATTTTATTGAATGGTATTGGTAAGGCCTTTATTCAAGAAGAAGTTAAGGATACTGATATTAATGATTTCTTAATATCTGTAGGGTTTAAATAAATGCTAACAACTCTTGGTATTTTTATTGGTTCAATTCTCGGATTATTAATTATTTCCGCTTTCTTTTCAGGGTCAGAAACTGCTTTAACCGCGATATCCAAGGCTAGAATCAGGCATTTAGCTGATGAAGGAGATAAAAGAGCAAAGGCATTAGAAAAACTTATTGCTAAACAAGACACTTTAATAAGCACTCTCTTAGTTGGAAGTAATCTTGTAAATATTCTTGCCTCCGTATTAGCAACTAGTTTGTTTATTTCCTTATTTGGTGAAGTTGGGGTAATTATAGCTACATTCGTAATGACAACTTTAGTAGTTATTTTTGCAGAAATTTTACCAAAAATGATAGCGCTTGAGAATTCGGACCGTTGGTCTTTAAAATCTTCTTTCGTAATAAAAATCACATTTATTATTCTTGGACCCGTGGCTATCCTGGCTCAAAAAATATCCAGTTTTTTTATTAAAAATAAAGCCTCAAATGAAAAGCTAGTTGATGCTCATGATGAAATTAGAGGGCAAATATCCATTCACCACCAAGATGGTGAGGTTAAGAAAGGTGACCGTGATATGCTTGGTGCTATCCTTGACCTTCCTGATGTGAATGTTGAAGATGTTATGGTCCATAGAAAAAATATAACAGCTGTTAATATCAATGAGATAAATGAAAATAAAATTACTGAAATTCTATCGTCTCCATACACTCGAATACCAGTATGGGAGGAAAGTGCTGATAATTTTATAGGACTTTTGCATATAAAATCCCTTGCGAGAGAAGCCTTTCTAAATAATAATGACTTTCAAAATATTGATATAAGAAAAATACTATCTAAGCCTTGGTTTGTTCCTGAAACAACTAGTTTAAAAGAACAGTTAAACGCATTCTTAGATAAAAAACTTCATATGGCCTTAGTTGTTGATGAATATGGGTCAATAATGGGATTGATAACCCTAGAAGATATATTAGAAGAAATTGTTGGTCAGATTGACGATGAACATGACTTAGAAACTGAAGAAGTTATATCTCAAATGCCAAATTCAATTGATGTTGATGGTGGTATGAGCATAAGAGACCTTAATAGAAACTATGGATGGGATATTCCTGACACAGAAGCTACAACTTTAGCAGGACTAATTATTCATGAATCTCAGACTATACCTAAAGTTGGTAGCGCTTACATCTTTTATGGATTCAAGTTCAAAATATTAGGTAGAACACGAAATCAAATTACCTCATTAAGAATAGAAAAAGTTTAGTTTAAAATAACATCTATCTTAATAGTTTTAATCCAATATAAGTTAATCGCCCTCTTGGATCATGTTGCCTTGGGTCATAACTAAAATTAGCAGCATCATAGACTTGGGGCGCGTCCTCATCAAAAATATTTTTAATACCTAAACTAAGTTGCATCTCATTTTCATTAAACTCAAAGGAATAGCTGTATCTTGAATCAATACTTAGCCATTCGTCTATATTTTGATCATACCCCAACTCTTTTGCTGAAGAACTTAGTAATCGAGTCGTTTTATAATCAGATGTATAACGACCAAGTAATGAAAATGTATGCTGATTATTAATAAAGTCTGCATTTAAAATAATTTTAGTTTCAGGCAATGATCTAGCAAAATTGTCATGGTTAAATAATCCAACCACATCTTTAGATCTACCTGATGCATCTGGAATCTCATATTTTAAAATATGCGTTCCCCTCATTCCAATATTTAATAAACCTAAATCAGTATCAAAACTATAATTTATTTCAATATCAATACCATTAGTATCAACATTTGCAGCATTAAAATATTTAGTTGTTACACCTATAAGAGTTCCATCAACAGTTCTCTTAACATCTGAGTCTAATGGATTATTTATCACTTTACCTTGCGGACTTTCAATTGTGATAACGTTTGAATAATCTATTGCCCAATAATCGATTTTAAAACTTAAATTATCTTTAGGACTCCAGACAATACCAAGATTTATATTTTCAGACTCTTCGGGAGATAGTCCATCGTTTCCATTTTGAGCAATACGAATAAAAGTAGTTCCACCTTTTGGGCTTCCTTCAGAGTAATCCTGGATACCCTGCAAACCAACCTGACCTGAATAAAGCTGTGATAATGAAGGCTCCCTAAACGATGTACTTAATGATCCTCGTAAAACAACAGTATCTGAAAGTTTGTAACGCAAAGACACTTTAGGATCAAAAGTATTATCATCTTCCAATTCCTCGTATCGAAGTGCTGTTTTAAGTAAAAGGTTATCACTTAACTGAACAGAAAATTCAGCAAAAGCTGCTATTGCATCTCTTTTTGAACTTGCCTCTATACCACCCCCTAAAAATAATAAATCCGCTGGTTTTGAAATATTTCCATTAGCATCAAATTCTATGCGCGAGTCTTTATCGCGTGTTACAGAAAATTCTTCTTTTCTAAGTTGTAATCCAGCCGCCATAGAAATATTTGCAAACGCATTAGTTTTTATATCTCCAGAAAAAACAAAGTCTAAAACATCCAATTGATTATTGGTCCATGTTTCTTGTTTAGTTGAGATCCAATTGACTAGCGAGGATGTATTAGCAGAAGGATCAAAAAGATTCCAAGTTTGGTCACCCGTTTCACCTCCTTGGCCTTTAATGGCACTCGTAAATCTTTGAGTACTTGTATCTGGCTGACTTATATATCCCTCGTCTTCACTTGATGTAAAATGAATATCCCAATCAAAGCCATTTCTAAATTCTCCAGACATACCTAATGAGAATCTTTTAGCGTCAATGCTTCTCGGAGCTAAAGGGGATGGATACGATGATCCTAAAGGACGTCCAAGCCACATTACAGGAACGCCAAAGGGATTTCCTGCTGTTTCTGGCATTATTAAGTTACTAGTCTCCAAATAAGAAAGAGCAGGATAAGAAGGTGATTGAGGATTATCATTTACTTTGGTTGAAGAATACATAAAGTCTGCATCAATAATTATTCCATTATTCAATTCTTGTTTTATTGAGCCATAAAAATTTTCGTGGTCTTCATCATTTACAAGATTGAATCTTGGTCCATATAAAAAACCACATCGTGAACCACTGCCTTGTGGAATAATAATGCCTTTATTTTCAATACAGTTTGCGTCTGGTACATTTTGAAATGTACTATAAGAGCCTTCATAAGGTCCTTTATCAACATTTGATGGACCAAAAAGAAGGAAGCTATTTCCTAAACCACTGACTGCTAATTGAGAAATTTCAGGTTTTTCAATTCCCCCCATAGCTGATCGATCAAGAAGGCTTGCTGATAAAACCCAATTTAAACTATTAGTTTCATTTCCAATTATAAAACTTAACGATCTATCCTCTTGACCTCCTGCATCTGCTTTTTGATTAGATAATTCAAATTCAGCTCCAACAAAATCTCTTCGAAAAATATAATTAACTACTCCAGCAACCGCATCTGAACCATATATTGATGCTGCACCTTCCTTAAGAACTTCAACCCTATCAATAGCTATTAAAGGTATAGTGGATGTGTTAACAAAAACACTTCCATCGTTTGCTGTTGCGCCAGTCACTGTTTGCCTTCTTCCATCAATCAAAACTAACGTTGAGGATAAGCCTAGTCCCCTCAAATTAATATTCGAGGTACCCTGCGTACTACCTGAAGTAAATGCATCAGTATTATTCTCAGATCCTGAGTTAATGGATAAGTTTCTCGTAATATCAGATGCTAAAAAAGCTCCAAGCCCATTAATTTCTTGTCTTGCGATAATATCTACGGGTGATGATCCATCCTTTGAAGTAACCTTAATATAAGACCCAGTAACTATAATTTCCTCTATCGCATTATCTTGCGCCAAAGTAATATGATTTGAGTAAAATAAAATTACAAAAATAAATGTATAAATATTTTTTTTAAACATTAATAAAATTGACCCCCCCGAGAAGATTTATATAAAATTTAGATAAGATTTAATCTTTTGAACCCTTTAAATCAAATGAAACAGCATGTAATCCATTATTAAATTCTTCTTTAAGAATATTCATAGCAATTCTATGTCTTTCAATAGGTTTAATATTATTAAATTTGCTAGATTTTATAGATATTTTAAAGTGTGTTCCACCATTCTTGGCGGCTTCATTATGACCTGCATGCAAATGTGATTGGTCTTCTACTTCAATGAATAAAGGAGAAAGTGCCAACGATAATTTCTTTATAATATTTTCTTTTATTTCCATTTTTATATTTTATCTATATCAGATTATAAGTTAAAATCGAATGTTTATGAATAATACAGGAATTAATCTGAAAATGAGGCCGAGCCCAAAATATTTTAATAATTTAAGGATAAAACCAAAAAATTTATCCAAGAAACGACCTTGTGATTACGGAGGCTGCAATGAGCATGGTGAGTTCCAAGCAAAAACCAAATCAGCAGCAAAATTTTTTTATTGCCTCAATCACATAAAAGAGTTTAACAAAAATTATAATTTCTTTGAGGGTATGAGCGAGGAAGAAATTATTGATTATCAAATTTCTGCAATAATTGGGCATAGACCTACTTGGAAATCAGGTACAAATCCCCACGCTAATTACTTTTCAAAATTTGCAAAAAATGATGGGAGTGCTTTTGACGATCCTTTTGATTTATTTGAAAAAGATAAAACATCCAAATATGAGAGACAATCTAAAATAAAAAAAGGAAAAATATCTGAGAAAGCATATAAGCTCCTTGATTTCAGCTCCCTTTCAAGCAAAAGTGATATAAGAAAAAAATTTAAAGAAGTTGTCAAAAGTCTTCATCCAGATACAAATGGGGGTGATAACTCTCAAGAAGATTTATTAAAGGAAGTAATAAGTGCCTACAAAACTTTAAAATCACAAGGGCACTGTTAAATTATATCTGAATTTGCTAAACAATCGTATTAATAAAATAAAGGAACTTATTTATGAGCACTGATACAAAAACAACTATTGATATTGGAAGTCCCGATATTGAATTATCTGTTAAAGAAATTTTTGGACTTGATACTGATTTAAAGGTTCCAGCATATTCAAAAACAAATGAATATGTTCCAGAAATTGATGAAGATTATTTGTTTAATCACGAGACAACTATAGCTATTCTAGCAGGATTTTCTCATGACAGAAGAGTAATGGTGCAGGGTTATCATGGTACAGGTAAATCCACTCATATTGAACAGATAGCTGCTAGATTAAATTGGCCCTGCATTAGGATTAATCTAGATAGCCACGTCAGTAGAATTGATCTTATTGGTAAAGATATGATTACTTTAAAAGATGGAAAACAAATAACTGAATTTCGTGAAGGATTATTACCTTGGGCTATTCAAAACCCTGTAGCACTAGTCTTTGATGAATATGATGCAGGACGACCAGATGTAATGTTTGTTATACAAAGAGTTCTTGAAATTTCTGGTAAACTAACCCTTCTTGATCAAAATAAAATTATAACACCGCATAAATACTTTCGCTTATTTGCAACAACCAATACCGTTGGCTTAGGTGATACATCCGGTCTTTATCATGGAACCCAACAAATCAATCAGGGTCAAATGGATAGGTGGTCTATCGTAAGTGCGTTAAATTACCTACCTCATGAAGATGAGTTAAATATAGTTTCTTCAAAAGCAAAAAGTTTTAATAATAAGGATGGCAAACAAATCATTTCAAAAATGATAAGGGTTGCTGATTTAACTAGAAATAGCTTTATCAACGGAGATATTTCAACAGTCATGAGTCCTAGAACGGTTTTAACCTGGGCACAAAATACTGAAATCTTAGAAGATATAGGTTTAAGCTTTAAATTAACTTTCCTAAATAAGTGTGATGAATTAGAACGTCAAACTATTGCAGAGTTTTATCAGAGAAGCTTTGGTGAGGAATTAATTGATACATCTGTAACTTTAAAATCAGAAAGCGATAGTGACAAATAAATATACAGATATTGATGAATTTAAACGAGCCCTTACCATGGCAATGCGCTCGATATCAAAGCAAGATGAATTAACTGTCAGTTTTGGTTCTGATAAAGGTAATATAAGCGGCCTTAAAGCAAGATTACCAATGCCAAACAAAAATATGGACTCTGATCAAATCAACTCCTTAAGAGGTGAAGCTGACTCATTAGCCTTATACCTAGCTCATCATAAAGAAGTCGTTGATGAAAAATATGCACCAAAAGGACAGAATGCTAAAGGAATATATAATGCTCTTGAAAAAGTAAGATGCGACGCATTAGGTTCTAATGCAATGTCTGGTGTTGCTAGTAATTTAATAGAAAAGGAAAAAACTAAAATAAAAAGAAAAGTTTTAAGCGT
Source organism: Rhodobiaceae bacterium (assembly GCA_002704345.1). Classification (GTDB taxonomy): domain Bacteria; phylum Pseudomonadota; class Alphaproteobacteria; order MED-G09; family MED-G09; genus MED-G09. Next base: position 59,869 of record PAGD01000024.1, on the reverse strand, counting down.
AAATAATGATAGTCCAGAAGGTAAAATGATTGAGGCACTATCATATTTAGTGATGGAGCGATTAACCGGAAGTAAGATTGAAGAAGCACAAGAATATATTGAACCATGGAAAAAATGGATAGAGGAAAGAGCCGAAACTTCAATTGATGAACTAACTCAAGCTCTTCAAGATCAAAAAGAATATGCCAAAATTACTAGGAAATTAATTGGTGATTTAGAGCTTGGAGATGAGCTAGGGGAGGATCCATCCGAAGAAGATCAAGAAGATGATAGTGATCAAAATGAAAATGAAGAACTATCAGACTCTGAGGAAGATCAATCTAGCTCAGAAGATGAAACACAGTCAGATGATATGGACGTTGAAGATGGAATCCCAGAAGAAGATGACTCATTAGAGACAGACATGTCTGAAATTGGCGAAGAGTCAGAAAGTGAAGATGATGATCTTGCCCAAGCTGCTAGAGGTAGGGGCAACGATAATGAGCAAAGGAGAGAGCTTCCATATAAAATTTTTACTGAAAAATTTGATGAAGAAATTAAAGCTGTTGATTTATGTGAAATGGAAGAGCTTGAAAGATTAAGAGAATATTTAGACCAACAGCTCAATCATTTACAAGGAGCAGTAACAAGGTTAGCAAATAAATTACAAAGAAAATTATTGGCACAACAGAATCGGTCTTGGGAATTTGATCTCGAAGAGGGTCTTTTGGATGTTTCAAAATTGACTCGCGTTATTATTGATCCAACATCACCGCTATCTTTTAAAATGGAAAAAGATATTGAGTTTCGAGATACAGTTGTATCACTATTAATTGATAATTCAGGCTCGATGAGAGGAAGACCAATTACAATTGCTGCTATGTGCGCAGATATTTTAGCAAGAACTCTTGAAAGATGTTCTGTTAAAACAGAAGTTTTAGGCTTTACTACAAAAGCCTGGAAAGGCGGAAAATCAAGGGAATCTTGGCTTGAAGAAGGTAAACAACCTGCCCCTGGCCGTTTAAATGACCTTCGTCATATCATTTATAAAACGGCTGATGAACCTTGGAGAAGGTCAAAACGAAATCTTGGACTAATGTTAAGAGAGGGCTTATTAAAAGAAAATATTGATGGGGAAGCTCTAGAGTGGGCACACAGAAGATTATTAGCTAGGACAGAACAAAGAAAAATTCTTATGGTTATTTCTGATGGAGCTCCGGTTGATGACTCCACACTTTCAGTAAACGCAGGCAATTACCTTGAGCGCCACCTTAAGCAAGTGATTCAAAAAATAGAGTTAGATTCCTCAATTGAATTAACTGCAATTGGAATTGGTCATGATGTAAATAGATATTATAGAAAAGCCGTAACAATAGTAGATGCTGAGCAACTTGGTGGGGCGATAACAGAACAATTAGCCGGCTTATTCGATGAAGAGTTTAATTCGTCAAAATATAAAAAGAAAATTAAAATTAAAGCTTAAGCGCTAACTATTCTTTTTTTAAGCTTTCTAGCTTTAATTGATAAATTTGAGTCTTTTGCCTTAATTAAAAAATTATCCAAGCCACCAACATGTTCAACTGAGCGAAGAGCGTGTGCACTTACCCTGAAACGGATTTTTTGATTAAGTTTATCACTTGCAAGGCTAACATTACATAAATTAGGCAAGAATCTTCTTCTTGTTCTATTTTTAGCATGACTGACATTGTTTCCTGTCATCACACCTTTTCCGCTAAGTTCACATTGTCTAGACATTATTAAATACCAATTTTTTATTTAAGTTATGCTTGGGTTTTATATACCTATTATGCATACGTCAAGATAGATTTACTAAGCAATCTAATACCCCAATTTTTTCTTAACCCTAGCAATATCATCCTCAGAGCCAAGTAAGCCATTATCTCTAGATTGGGTAAAATAAATTAGAGCAGAATTTAGGTCTCTATTTAGGTATCTGCCTTCTTCATAAATTCTTCCCATCTCAACTAATGCTGTGTTTACTCTTCCTTCAGCAGCTTCTCTTATAAACTTAATACCCTTTTTAGTATCCTGAGATACGCCAAGGCCTTTTAAATACAATCTGCCAAGGTGAAAGGTTGCCTGTAAATATGGTGAATTATCCCTAGAATCATCATTTACTCTTGCCCTCCTGTACAGCTTAACAGCCTCTCTATAGTCACGCCTTCCAGCAACGCCAGTTTCGTAACCTTTAGCAAGCTCAATTAATGACCGGTCAAAGTTTTTATTGGCCGAAGCTCTGAACCACTCCACAGCCTCAATTGGATTAGCTTCACCAACCCTACCCTCTCTGAGCCATAATGCATAATTATACTGAGCTTGAGGAAGGCCACCAAAAGCTGATTTTTTATAGTAATCAAAAGCCTTCTTTTCATCTACATCGACTCCTCTTCCTTTTGCATAAATAATTCCTAAATTAAAAGTTGCAGATACATTACCTCCATCAGAAGCCTCCTCAAAAAGTTTAATTGCTCTACCAAAATCTTGATTCATGCCTCTCCCAATATAATATAGCGTTCCTAAGTAAAACTTAGCGTCAGAGTTGCCTTCGTCTGATTGGGCTTTTAATATTGCTATATCTGTATCGATAGATAGCTGAGATTCAGCATCATTGCTTAATAAAAATATTCCCACAAATATAATAATTAAAATATGAAAAATTCTCATAGTTATTCCCTTATTTTTTTTCTCGTTTTAAGAAATTAAAAAGATACCCAGCAACCTTTCTTATCTGAATCTCCTCTGAGCCTTCAGTAATTCTATACCTTCTATGGTGCCTGTATATATGTTCAAATGGTTTGTGACGTGAGTAACCAATACCACCATGTACTTGAATAGCCTGATCTGCAGCTTGGCAAACTAATCTATTAGAACGATAGTTGCACATTGACACTTTATCAGACAAATTAATAGCAACCTCAGGCTTACTCATCTGATCCATTTGCCAGGCAGTCTTATAAACCAAATTTCTTATCATCTCACATTCTGTATGTAGCTCTGTTAATGGAAACTGAATGGCTTGGTTAGTTGATAGCGCCTTACCAAATGGCTTTCTTTCATTCGCATAATTAACACTCATATTAATACAATACTGAGCAGCCCCTACACCCGAAGCAGCTTGACGAATTCTATTTTCATGAACAAAATGTTGTGCAAGATCAAGACCTTTATCTAATTCACCTAAGATTGAAGTAGATGGTACCCAGACATTTTTCATACTTATTAAGGCGTGATCAGTTGGCATATTGAAAGTCCACATAAATTCTTCAATATTAAAACCATCAGCTGATGTAGGAACTAAAAAGCAAGAGATGCCTTTTGGGGAGCCATTATCACCACTCGTGCGAGCAAAAATCATATCATAATTTGCTTTATGAAGTCCGGTATTCCAAGTTTTTGATCCATTGATTAGCCACCCATCAATACCATCTCTTTTTTCTGGTTTTGCATAAGTGTCCATCCATGTTGCATCAGATCCATGATCTGGTTCAGTCAAACCGAATGATATTTTAATACTACCGTCTAACATTCCCGTTATAAATTTATCTTTTTGGTCTGAGGTACCGAAATCTCTAAACATTAAAATTTGGGGGAAATTACCTACAATTGAATTTTCATTTTGCAAATCATTATGTAAACCCAATCCTTTTGCAGCTAAATGTTCTCTAATGATTGCCATCGATAAATTGGATCCATTCTTACCGCCATACTCGATTGGTAGGCCATATCTTAAATGACCATCCTCATCAGCTAATCTCCGCATCTCACCTAATAAATTTTCCCAATCTTCTGACGGAAGCCCATCACGATCCCAATCAGTTCTAGAATGCTCTCTACGATGATCAAAAAAACGAATATTATCGTCCTTTTCTTCTAATGGTTTAATTTTTTTTTCAATAAAGCTATCAAGGACATCCAAGTAATCTAGAATTTCTTGCGGTATAGAAAAGTCCATTATTAATTCTCCATTTTCTAATATAATATACATTTTTTAATCAAATTTATAATTAAAATCTATTTATTATGGATAGTGTGTTCAATTGCATTTATATCTACATGTAGTATAGAACATAACAAGAAATCCTGCATGTAAGTGATTCGGTCATGATATGTTCTTCTAGTAGTCCATATTAGGTTTTTATAAAAACACAATATATAGTCTATGGTTAAATTTTTATTTAACTTGAATATAAACCAAAATTTTGTAAAACAACTTATGGCTATAATTGCAGCACTTGGTCCAACAAATACCGGTAAAACTCATTACGCTCTTGAAAGATTAGTTGCCCATAAATCAGGCATGATAGGTCTTCCTCTCAGGCTTCTAACAAGAGAGGTATATGATAAATTAATTAAGGAAGTTGGGCCTTCAAGAGTTGCTATGATAACTGGTGAAGAAAGAATAATTCCTCCCAACCCTCAATATTGGGCCTGTACGGTTGAATCTATGCCAACTGATAAACCAGTAGATTTTTTAGCAGTGGACGAAATACAATTAATGGATGATCCTGAAAGAGGTCATATATTCACAGATAGGCTTCTAAATGCCAGAGGCATGAGTGAAACGTTGTTTATGGGATCAAGTATATCCAGTAAAATCATAAAAAAATTGGTTGGTGACGTTAGATTTCAGAACAGGCCAAGGTTTTCTCAACTTAAATATACGGGATATAAAAAAATTAGCCATCTCCCAAAAAGATCGGCGATTGTAGCCTTTTCAGTTCAATCTGTTTACGCCATAGCTGAAATAATAAAAAGACAAAAAGGAGGTGTGGCAATTGTTATGGGTTCGTTAAGTCCGCAAACCCGTAATGCTCAAGTCAGAATGTATCAAAATGGCGAGGTAGATTATATAGTTGCTACTGATGCTATTGGCATGGGCTTAAATTTAGATCTTAATCATGTTGCATTTGCTGAAACACAAAAATTCGATGGTGTAAATTACAGAAATCTTTTACCTCATGAACTTGCTCAAATTGCTGGAAGAGCAGGAAGATATAAAAAAGATGGAACATTTGGAGTTACTGGTGAAGCTAATGAAATTGAAGAAGATGTTATTCTTAGAATTGAAGAGCATAGATTTATTCCTATGGCATCAGCAAAATGGAGAAATAAAAAACTAGATTTTTCATCATTAAATAACTTAATTAGTAGTTTAAAATCTCTTCCATCAAAAATAGAATTGGGAGCTTCAAGGCATGCAGATGACTTAAAGGCTCTCATAAGACTTTCTCAAGATAATGAAATAAAAGAAATTGCTAACAATCAAGTTAAAATTAAGACTTTATGGGAAACCTCTCAAATCCCTGATTTTAGAAATATAAGCGAAGGCGAACATACTAAAATAATTTCATTAATTTTCAAAAAAATATGTGAAGAAGAACAGCTATCTGATGATTGGCTTCGAGAGCAAATAAAACCAATTGAAAAATATTATGGTGATATAAACTCATTATCCAATAGACTGGCCTATATTAGGACTTGGACCTTTATTTCACAGAAATCTAAATGGATTAAAAATCCAGATTATTGGCAAAAGAAAACTCGTCTAATTGAAGACAAGCTATCAGATGCGCTTCATGAAACTTTAACTGATAGATTTGTTGATAAAGGAACCAATAGATTAAGATTTAAATACAAAGACAAGAAAGAAGTTTTATCAGGAATAAATAGTGCTGGAGAAATTACTGTAGAGGGCAAATACTTTGGTAAATTCGAAGGGTTAAAGTTTATATCAGAAAAAATTGGATCAGAATCTTATATGAAGTATGTAATGTCTTCGCTATCAAAAACTATAGGGGAAGAAGTTACAAAAAAATCTTTGAAAATTATTTCATCAGATTTTAAAAACTTATCGCTAGAATCAGATCTATTTATTTACCTCAATGATGAAAAAATTGCATCATTGAAACCTGGAAACACCCCTCTTAAACCAGAAGTATCCATATTATATGACGAACCGTTAGATAAGAAAATCAAACTAAGCTTAGAAAATAGTATTAAGGAATGGCTTACCTCTTATATTGAGCTAACACTAAAAGAGATTTTTTCTTTGACAGAATCTAAAAATATGCAGCCCAGAGCTAAAGGAATTGCATATCGTTTAACCGAAGAATTGGGGTTAATTAAAAGAGATAAAATAGAAGAAGAGATAAAATTATTAGATAAAAAATCCAGGCAAGAATTAAGACGTATAGGCGTTAGGATAGGAAAATTTTCTATTTTCTTTCCAGCAACTGTTAAACCAAAGGCGACAGAACTTTTAGTATCACTTTGGATGAATTTTTCAGGAAAAAAATATAATGCAAGTGATATTAAAAAAATAAAAGAGAGTTTGCCTAGACCAGGTATAACATCCTGTGAAATTAATAATAATATTTCCCATCAAATTTATAAAGTACTGGGCTATCTCCCTTTTGGGAAGTTGGTAATAAGGGCAGATATCATAGAAAGACTAGATAAATTAATTTATGATGAAATTGAAAAAGATAAAAAGGAACATAGCTTTGCTATAACTGATGAAATGATTGCTTTATTGGGATGTTCAAGAGAAAATATAAGGTTCATTGTTAAATATTTAGGCTTTAAAGAGCAAAAAAAGAAAGGTAAAAACTCTCATAGTCAAGAAGAAGGCGAAACTGAAATAAGGTATGTAAAAAAATATAATCGTAAGCCTTATAATCAAAAAAAATTACAGAAAAATAAAAGAGATAAGATTAAAAATAATAATTCTAATATCTTTTCAGAAAATAAAGAATTAATCAGCTTGAAAGAAAGATTATAACTTGAATAAACCAAGAAATATGAAAAGTGAATCAATAATCGATGAGCAAAGAATAGACAATTGGCTATTTAGGACTCGTATAATTAAATCCAGAGCAAAAGCCCAGAAAATTATCTATGATGGCAATGTAAAAATTAATAAAATAAAAATTTCAAAATCTTCAGCAAAAATTAAAGTTGGAGATATAATTACATTAAATAAAATCAATAATATCATTATTTTTTCTGTAGAAAGTTTTGCAAATAATCGACTAAGTGCTAAAGATGCAATCAAACTTTATAAAGAAATTAAAACAGTCTAAGGATAAAGAGATTAAATGATAAAATTTTTAAAAAATCTATTCAGTAAGAAACAGTCTGATCAAGAAAGTAATAAAGTTGAGACCTATAAAGATTTAGAAGACTTTGATGTAATTGAAGCAGTAGCAGTAATGCTATTAAGAGCCGCTAATATAGATGGTAATAAAGATGAAAAAGAAATACTTTTGATCAAAAAATTACTCAATGAACAATTTAATCTTGATCTTAATGAGGTGAATTTATTAATTGCGGCCTCAAGTGAAAAAGAAGAAGCGTCAGCAGATCTTTATAAATGGTCAAAAATTATTAATGACAATTATAGTAAAGAGAAAAAAAATATAGTTTTTAGCCTAATGTGTGAAATTGTTAATGCAGATGGTGTGATTGATCCATTTGAATCAAATTTTATAAGACGATTATCTGGCTTATTGTATATTTCAGATAAAGAGGCTGGAATAATTAAAAAGAAAATTCTAGGGACAAAGGAAAAATCATGACTTATGTTGTTACGGAGGAATGCATAAAGTGTAAGTTTATGGATTGCGTAGATGTATGCCCAGTTGATTGCTTTTATGAGGGTGAGAATATGCTGGTAATACACCCAGATGAATGTATTGATTGCGGTGTATGCGAACCAGAATGTCCAGCTGATGCAATTCACCCCGATACTAAAGAAGGTACCGAGAAGTGGTTAACAATAAATACAAAATATGCTGATATTTGGCCAAATATAACCATAGTAAAGGATGGCCCAGAAGATGGTGAGAAATTTAATGGTGAAAAAAATAAATTTGAGAAATATTTTAGCGAAAACCCTGGCGAAGGTGATTGAGCCATAATACCTTGTAAAAAGTAATTAATTCTGATACACGCTGTGCTCAAACTTAAAAAAGTTAGGGAAATTTCTTATGAGTGTAGCAAAAAAGCCACAAATTAAAAAAACTAAAAAAAAATCACCAAAGACTTCAGATAAAAAGAAATCTGACAAACAAATAAAGAAGCCAGCTACAAATAAAAAAAAGCCAACTATAAAGAAAAAAGCTTCACCCAAAAATAAACCTTCTAAGAAAGAATCCAAGTCAGTAACAACCAAATCAAAAGTATCACAAGCAAAGTTAAAAGATGGTTTCCTTCCTGATCAATACGTTGTCTATCCATCTCATGGAGTTGGAAAAGTTATTGAAATTGAAAAGAGAGAAATTGCTGGGCAACTGCTTGAAATGTATGTCATTGAATTTGAGAAAGAAAAAATGACACAAAGAGTCCCTATCGGAAAAATAAAAGAAAATGGTGTTAGAAAAGTTTCTACTAAAAATCAACTTAAAGAAATATTTGAAATATTAACTGGCAAGGCAAAGATTAGGCGAACTATGTGGAGTAGAAGAGCTCAGGAATATGAAGCAAAAATTAATTCTGGTGATATTAAGTTACTGGCGGAAGTTGTAAGAGATCTTTTTAGGAGCGATAGTCAACCTGAACAATCTTATTCAGAAAGACAACTTTATGAAGCTTCTAGAGAGCGTTTGGCAAGAGAGGTAGCTGTTATTGAGAAAACTGACGAGCAGAAAGCTATTGAAAAAATGGAAACAATACTCAATAATTCAAATGGGAGAAATGATGATTTAGAATCTGAAGAGATTGATTAAACTCATCAGTTATAATTTTAAGCAAGTCATCTATTAAGAGGGTTACATCAATGGCGCACCAAAAAGAAAAATTAGTGAGCTTAGCCAGACGATTGTTAAATCATAACCTTAATGGAACAACTGATCAGGCTGATGAAATTATGATTAAACCTGTATCTGATTATATTGATAAGAGTCTTATAAAATCAGAAGTGAATAAAATTTTCTATGACCACCCTGTTCCAATTGCTTTAAGTGCAGAACTTAAAGAAAATAATTCCTATAAAGCCACTAAGGCAATTGATACCCCAGTACTAGTAACAAGAGATAAAGATGGAATTGTCAGAGCTTTTATAAATATCTGTAAACATAGGGGTGCCCCTGTATGTTCTGAAGGAAGTGGAAATAAATCAAGGTTTAGCTGCACCTATCATGGTTGGATGTATGATAATAAGGGACAATTAATAAATATTTTTAAATCAGATACATTTGGTGACATTGATACAACAAAGATTAAATTAACAGAGTTGTTTTGTGAGGAACGATCAGGGTTTATATGGGTATGCTTAAATCCAGATATTAGATATAATCTTGATGAGTGGATGGATGGATTTGATAAAGAGCTAGATGATATAGATTTAAAAAATTGGCATATTTTTAGCAGTATTAAACTTGACGGGCCAAGATGGAAAATATGCTGGGATGGTTACCTGGATGGATACCATCATCATATGGTTCACCCTGATACAGTTGGAAAAAATACTATAGTAAATCTTATTGCGCATGATACTTTTGGTCCTCATCAAAGGTTTGCTTTTGGCTTAAAAAATATCAATGAACTCTCAAGAATTGAAGAAAAGGATTGGGAGCCAGAAAATCATTTAAGATTAATTCACTCAGTCTTTCCGAATTCATCAATTTCAGCAATTCAAAATCAACACTGTTTAATTAGTATAGTTTTCCCAACACCTGATTTACAAGGAACTATTACTAATCAATATATTCTATGCCTAAAAGAGCCAGAGACAGACGAAGAAATAAAAGAAGCAGAAGATTTTTCTAAATTAGCTTTAACTGCTATTGAAGATGAAGATTATCCTATGAATTTTATGATACAAGATTCTATAGAATCTAAGGCTAATACCGAATTTATGTTTGGAAAAAATGAACCAATTCAACAACATTATCATCATTGGGTAGATAAGCTATCAAAATAGAGATTGCCTAATTGATTAAGTTGTAGTTGACTATGTAAGTATATTTTCTAAAAATAAAATTTTAGGGGGAAAAAATGAGTGATACAGCAGAAAATTTTAATCCAGAGTATAATCCAAATGGGGCAGAAGGATCATTAGATACCAATAAGCTTCCTTGGATACCTTTAGACAATGTAGAGGGTCTATCAATCAAACCAGTGAGAGCAAGCTCCGAAAGTGGAATGTTTTCTTTAATTTTTAAGCTTGATAAAGGCTCAAATTTTCCAAGTTCTGTATATTTAGGTGGCATGGATTTATTAGTTCTTTCCGGTCAATTAACTTACAGCCAGGATGAACAGGAAAGTATTTTAGCTCCGGGAACTTGGGGTTTCATCCCAGCTAATTCAAAAGTTAATTCAATAAATGCAAATGAAGACTGTGAAGTATTAGCAAATTTTTACAATGCAGTTGCCTTTCTTGATGACAATCAAGCTATTAAGTCAATTCTAACTAGTAATGATATTCTTCAGCTTGCAAAGAAAAGTAAAATACCTCTTGTACCAAACTCAAGCAAAGAATGTTGGGAACGTGGTCCTGAAGAATCATACGATGGTCCTTCAGAGCCTCTAGCTATTGCTTCTTCAAACGCAAAAGCTTTAGTTACAGCTGAGTCTGGTTCAGTAATATCCTCAAAAGTAACGCATCCACACTTTGTTGATACAAGAGAAGTTCCTTGGCTCGTTATGCCAACAATGCCTGATGTTGGTTTAAAACTGCTAAGAGTTAGTGAAGAAACAGGCTTTGTATCAATGATAGTTAAACACAATGGTGTTGCTCTTCCCCATACACATATCGGGGCAAGTGACTTCCTTATTTTAAATGGCGCATTGGGTGTTAGATCTGGACCGCCAGAGGGATATGGACCTGGAATCTGGTTTTATGAGCCAGCTGGAGCAAGACATGAAGCTACTCAAAGAGTCACAGATGAAGATCTAATTTATACAGCTAATATTTATGGGCCATTAGTATTTGACTCAGGCCCAGGAACTCCTGTAGAGGCAGTTGCTTCTTGGCTTGACTATAAAACAATGGCTGAAGAATCAGGTGTAAAATTAGTACCAAACTCTGATTCAAATGACTCTAGCCTTCTAGCCTGGGCACCTTTATAATAACAATTGCTTATTCAGATTAATTTTTAAATTTAATTTTATAAGAATTTTTATAATATCTCATTGTGGTCCCGTAGCTCAGCAGGATAGAGCACCAGATTCCTAATCTGGGGGTCACAAGTTCGAATCTTGTCGGGATCACCAATCTAATTATAGTATTGTCNTAATTTTTTATATATTCAAAAAGAATCAAATGCATATAACAATTAAAAGAACAAAAAGAAGAAAAACTATTATGATACAGNTTAAAGATAGTCTAGTTGAAGTTCGCGCACCCTNTAATNTAAAACAAAAAGAAATAGACTCATTTATTTTACAAAAAGAAAATTGGATTAATCAAAAACTTTTGCTTCAGAGATCAATAAAAAAACCGATAAAAAAGAAGTTTAAAAATNAAGAAATTTTTCAATTTCTAGGAAANGATCGAAAACTAAAAATTATTATAAATAATAATAAAAAAAGTCATATAGATGACGATTTTATATATTTAGTTTTTAAAAATGATAAAAACAATTCTGAAGAAAATATTAAAAAAAAATTAGAAGTCCTTTTTAAGGAGACGGCAAAAGAAATTTTTGAAAATAAAACTTTTGATGAAGCAAAAAAAATTAGAGTNACNCCTAAGAAAGTTTTAATCCGCTCTTATAAAAGAAGATGGGGAAGCTGTTCACATAAAAATATTATTTCCTACAATTGGAAACTGGTAATGGCACCGGAAAAAATTATTCGTTACGTTGTAATACATGAATTGTGTCATTTAATTCACTTCAACCATTCTAGGGACTTTTGGAAAAGTGTTGAAAAAATTATACCAGATTATAAATCTAGTAAAGAATGGTTAAAATTAAATCANCACTTANTAGACTGGTAGGTTAAATAAAAATATAAAAAAAGGAGGGGTAAAATGAAAAAGAGAAAACTAGGAAAAACAGATTTANAGGTTAGTGAAATTTGTTTAGGAACCATGACCTGGGGTGAACAAAACACAGAGAGTGAAGGTCATGCGCAAATGGATTATGCCTTAGATAATGGAATAAATTTTTTTGATACAGCAGAAATGTATGCTGTACCTCCGAAAAAAGAAACTCAAGGATCTACTGAAAAAATTATTGGTTCCTGGTTTAAGGAGCGAAAGTCAAGAGATAAGGTTATACTTGCAACAAAAGTATCTGGAAGATCACCATTAAATTGGTTAAGAGATGANGAAAAGCCAACAGAACAATCAAGAGATCAAATTTTTGAAGCAGTCGANAAAAGCNTACTAAGACTAGGGACAGATTATATTGATCTTTACCAACTTCACTGGCCAGATCGACCNATGAATTTATTTGGTGGAAGTATTAATTACGAACACATGGATGAGCCCTCTATTGATATAAGTATAATTTTAGACTCATTAAATGAATTAGTTAAATCAGGGAAGATTCGTTACATAGGATTATCAAATGAAACTCCCTGGGGAACAATGAAATTTCTTTATCATTCAGATATCTCATCAACCCCAAGGGTACAATCAATTCAAAATGCATACAACCTTCTCAATAGAACCTTTGAGATAGGCGGATCAGAAATAGCACATAGAGAGGATGTTGGTTTATTAGCTTACTCTCCAATTGCACAAGGGTATTTATCGGGTAAATATCAAAATGGAGCTTTACCAAAAGGGTCTAGGAAGGAACTTTTTAATCGCCTTCAAAGATATGAAGGGCCCTATGCAGAAGANGCAATTGAAGCCTACCTTAATATAGCAAAGAAGTATGAAATTGATCCATCTCAGCTGGCTAACCAATTTGTAACTACCAGACCATTTGTTACATCAAATATCATTGGCGCGACAAACATGGAACAACTTAAATTAGCAGTAACTTCTATTGATATTAAGCTAACAAAAGAAATAGAGGAGGATATTGAAAAAGCTTATCAAAGACATGGAAATGTAGCATCATAAATTAATCAACTGAGAATAATAAAAGAGCATTTCCGGGCATATGATTATAAATACCATAACCTGAGTTGATTGCCATATGNCCATTCCTAATTGATGGACCTGAACCACTAAAACTTCCTCCTGAAGCCGGTGTTCCAGAAATACTATCAAAATCTCTTAAGGTATTATAAGTCCACAAAATATCTCCGCTCTTTTTATCAAAAATTCTTATATTACCATCTAAATGACCAACAATTACNGCCCCAGGAATTGCCGTAACNGCGGCNGAGACTCCTGGGTCACAATTAAAGTCTATTTCTTTACATTCTTTATCAGTTATATTTGACCANAAAATATTACCAGTTTCTGCGTCTATAGAATGCATTCCAGGTTTACGATTTTGCCANACTTTACCATCATGAGTATTCTTCATATCATTTATTGGTACATAAACAGTCTTACCTTCAGCAGCCATACCAAAATGAATACCTCCTTGAGTACCACCACCCGAAACTTCAGTCGACCATATAATTTCACCNGTATCTGGATCTAATCCATAGACAGATCCAGATTTCTGACCTGCAACAAGGATATCTTTACCATCAAGATNAATCATTATTGAACTTGCAGAATAATCCATATCAGGACCAAATTCTTTAGGNCAATTTGGAAGGCCTTTTCCCATNCAAGCAAGATTCCATGCATCCCCAGCAAGAGTTTGTCTTCTCCAAACCTCTTCTCCAGTATCAATATTGTATGCAATAATAGCATCGGAGGAGTCATCAGCAGGCGTTGAGTAGTTTTCACCTGTTCCAATATAAACATAGCGCCTTTTCTTATCTACATTGGGGGAAGTCCAAATTGGAGCTCCAGATGGTCCAAACATTCTCGTTCCAACAGAAGTCTTTCCTGAATACTTAGCCGGAACAGGAATTGAATGTTGTTTCCATAAAGTTTTACCAGTTCTTGCCTCTACAGCTAAGAGACCACCTCTAAAGGTACAACACTCGTAAGCATCATCAAAAGCTGGNATAACTTCTAAACCAGAAATNGGTATAAAAAGTATATCTTCAAATTTTGCTGAGGTTGCCGTTCGAGTAGCATTTGGGTGATCATCTGATTTTATTTTCCAAATTAATTCACCTGTTTGAGCATCCAAGGCATATTCATTTGCAAGAATATCACCAAAATAGATATAGGGACGTTTGTTGGGTTTTTTTCCATTTTCCCATTGATCCATTATGATACCTGTACGAACTTCGCCTGAAGCAGAAAAATTCCATTTTACACACCCTGTTTCAACATCTAGGGCATAAATATCACCTGATTGACTTCCAACAAAAATTGATCCCATTGCAAAAAGTGGTTGAGATCGTGCTCTTTGGGANTATGGAAAACCAAAGGCCCATTTTAATTTTAAATTTTTAATATTTTTTTGAGTCAATTCCGCCCGATTTTTTGGGAATAAATCTTGAAGTATTGTATCCCCAGCCATATGGCTCTGGAGATTCTTTTAAATCAAAATTCATTTTACTTGAACTACAATAATTAAGCTCTGCTTCCTCAGGAAAATCTTTTCGATCCTGTCTAACAATATATTCAACAATTTGAATTTTCTCTTCTTCAGATAAATGAGATGCTTGTTCAGACATAATACCTTCATTTATTGTTCTTAATAAGGCTTGAGGTATAAGCATTTCAAGCCAGTTAGCTGCTGGAGCTTTTTCTATTGTNCCATCATGACAGATTGCACAGTTATCTTGATAAAGTTGATTACCTGGGTGCGTAGCTGGATCAATTGTAATTTCTCTAATGATTAATTCGTCTGCAGACTCTCTAACCTTTGCATCCTCATCAATTATATAATCTTGTTTTATTTCAAGATTTTCTGCAATCAGTAAAGATGAAAATAATAAACTNAAAATAAAAGTAAAAGCTTTCATCGATCCCCCAAAAAATTTACCAAAAATATCTATGATATTATAGAATAATAATTCATTATAAAAAAGTTAAAATGATTATGACCGAGCATTAAAAATGAATGAAAAACTTCCTATTAGCTGCTTTATTATTGCTCTTAATGAGGCTGATCGAATAGATAAAACNATTAAGTCTGTAAAAGATTTAGTCGATGAAGTTATTGTTATTGATTCAGGGTCTAATGATGGTACCCAAAAACTTGCTGAAGATCTTGGGTGTAAAGTTTTTTATAATGAATGGAATGGTTTTGGTCCGCAAAAACGTTTTGGTGAGGAATGCTCAAAGAATAAATGGCTATTAAATCTTGATGCTGATGAATATCTTTCTCATGAAATATCAAATGAAATTAGAGACTTATTCAGAGCTAATCTTGAAGCTAATTTTTTTTCCATGAGAGTTATTCCAATATATCCAAATTGGACAAAGCCAAGATTCCTCTCTGCTTATCATCTTTGTGTTAGATTATATAATATTGATTATGGTAGATTCTCAAATTCTAAAGTTCATGACTCAGTTGAAACAAATTCTNAAAAAGTTATAACTTTAANAAATCCAGTTTTTCATAAATCTGTCAGGTCTTTTAAGCATCTAATAATAAAAGAAAATAATTATATAAAGATGCAAGCCTCAACATTAAAAAAATCCAATAAGTTTATTTTATTTTTTAGATTGTTAGTTGAATTTCCATTAGCATTTATTAAATACTACTTAATAAGAAGACATTTTACTGGATATTTCACAGGGTTTTTTACTGCTGTTATTCTTGCGTTCTTTAGATGGAAAAGAATAATACTTTTTCTTAAAACAAAATAATCCTTAATTTCATCTNATCTTAAAGTTTTATTTCTTGATTATCAATGATTCCAAAAAGGTTGTTATCTAGAGGTACATATTTCTTAGATTGATGATCACAGAAATATAATGGTTCTGAAATATTTTTAGGATCATATCCTTCTTTAACTAATTCTACTTTTCTATGTTTAAATGTACCTGTAACTTCAATTTCATTCTTAATTCTAATAATTAACGGCTGTGCATAAGCAGGTAAAGATGATGATAGTTTTTGATAAAGTTTGACTAGATCAATCTCTTTGTTTGTTGATAAAGCTGCCATTCCAGCCTTACCATCGCTTCCAGGAATACTTACACCATAAACGTTTGCCTCTAGGATACCATCAAAACCAACAAATGCCTCGGCAACTTCNGATGTAGCAACATTTTCACCTTTCCAACGAAATGTATCACCTATTCGATCTGCAAAATATACATAACCAAGGTCATCCTTACTCAGCAAATCTCCTGAACGAAAATACTGATCACCTTTTTCAAAAACGTCACTTAGAATTTTTTTCTTCGTCGCNTCCTTATCAACATACCCTTCAAAGCTACCNTCTATAGCGATTTTACCTATAGCTTCGCCGACTTCATTAACATCACAAGGAATACAAAACCCATTCTCGTCCCTAATTGGTTCTTCTTTTTCAATATCAAATTTAATAATATGAACATTTAATATTTTTTCTATATATTTTGGAATCCGTCCAATTGCTCCAGACTTACCATCATAATTCATCAAGGAAACATTACCCTCGGTAGCTCCATAAAATTCTAAAATATTATTAATCTTAAAACGATCCTTAAAAGCATCCCAAATATCAGGCCTTAATCCATTACCGCATGCCATTCTGAGATTATGACTTTTTTCATACTTATGCTCTGGGGCATTAAGTANATATCTACATAGCTCCCCAATATATTGAAAAATAGTGACACCATACTTATTAACATCATCCCAAAAATCATTGACTGAAAACTTTCTTTTTAAAACTAAGGAGGCTCCAGAAGTTAAGGCTAAACCTACAGCTATCACTCCACCTGCAGAGTGATATAAGGGTAAAACATTATAAATTCTATCATCTTTTTTGGGTTGAATTGCGCCTTTGAAGCCCAACATCATCAAACGAAGTCTTTTATGCGAAATAGTCGCTGCTTTTGGATTACCTGTAGTGCCTGAGGTATAAATATACAAACCATCATCATCGTTTGTAACTGTATAATCAACTTTTGGTTTTTCTGAAGGGAGATCCTTTAATACTTTATCTATATTTTCAAAGTAATTTGATTCTTTGTAATTACCTTGAACCCATGTATTAAATTTATTTTTAGTTTCATCATTTGATGTTGAGAAATTATTTAATAATTCACTACCGAGAATTAAATTATTAGCTTGAGAAATACCAAGTGAGTAGTCGAGTGGCTGACCAGTTAAATTTGTATTTATTAACGCAACAGTTCCTCCAACTTGAGTTATTCCNATCCAACATGCTAGAAATTCTGGCCTATTTTCCATCATAAGCGCTACAACATCACCTTTTACTAAATTATTTTTTAAAAACCACTGTGCATATTTGTTTGATCTATCAATTAATTCTTTATAAGAAATTTTTTCATCTTCATAATAAATAGCAATAGAATCAGGTGTTTCTTTTGCAAAATTAGCGATTTGCAAAGGTACGATATTTTCTGGTTTAGATTCTATAGATTTTAGGGCTTTAAAAATCCTTCCAAAAGTTGATATGTAAATATACTCATTAATTATTCTTTTAAACATTTTTAACCTAGACTAATTTCTTAATAAAATTTTGATGCCTATCTTGAAAACCAGGATCAAGTTCGTTATGTGGTTTTGTATTTAACTCCCAAATCGGCCTCTTCATTAGAGATGGAAAATCAATTATAATATTAACAGCATTTGTATCAAGTTGATTTTTTGATNCANCGTCAAGGTTTCGCCAAGTTGTACTCTTTTTATTTATAATTTTTTCTAAAGAATGAACATTAATCCATTCCATGAGAGTTGATTTGGATAAAATATTATCTTTTAAATTAAAGAATTTGTATTCAATATTATTCGAACTCAGCCATTTAATNGCCTTACGGCAACTGTCACAATTTTTTAGTCCGTAGATACAAATCATTCAAATAAACTAATTTGCCAATACTGCGTTATTATCTAAATCTATTTCTTGAGTATTTAATTTTTTTAAAGCGTCATAATAAAGCTCTGGCTTTTCTGAATTTAACTTTTTTCTAACCTGATCTAAAGGTAANTGAATTAAATGTTCCCAATCCTCACAAGACCATAACGTAGCCTTTTTCCCATTATTATAGCCTTCATAGATTACCTTTCTTAAATTAAAATCAGGCATCACTTTTCCAACTTTCCAGTAACCATAGAGAGCTATAGCACCAATACCTCGATTTTGCTCTTGAGCGTAAGTAAAGGCTAAAAGAGATAGCTCACCTAATGCATCCCTCCCGTAGCCTGCCGTTACATGCCATAAATCGTGCATATCTCTTTTTCTAGTNTTAAAGAAAATTTCTTCATCAGACCTATGTTGAAAATGTTTATCAAGATCAATATTATTACTTGCATCGATAAGCTCTTCTGGAGAGAGATTTTCTTTATAAATAAATTCATAATATTTATAGCCAAGAGTTTCTTTTGGTAGGTTTTTTANAAATTCCTTATCTTTTAAAGTATCAACTAGTTGAATTTTTCTTTTTAGAATNTTTTTTCCGACAATAGAGTTAGAAAAAATTTTAAAATATTTCTTATCTGAGGCACCTTTTAGAGAGTCAATGACATGAAAAACTTGTGTTGTATCTTCTTTATTTTTATCCAGAGCTCTTATTGCTTTNAAGGCCTTTATTGGCTTGACCCTATTAATCCAAAGACTATAAATATTTTTNTATACAAATTTTAACATTAATTATTTTAACAAAGTAAAATTAGATTTCAAAGTGAATTTGAAACTATTATTTTAAATAAATTGGATTAGAGATTACAATTAAAATTTGAGATTTAAAAAAGCGGGTGTGGCGGAACCGGTAGACGCGCCAGATTCAAAATCTGGTTCAGGCAACTGAGTGGGAGTTCAAGTCTCCCCACCCGCACCAAAGGTTAATAAAATGAATATTTTTAATTCTAAAATCTATAATATATTAAAGGCCAAAAAAAGCCCTTTTTACTTATATGCAATTTCATTTTCAGAAAGTATTTTTTTTCCAATACCAACAGATACTTTTTTAATTCCNATGGCTCTCGCNAATCGAGAAAAAGCAATCTCCCTGGGTATTTATACAACTTTATTTTCAGTAATTGGTGGTGTGGTAGGATATTTAATNGGATTTTTATTTTTCGATACGGTTGGAATTAATATAATTAAAAATTTTGATTTAATGGAAAAGTTTGAGAGCTTCTCCTCCTCAATTAAAGATTATGGATACTTTTTTATTTTTATTGCTGGATTTACTCCAATCCCATATAAAATAGCCGCTATAACNTCTGGNGTAATAGGAATTTCCTTTCCTATTTTTATAATATTTAGTTTTTTATCAAGAGGATCAAGATTTTTACTAGAAGTAATTTTGTGTCAAAAATTTGGTGATANGGCTATAAATATTGTAAAAAAATACTCTTTCTTATTAACTATTATACTCATAATATTATTTATCGGAATAATCATAATTAAAGAGGCAATTCTTAATTGATAAATCGAAATTTAATATTGTTTATAGTNATAATTCTATCTTCAGTTCATTTGCTTGAAATATTTGGCTTTGAGCCATGCGACCTATGTCTTAAGCAAAGATGGCCATGGTATATTTCNCTTGTTCTCGCAATAATGCCAAATTTTATCTTTAAAAATAAAAATAATATATTTTTACTATTAATTTCTTTATTGCTTTTTTTAGGCGCAGTTTTTGCAGGATGGCATGCTGGAATAGAATGGGATTTATGGGATGGACCAAAAACTTGCGGGGCTCAAACAATTGATTATAGTAATAGTTTGCTTGAAAAATTAAAATCAACTTCGCCTGGACCGCAATGTAACCAAGCATCTTTTAGGATTTTAGGTTTATCTTTGGCTGGATATAATTTTNTTATTTCATTTTTAGGCTCTGTAGTGATATTTAAGGAAGCTAGGAAAACATCATGAAAAAAAGACGTATGGATGAAATAATTCGAGTTGACCATGCTGGTGAGCATGGGGCAATAGCAATTTATAAAGGCCAGTTATCTGCCTTAAGTTTAATAGGTGATAAAAAAACCTCATCTATTATTTCTGAAATGGCTGAAGGTGAGAAAGCGCACGCTAAAGAATTTGATAGACTTGTTAAAGAACGAAAAACAAGACCAACTGCTCTAATGCCTTTATGGAGTCTNGCAGGCTATACTCTAGGTGTTATTTCCGTAATAGGGGGNAAGGATAGCGTCATGGCATGCACTGAAGCTGTAGAAGATGTAATAGACAAACATTACTCAGACCAAATTGAAGAATTAGAGAGTTCTGGAAAAGAACAAGATATTCTTAAAACAATAAAAAAATTTCATGCAGAAGAGGTTGAGCATGAAAAAATTGCAAAAAATGAAATCACAGAAAATACACCTACGCTAAAAATATTTAAAAAGTTAGTCGGTATAGGCTGCAAAACAGCAATAAATCTATCTGAAAAAATTTAAGCTTCTAGCTCAGANTCCCAATAAAGATAATCCATCCAGCTATCATGAAGATAATTTGGTGGAAATAATCTACCATTCTTATGTAACTCATGAACATTNGGTTTATAAGGCCACTGTATAGGCTTCATGTTAGCCTCATGATATAAATGATTAGATTTTTTTAAATTACATTTTGAACATGCTGTTACAACATTTTCCCAAGTAGTTAACCCACCTTTCGATCTAGGCAATAAATGATCGAAAGTTAGATCAGAAGCTTCCCCACAATATTGGCAATTAAATCTATCCCTCAGGAATAAATTAAATCTAGTAAAAGCAGGCCATTGAGGAGGTTTAACATAATTTTTCAATGAAACAACGGAAGGTAGTTTTATTTCAAAACTTGGAGAATGAACTGATTTATCGTAACTTGAAACAATATTTACTCTATCGAGAAATACTGCTTTAATTGCATCCTGCCATGACCACAATGATAACGGATAATAAGAAAGCGGCCTAAAGTCAGCATTAAGAACTAAAGCAGGACAAGATTCAGGATGCTTGTTAGAGGATAAATTTAATTCANTGTTCATAGTAATATTTAATTATGATTCTATATAAAAAATAAATAATTTTATGAAAAAATAATGACAAAATATAACACTAGATTTGCTCCAAGCCCCAATGGTTATCTTCATTTAGGTCATGCATATTCTGCAAAATTATCTCAAAAAATATCAGAAAATAGTTCTGGTAAGTTTTTTTTAAGGATAGAAAATATTGATATTGGTAGATGCAAGGAAGAGTTTGAAAAAACTATTTATGATGACCTATCTTGGCTTGGAATAAAATACCAAAATGCGGTCAGGCGTCAATCGGATCATTTTAAAAATTATGAAGTATATATAAAAAAATTAAGAGACTTAGATTTAATATATCCTTGCTGGGCAACAAGGTCAGAAATTAAAAAAGAAATTAAAAAGAAATTAACAAGCCTCTCAACATGGCCAATTGATCCTGATGGTCAATATATTTATCCTGGAGTTTATAAAAATATATCAAAAGCAAATAGAGCGAACCTTATGTTAAGTGGAAAAGATTTCTCATGGCGATTAAATATTGAAAAGGCACTTATTTATGCTGAAGAAAAATATGGAGGCAAAATTTTTTTTTATGAAAAAGGGTTAGAGCCTCTAGGAAAGAGATTTATAGAACCCAAGTTATATGGTGATTTCATCATTGGAAGAAAAGAAATACCAACCTCATATCATCTTTCTGTTACTGTAGATGATGCAGAACAAAATATAAATCTTGTCACAAGAGGTGTAGATCTTTATGCGGCTACATCAATTCATAGATTATTACAGGTTATTTTTAATTTTCCTCAAACCGAATGGTATCATCATCAATTACTCCGAGAGGAAAATGGAATCAAGCTTTCGAAAACAAATAATTCAACATCTATAAAATCATACAGAGAAAAAGGATTTTCAAAGGACAAAATTTTTTCAATTATTTCGAAAAATCTACCTTTTCCAGATTTAATTTAGTGTGACAAAATGATCTAGCCACGATTTGTAAAAATATGATAACAACATAAGAATATTTATTTGAGATTTAAATCATGAAAAATAACCAACTTGTTGAAGAACTCAAAAATGCTTTTAATATTTCTAGAGAAATATTTGCAGAAGCAAGAGATAATAATGCAGAGCTTAAAGATATTAGTTATTTAAATGAAAACCAACATATTGGGCATGGTCTTGCTTGGTACGCAACATATGTTGAATCATTGTCACAGCTTTGTAATTGGATAGAAAATTTAGATAATAATAATCGCTTAACGAAATTAGAGGAAGGTATAGCGGGAATTGGTGCAGGTGAATATTGCCTTCAAATTCTATATGGAATTCCAATGAGTCAAAACGAAACAATAAGACCTCAAGAATTAAAAATTTCTGATTTAAACATTGAAAAATTTAAAAAAATTTCAAAACCACTAATTGCTAGATCGTCAAGTAAAGAAAAAAATCGAGTAATGAAGCTTCTGTTGGAAAGTAAGGATTCTGGAATAGATCCAGATGACGGTTTAGATGAAACATATAAGGAAATAAAAAGTCAATTTAGACGGTTTGTTGAAGAAGAAATAACGCCTAATGCTCATGAATGGCACCTTAATGATGAATATATACCAATAGAAATAATTGAAAAAATGTCAGAATTAGGAGTTTTTGGTTTAACGATTCCAGAAAAATATGGAGGACTCGGATTAGAAAAAAAGGCTATGTGTATTGTTTCTGAAGAATTATCGCGTGGATGGATCGGCGTTGGATCACTTGGTACTAGGTCTGAAATAGCAGCTGAGTTAATTTTAATAGGTGGCTCAGAAGCTCAAAAAGAGAAATATCTTAATAAAATTGCATCTGGAAAAATATTCCCAACAGCCGTTTTTTCAGAACCAGATATAGGTTCAGATTTAGCGCATTTAAAAACAAGAGGCAAACTTGTTGATAATAAATATCTTATAAATGGCAATAAAACATGGATAACACATGGCGCACGAGCAGACCTCATGACATTACTTGTTCGTACAAATAGTGAATTAACAGATCACAAAGGTCTTTCAATGTTCCTCGCAGAAAAACCAAGAGAAACTGAAGACGAATTCTTTCCTGCAAAAGGAATGAGTGGGGGTGAAATTAATGTAATTGGCTACAGAGGAATGAAAGAATTTGATATTGGTTTTGATAATTTTGAAGTTCCAAGCGAAAATCTCCTTGGTGAAGAAGAAGGTAAGGGTTTTGTTCATTTAATGTCTACATTTGAATCTGCAAGAATACAAACCGCTGCTAGAGCCATTGGTGTTTCTCAAAATGCGTGTGATGTTGCTCTAACATATGCAAATGATAGAATTCAATTTAATGAAAAACTAATAAATTTTCCGAGGATTAGTGAAAAATTAATAATGATGTTTGCAGAAACAATGATTGTCAGGCAACTAACCTTCCATGCAGCAAATATAAAAGACTCAAAACAAAGATGTGATATGGAAGCAGGTATGGCTAAGCTTCTAGGCGCAAGAGTAGCTTGGTCATCAGCTGATAATGCATTGCAAATACACGGTGGAATTGGCTTTGCGACAGAAACTCAAATAAGTAGAATTCTTGCAGATGCGAGGATATTGAGTATTTTTGAAGGAACAGCTGAGATACAAGCACAGGTTATAGCAAGAAGACTTATGGAAAGTAAAAATAGATAATATTTGAATATTGTTTTATATGCCCAATTAGCTTAAATTTTATTAGTATAGTTATATTAATTGTTATGGAGCTATCAATTGAAAAAATTTATAATATTTCAACTTTTATTTATTAGTTTAGCGGCTTTCCCATCACTCGAGGCAGCAGAATATAGGTTAGGCCTCTCAATGCATGACGTTGAAAGAAGGATAGAAGGAGGGCCTGCTTTATCTTTTGAAAAAATCTTTGATAGGCCAAGTTGGTGGCACCCTTATGCTGGAAGACCTCACTTAGGTACACATATTAGTTTGGCTAATAATACCCATTTACTTTACGCGGGATCTTCATGGGATCTATTTAAGAGAGGAAAATTTTCTGGGGAATTGGCATTTGGCGCTGCACTTCATTCAGGCGAAGAAGATATTAAGAATGATCAATTAGGATTTGGGTGTAAGGTTAATTTTCGTGAAATGATAGCTTTTGGCTATGAAATAAAAGAAAATACTGTTCTACAATTATCTGCACAGCATATGTCTAATGGAAGTTTGTGTGATCCAAATCAAGGTCTTACTAGTGTTGGTTTTCGTTTGGCCTGGAAAATAAATTAATGGTTATACTAAATAAGATTTACACCAAGACAGGGGACAAGGGTTCAACAAGCCTAGGAGATGGTTCAAGGGTCTCTAAAGATTCTTTAAGAGTTGAAACATATGGAACTATTGATGAAGCAAACTCAGTTATAGGTATGGTTAGAACCTATACAAAAACATCTGAGTTAATAACATTAGACAATTTTCTTGGTTCGATTCAAAATGAATTATTTGATCTTGGCGCAGAACTATCTACACCTCAAGATGGAGGTCATAATTCCCTCTCGATAGTTGAAAAACAAGTAAATAGAATTGAACAAGAAATTGATCAATTAAATATCAATCTTGAGCCTCTCAGATCTTTTGTTTTGCCGGGCGGAACTCCGGCTTCATCCTACCTTCATTTAGCTCGAACAGTAATAAGGAGAGCTGAGAGATTAATGGTACAATTATCATTAACAGAAAATAATTCTGTTTCAGAAATTGCATTAAAATATGTAAATAGACTCTCTGACCTGTGCTTTGTCGCTGCACGTTATGCAAATCAAACTTATCAAGGCGGCCAAGGTGATACACTTTGGAGGCCAGGTGAAACAAATAATAATGAATAGTTGGTTGAAAATTTCCACAATTAATATAATTAATTTTATCTATTTAAAATGTTCGATTGACACAAATGACTAGTAGTCTTAATTTCTGCAAATCTAATATATTGAATTAATTGGAGATAAAAAATGAAGGTTCTTGTACCTATTAAAAGAGTGGTTGACTATAATGTTAAAATTCGTGTCAAATCAGATAATTCTGGTGTTGAACTAGACAACGTTAAAATGTCAATGAACCCTTTTGACGAAATAGCTGTTGAAGAGGCAATAAGACTTAAAGAAGCGGGTACTGTTTCAGAAATTATTGTTCTTTCAATAGGTCCTCAGCAATCTCAAGAAACAATTCGCACAGCACTAGCAATGGGGGCTGATAGAGGTATATTAATCAAAACTGATGAATTAGTAGAACCATTAAATGTTGCAAAGCTTATCAAAGCTGTTAGCGATGAAGAAAATCCAGAAATAATTATCTTAGGTAAGCAGGCGATCGATGATGATAGCAATCAAACAGGTCAGATGCTTTCTGCATTATTAGGTTGGTCGCAAGGAACTTTTGCCTCAGAGTTAAAAATTTCTGATGGTAAAATTAATGTCATTAGAGAGGTTGATGGAGGACTCCAAACAATTAATTTAAAGCTACCATCAGTTATTACAACAGATCTTAGGTTAAATGAGCCAAGATATGCATCTCTTCCAAATATTATGAAAGCAAAGAAAAAGCAAATAGAAGAAAAAAGTCCAGAAGATTATAATATTGAAATCACATCTATGCTCGAAGTAGTAAAGGTTTCTGAGCCGGCACAAAGAGAGGCTGGAATTAAAGTAGAAACTGTAGAAGAATTAGTTGATAAGTTAAAAAATGAAGCAGGAGTTATTTAAATGACTACGTTACTTATAGCAGAACATGATAATAAAATTCTTAATGAAGCAAATAAAAAAGCTATGGATGCAGCAACAAAGATTGGTGAAGAAGTTCATGTTCTAGTTGCTGGTAAAGATTGTTCAGAAATTGCTGATGAGGTATCAAAAATTGCAGGTGTTTCAAAAGTCTTACTATGTGACAATCCTGTATATGAGAAACATATGGCTGAATCATATGCAGATCTTGTGGTTGAAATCTCTAGTGATTACAATGCAATCCTAACAACGGCGTCAACAACTGGTAAAAATTTTATGCCAAGAGTAGCAGCTCTTCTTGACGTTCCTCAAATTTCTGAGATTATTAATGTCATTGATTCTAATACCTTTGAACGACCTATTTATGCCGGTAATGCAATTCAAACTGTTAAATCATTATCAGATAAAAAAATCATCACTGTAAGAGCACCTTCTTTTCAAGCGGTTGAAAACCAGGATCCTGCAACAGTTGAAAATATTCAAAACTCTGAAGATAAAAATTTATCTGAATATATTTCTGAAGAACTAACAAAATCTGATCGTCCAGAACTTACTGCGGCGAAAATAATTATTTCAGGTGGAAGAGGTATGCAAAATGGTGAAAATTTTGTTCTACTTGAAGGTGTTGCTGATAAACTTGGGGCCGCACTTGGGGCATCAAGAGCAGCCGTTGATGCAGGTTTTGTTCCTAATGACTACCAAGTTGGTCAAACAGGAAAAGTAGTGGCACCAGAGCTCTATATTGCAGTTGGTATTTCCGGAGCTATTCAACATCTTGCAGGAATGAAAGATTCAAAAGTTATTGTAGCAATAAATAAAGATGAAGAAGCGCCAATATTTCAGGTAGCAGATTATGGTTTAGTAGCTGATCTTTTTAAAGCAATTCCAGATCTTAATACAGCTCTTGGATAATTTAATTAATTACTTTTAATTTATTTATTATTTCTAAAACTTCTTTTGAATCCCATTCCCATGGGCCATCTTTTCTTCCAACTTCTTTTCCCTCTCTATCAATAAGAAGAGTAAATGGAAGGCCTGTCGCTTTGGCATAAAGTCCAGATTTAGTCGATTTATCATGGAAAATTTTTAAATTCTTTATACCCTCTTCTTGATAAAAGTCAGCTATTTTTGAAATATCAGTTTTCTCAACAGCAATAGCAATAACTTGAAATTTTTCATCGCCCAAAATATCCTCAAGCCTATCTAGAGATGGCATTTCTATTCTGCATGGAGCACACCAAGTTGCCCAAAGATTCACCAATAAAACCTTACCATTGAAGTCAGAAAGAAAAAACTCTTGTTGATCTAAACTGAAAAAGCTAATTTCTCTCAAATTGGCTTGATCATTTGACTCTGTGAATATTTTTTCATGATTTTTTTCAAGTTTTATATTACTAGAATAATAAAAAAATATCGTAACAATAAAAGATATAGTAATTAAGCCTATTAAGAGTGCTTTTTTTGATATATTCATTAGTAATTACCTTAAAAATTAATAGGTCGAAAAAATTATGGTTAATAAAGCTTCAAAAAATAAAATGTGGGGAGGAAGATTCTCCTCTGATTCATCAAAGCTGTTACAAAACGTTAATTCTTCAATTGAGTTTGATTATAGACTATTTGAGGTTGATGTTGAAGCCTCAATTGCGCATACTCAAATGCTATCTCATTGCAAAATAATTACGAAAAAGGACTCATTATCAATTATAGCAGGCCTAAAAAGAATTAAAATTAAATTTAAAAAGGGTAATTTCAAACTAAGCAAGGAATTAGAAGATATTCATATGAATATTGAATCAGCTCTCAGTAAAGATATTGGTGATACCGCTGGAAGAGTTCACACCGCAAGGTCAAGAAATGACCAAGTTGCAACTGATCTAAGGTTATATATAAGAAGAAAAAATTTCGAAATTATTGATGAAATATCATTACTTCAGAAAGCTCTAGCTTCCAAAGCCGAGGATAATTATAAAACAATTATGCCTGGATATACTCATATGCAGACTGCTCAACCAATCACAATGGGTCATCACCTATTGGCATATGTAGAAATGCTCTCCAGAGATAAAGGTAGGATGATTGATTGTAATAAAAGATTAAATGAGAGTCCACTGGGATCAGGAGCTCTTTCTGGAACTTCCTTTCCTATAAATAGAAAAATGACTTCTAAGGCATTAGGCTTCAACAATCCCATGAGAAACTCTTTAGATGCAGTTTCATCAAGAGACTTTGTGTTAGAAACAATGTCATCAATAGCTATTTGCTCTGTCCATTTATCACGATTAGCCGAAGAGATAATTTTATGGCTCTCAGATGGATTTAATTTTATTGAGCTCCCAGATAATTTAACAACTGGATCATCAATAATGCCTCAAAAGAAAAACCCTGATCTTGCTGAGCTTGTAAGAGGTAAATCTGGAAGATTAATTGGATCTTTAATTACAATGTTAATTGTTATGAAAGGGCTACCAATGGCATATTCTAAAGATCTTCAAGAGGATAAAGAACCCACATTTGATGCACTTGATAATATCTTACTCTGTTTACAATCGATGAGCTCAATGATTGAAAATATGGTACCGAATATCAAAAATATGAATGAAGCCGCATCTAGACAATTTTCTACTGCAACTGATCTAGCAGATTGGCTGGTTCAAAATTTAAATATCCCCTTCAGATCAGCACATAAAATAACAGGTGAAATAGTCTCACTTTGTATTGAGAAAAATATAACTCTTGATGAAATAGATCTAGAGATATTAAAAAAATTTGATGAAAGAATAACCAAAGATATATTCAATATATTGAATGCAGAAAAATCAGTTATTAGAAAGACTTCAGAGGGCGGAACCTCTCCAAAAAATGTTAAAAGAGCTGCTGGTCTATGGTTAAAGAGATTAAAAGATGAAAAATAAAATAATAGTTATATCTTGTATTATCGCTCTTACTATAATTCCGGGCTGTGGAAGAAAAGGGGATCTATTGCCACCCCCAAATACTGCTTATGATTTAAATTTTCAAAAAAGGTCTTAAGAGCTATTTAAATGAATAATTTTAATTACAGAAATGGTGAGCTTTTAATCGAAAGTATTAATGTAAGTGATATAGCAAAAAAAATAAAAACACCTTTTTACTGTTACTCACTTAATCACCTAAAAGAGCAATATACTAAATTAGATAAATCTATTGAATTAGAGGATTATGAAATTTGTTTTTCAATAAAATCTAACTCCAATCAATCAATAATAAAAACTTTTTCTAAATTAGGATCTGGTGCAGATGTAGTTTCTATTGGCGAACTTAAAAGAGCCTTAAAGGCTGGAATACCAAGCAAAAAAATTGTTTTTTCAGGTGTAGGTAAAACATCAGAGGAAATAGAATATGCAATTAAAAATGATATTTTAATGTTCAACGTCGAATCGATAAGTGAATTAAAAAAAATCTCTCAAATATCTAAAGATCTAAATATTAAATCAAATATTTCCCTAAGAATTAATCCTGATATATCTGCAGGCGGGAATGAGAAGATATCAACGGGAAAGGCACAGGATAAATTTGGTATTGACTGGAAAAGTACAATTGAGTCATATGATTTTGCAGCAAGTTTACCTGGCATTAAAATTATTGGCATTGATTTTCATATTGGAAGTCAGATTAATGAAATTAAACCATTTGAAGAGTCATTAGATCTATTAGTTGGTATCATCAGTGAATTAAGAAAAAAAGGTCATGATATTAAAGTTTTTGATATTGGTGGAGGCCTAGGCGTTCAATATCACCAAAAAGAAAAACCATTAGATATAAAGAAATATGGTAAATTATTATCAGAAAAGCTTGGCGAGATTGAATGTAAAATTATAATTGAACCAGGTAGGTTTTTAACAGCAAATTCCGCCATACTTGTTACTAAAATAATATATATAAAGAATACTGAAACAAATAATTTTCTAATTGTTGATGCAGCTATGAATGACTTCATAAGACCAACGCTTTATGGATCATATCATGAAATTATTACAATTAATGAAGATAAAAAAGGTAATCTATCCAATTATGATATTGTTGGACCAGTCTGCGAAACTGGTGATTATTTTGGAAAGAAAATTCCAATAGGAAAAGTTGATGAAGAAGATTTATTGGCAATTAAATCAGTAGGTGCATATGGCTCGGTTTTATCTTCAAATTATAATACAAGGGCATCAATAAACGAGATTCTTGTAAATAATGATGAATTTGAAATTATTAGAGATAGAATTGAAGATGAGGAATTGATTAATCGAGATAAAATTCCAGATTGGATTTAGCTAATCTAATATTTCAATAAAAATATTTGATGCATTCGTTGGATATTTTGAAAATTTAACCTCAAAGTCTTTTATCTCTTGATAATCAAAATAATCATTATCGGACCTTATAATCTCTTTTAATAAAATTACACCCTTCTCATCTTCAATAACGACAATTATTGATGGAACTCTTCGTAAATAATTTTCTTGATTAATTAACGAGCCACTCACAAAAAGAGTTGATCCATCTTTTCCTGAATCAATTCGACTCTCAAGATTACTAATTTCAATACCTCTAAACTTTATAGATGGATCAAAAAATTCTACTACTGGAGAAAATATAGGAAATCGATCAACAAAAATGACTCTCTTATTCCAAGCAGTAACAAAAAGGATAAAGATTAGAATAAAGGAAGCCCAAATAATAAAATTCGATCTATCACTTTTTGGTTTGTCAAAAGGAACTGGCAAAGGGTGGTCTGGTTTTATATTTTTATCAATAATTTTTGATTCTTTATTTGTTTTGATACCCTGACTCGATGCTGGCTCATAAAGTTTTGGAATATCTATTGGCTTACCGTCAGTTCCGGAAGTCCAAACTATAGAGCACCTTGAGCATTTAAGTTTTTTTGGGGAACCATTAAATTTTCTTTCATCAAGAAAAAAATTTGTTGCGCATGCTGGACATTGAATAATCATTTATTTCACTTTATCAAAAAATCATAAAAAATAATAAAAAATTTAGCGGGGAGTTACCTTTATCATTTTACCAGATTTATTTTTATCCTTTGCATCATCAGTAAGTATAATGAGACTTCCATCAGGTGCCATTTTAATACTTCGTATTCGAGATTGAATTTCATCAAATAAAATCTCTTCTGAGACAAATACATTATTTTTCAAGACTATTCTTCTGACATCTCCAGGCGATAAGGCAGAAATGAAAATACTACCAAACCAATCAGGAAATAAATTTCCATTATAGAAGGTCATATCAGAAGGTGCTATTGATGGTGTCCAAAATTTTATAGGTTGTTCCATTCCATCCTTTATTTTAAATGGAGAAATAATGGATCCGTTATAATCGATACCGTAAGTTATCGATGGCCATCCATAATTCTTTCCTGGTTGAATTAAATTTAATTCATCACCACCCTTAGGACCATGCTCATGGCTAAATACTAAGCCATTACTATCGATAATAAGCCCTTGTTGATTTCTGTGACCATATGTCCAAATTTCTGGAAGTGAACCATCTTTATCTACGAATGGATTATCAGGCGGGATTGAGCCATCATCATTAATACGAATTATTTTACCAAAATGATTATTGAGACTTTGGGCTTTTTCTCTGTAATTAAACCCATCGCCAGAGGAAATTAATAATGTATTATCCTTTAGAAATAATAATCTAGCTCCAAAATGAGCAGATGTTGATCTAAAGGCTTCAGCAGTAAAAATAACCTCTACATCAATTAGAGTTTCTTTTTTCAATTTTGCTCTTACCACTTGGAGTGTCTTTCCTTGGTCAGTATTGATAGAAAAAGATAGGAAAATAAATTTATTTTGAATAAAGTTTGGATGGATAGCAATATCAGATAAGCCTCCCTGGCTTTTTACAAATACTTTTGGGACACCGCTTAATGGTTCTGATAAAAGTCCTTCGCTATTATAGATCCTAAGGTTTCCAGTTAACTCAGAAATTAATATATCGCCATTAGGAAGAAAGCCTAAACTCCATGGTCTGTCGAGTCCTTTGGTTAGGGTCTCTATTTGATAGACTTTATCATTTGAGTAGCCTGTAAGACTGATAAAAATTAGAGACAATAAAATTAATAATTTTTTTGTATATTTTTTCATTCAATCACCTCTTATCGAAAACTTACCATTTAAAATATCAAATAAAAATCCACCTAGAAATCCAATAAAACAGAAAACAAATAAACCAAAGTTTTCTTTTGCACTTGAGATTATAACTATACCGTCATACTTAATTATTATTAAACTAATCATCACATATAGACTCGTAAATCCAGCAATTCCATATGAAAGTTTAGAGTTTAATGGAAAACGAATTCTAATTAAAGATGTGATTATAAAGGCTAGTAATAATGTTATACAAATTACTGAGTATAAGCTAATGGGTATCCCCCACTGAAGAATAATTGGTGATGAGCCACCCTTGATATCGTGAATAAGTGAAGAAAAAATAACCAAAAACGATATATCAAAGTTTTGCGTTTTAAGCCAAAATAAATTCCATAAAGTATTTTGAGAAATTACAAAAATACAAACAAAAGATGTTGATAATAAAAATGAGGCAACTAAAGCAATAAATTTCTTGATTAATAACATTTTACTCAACCCTCTTTTCTATTAGCCAGATGCCTATTGTAATAAAAATAAGTCCAAATCCAATTATAAAATTTATTTTCTCGTTCAAAAGAAAAATACCTAATATTAAAGCCCAAACAGGGATTAAATAATTAACCAGGGCTAAAAAAACTGGGCCCTTTAGTTCAATAACTTTAAACCATATTACTGATGCAATTCCTGTTGGAAAAACACCAAGAAGGGCTATGCTTACTGAACTTTTCAACGATATCTCATGAATTATTAAAGATGAATTACTAAAAAAATAAGCTAGAAATAAACCAATAATACTTCCACAGATTAATGAACCCAGTGTTCTCTCAAAAGAATATTCTTGAGGTGAATGTTTTAAAAGAACAGAGGCAAGAGCAAATGAAAAAGTTCCTGCAAGTACTGCCAATTGGCCATATATAAATTCTCGTTTGTATAAATCAGCATCAATGTTTCCAAATCCAACCAAAAGAATAATTCCTAAAAGCCCTAAAAAGACACCTATAACCATTCGAATTGTTAATTTACTGTCTACTAAAAAGAAATAAGCTAAAATTAATGTAATAATTGGATTAGCTCCCATTAAAATAGCAACTAATGATGACGGAATAAATTGTGTCCCCCAAGAAATAATACTGAATGGAAATGAAAATCCAAGAAAACCAATAATCAAACACCATTTCCAAAACTCAAATGTTAAAGGAAGACTTTTTCTTAAGATTAAAAAAAAGGTTGCTATAGTTAAACTTCCAATTATCAGTCTAAGTGACATAACCCATAACGGGGGTATTGTCTCCAAGGATACCTTGAGCGCAGCAAATGCCGAACCCCACATAACAATTAGAAGGGATAGAAGAATAAAAGGAAAAATATTAGGTAAAAATTTTTTCATGGTCATCTCGAAATATAGAATATGGAATTCTATTTATTCCTTAAATAGACTAACCAAAATAAATAAGATACATAATTAAGTAGAAAATTTAATTAGAATTATAAATTTAATGGAAATAAAAAAAGTAAGATCAATAGGGATTAAATGGATATTTGTCATAATAATTTCTTCAATATTAATATATGATTTTTTATCATTTCTTTCTATTTCAAATAAGCCTAATAATTTCCCGCAAGAAAGGGGAGGTGTAATTATAGTCCTAACAGGAGGGCCTAATAGAATAGAAGAGGGTTACAAATTATTAGAGGGTGATTATGGAAAAAAGCTATTTATTGCAGGCGTTAATCCAATTGTTAGAGAAAGTGAACTCATCAAAATAATAAATCCAAATAATCTTTTGAATAGGAATTTAATATTTAATTGCTGTATATTCTATGAATCAAAATCCCATAATACCAAAACAAATGCCATTGAATCATTTAAGTGGTTAAATAAAAATGAACATGACAAAATTTTGTTAGTTACATCTTCAGAACATATGCCAAGAAGTCTTTATGAATTCAAAAAAAATGCTCCCGAAATTAAAATTGAACCCTGGATTGTTAAAATTAATTCAAATATATCTCTAATTAATTTTAAATATACAAAGAAAATATTTACTGAATACGCTAAACTTTGTTTAACGAGGTTAAAATATTTATTTAGAGGGTCTTAATGAAATGAATATAAAAGAAAATTTTTATTCACTTTTCAAAACAGGGTTTTTAATCTTTATAACATTGTTTATTGCAATTATTGGTCTACCCTGTCTCTTTCTTCCTAGAAAATATACAGCTATGTTAATACATAATTGGTCTAAAATTATGCTAATTTTATTTAAAAAGCTCGATAACTTAGACTGGGAAGTTACGGGAGAGGAAAATATACCATCAGGTCCTTTTATAATTGCCTCAAAGCATCAATCAATATGGGATACAGTCTTTTTTACAGCCTTCTTTAATGATGCAGCTATGGTATTAAAAAAAATTATCATATTTATCCCTTTTTATGGTTGGCATGCAATAAAAGCGAAAATGATATGGTTAGATCGTGGAGCTCACAGTAAGGCATTAAGAAGGTTGATTAAACAAGGTGAAGAATGTTCAAAAAATAATAGGCCTATAATCATTTTTCCTGAAGGAACTAGAAGTTCTGTAGGAGAGAAAGGTGAATATAAATCTGGTATCTCAGCACTTTATAAATTTCTAGGAGTTCCATGCATACCTGTAGCTCTTAATTCAGGTTTACTTTGGAAAACGAAAGGCCTCAAAAGAAACTCTGGAAAAATTAGCGTTAAATTCATGCCAGCAATCCAATCTGGTTTATCTAGAAAAGATTTTGAAAGTAAATTAGAAGAAACTATAGAAAGAGAGACCAATTTATTAATCAAGAAGTAAATTCTTACTCTTCAGATTTTTTTCTTCCGAAATCTACATCGCTTTCTTCTTGCCCTGCATCAATGATATTTTTTCTTACCTCTCGAGTTTTTTCAAAATTTGAAAATAATAAATCAGAATCTTTTTTTATAACTGCAGCCTTTAACTTAGCTAAATCATTAGAAAATAATTCTAACATCTCTAAAACAGCTTCACTATTGTAAGTAAAAATATCACTCCACATCTTAGGGTCGGAAGCCGCTATTCTGGTAAAATCTCTAAAGCCACCTGCAGAGTATTTTACAACTTCTTTTTCTGTAACATTAGCAAGGTTATTAGCTGTTCCGACAATATTAAAAGCAATTAAATGCGGTATATGACTTGTTATTGCCAAAACTTTATCATGATGCAATGGGTCCATTATCTCTACTTTTGAACCAATAGACTCCCAAAATTCCTTAATAAGACCAATTGCATTGCTGCTATTTTCTTCTGTTGGTGTAAGAATGCACCACCGATTATCAAAAAGTTCAGCAAAACCTGCATCTGGACCTGATTCTTCTGTACCAGCTATAGGGTGACCTGGAATAAATTCAACATTATTGGGTAATATGCCTCTCAAATCCTCAATAACACTTAATTTGGCGGATCCAGTGTCAGTTATTATACAATCTTTTTTTAAAAAAGGGCTCATCTCCTCAACTAATTTCTTAAATGTAGACAAAGGAGTTGCTAGGATAATAAGATCACAATCATTTACGGCATCTTCTAAATTATCTTTAACTTTATCAACTAACCCTAATTCTATTGCTCTTTTTAAGGTAGAATTAGATCTAGCGAAGCCAATAATCTGATTAGAAATCTTTGACCGCTTCATGGCGAGTCCTATCGACCCTCCTATAAGACCGAGACCTATAATACATACTTTCTTAAACGTACTATTCATTTATTGTAATAACTCCTCAAGGGAAGAAATAACTAACTTATTGGCCTCTTCAGTCCCAATTGTAATTCGTAGATAATTAGATAAATTATATTCTTTCATCTCCCTAACTATCAAACCTTTTGAGCAAAGGAATTTATAAATCGCATCAGCATTAAAATTCAAATTCGAACTGGGTTCAATTAATAAAAAATTACAATCGCTAGGCGTAACATTAAATCCTAAACTTTTAAGTTTTTCTTCCATTTTAGATAACCAGATAGCGTTATGTTGAACAGAATCTGAAACATGCTTTTGATCATTTAATGCGGCAATAGCAACTTTCTGTGCAGATGAGTTGACAGAAAAAGGTATCCTAAGACGATTCAAGACCTCAATAACTTCTTTTGGGCAATAAGCCCACCCAACCCTTAGACCTGCCAAACCATAAACTTTAGAAAATGTTCGAGTAATAACAACATTGCTATTATTATTAACTAGCTCAAAGTAGTTCTTATAATTTTCGTCCTTAACATATTCAGCATAGGCTTCATCAATCACTAATAAAACATCTCTAGCCAAATTATTATGTAGCTCAATAATATCATCATAAGAGATCATGGTACCGGTAGGGTTATTGGGATTTGCTATAAAAACCATTTTGGTAGCATTATTAGTTAAATCTAATATCGATTGAATTTGAGTTTTAAAATTTATTTCTTCAGCCCTAACAACCCTCGCACCAGATGCTTTAATTGCCAGAGGATATACAGCAAAACAATTTTCTGAAACTATAGCCTCGTCATTACCACTAAGATAAGCCCTCGCTAAAAGGTGTAAAATTTCATCTGATCCACACCCACAAATTATCTTATCGGAATCCAATGAATAAAAATCTGATAACTTTTGTATAAGATCATTATTTAGGGGATCAGGATAAACTGTTATATCATTAAGAGCATCATTATAAGCATCGGAAACTAATTTACTTGGTCCAAATGGATTTTCATTTGAGGATAATTTAAAAACTGTCTCTACTCCATCTAATTTACTTTTACCCCCTTTATAGGACTCTATAGAATTTATATGAGAATTTGGTACAGGCTTTTTCATTTCTTTATTACTTCTCTTTTTTTATATCTTATAATTAGATTACTGTATTATTATCAAAATATTAGAATAATCGTTAATTATTCTCAAATTAAACGTTTAATATATATAATTAAACTTCTTGGAAATCCTTATATCATAACTTTAAATATCGAGCCTAAATATAATTTAGTTTACAATTATTAAAAATAATATTAGAAGATAAATTACATTTTGAGAGGGTTAAAACCCTGCCAACCTGCATAACCTTGCGAAGGTGGTATTATGATGTGGCTTATAAGCAAAAAAAAGGTCCTTTCTTTTCTCAAGTGTAATTTTTTGAATGGCTCTCATAAGAGCTGGGTATTTGATATTCAGATTGTGCACCCTAGATTTCCTTAAAGCACTAAAGAGAGGAAAAAATGAAAACATCAATTTCTAAAAAACTTTTTAAATTACTACCAGTATTGGCAGTAGCATTCTTTATTAATTCTATAACTTTTATGCAAGTTTCTAAAGCTCAAGAAAATGAAGCATTTAAAAGTGCAGGTAAATGGCTTGTTGGACTGAAGGTCTTAAATCTTGATCCAGATGTTGACTCTGTAACATCTATTGGGGGTGAAGCTAAAGTCGATGATGATACTGTTCCAGAATTAGACATCAGATATTTTATAACTGATAATATTGCAATTGAGGCAATTTTTGGGACAACTGAGCACAGTGTATCAGCTGTTGGTACTGCACTTGGTAACGTAAATCTAGGTACAGTGAAAGTTTTACCCCCAACATTTACCTTACAATATCACTTTAACAGTGAAAGTAGATTCTTACCTTATATCGGTGCTGGAATAAACTACACATTCTTTTATGATGACAATCCTGGTGATGCAGTTGGCATAAGTTATAAAGATGATTTTGGTTTTGCTTTAAATATTGGCTTTGATTATGTTATTAATGATAACAATTATTTTAACATTGATATAAAAAAATATACATTATCTACTGATACTGTAATCAACGCTGGGGCTGCTGGAATAGCAACTGCATCAGTTGATTTAGATCCACTAGCAATAAGCATTGGTTATGGATGGAGATTCTAGAATTATATAAATAAATATTTATTCTAATATCTCCAATAAGAGGTTATTCTATTGTTATGACTTTTGAACAGAATACACTACCGTGTTCATATTTTACTGAAAAGAAACCTCTTCTCCTTGAAAATGGAACAAGTATTGATGAGCTTACTGTAGCCTATGAAAGCTATGGTAAGCTCAATAAAAACAAATCAAACGCTATTATAGTATGCCACGCTCTTTCAGGAGATCAGTTCTTGGCAAGCAAAAATCCTATAACTAATAAAGATGGTTGGTGGGATAGAATGGTTGGACCAGGAAAGCCAATCGATACCGAGAGATATTTTGTAATTTGTGCAAATGTTCTTGGCGGTTGTATAGGCTCAACTGGGCCAACATCTATAGATCCGAAGACTAATGAAGCATATGGATTAAGTTTTCCAGTGATTACTATTTCTGATATGGTCAATGCACAAATTCGATTAATAAATCATTTAGGCATTGAAAAGCTATTATCAGTTATTGGTGGTTCAATGGGAGGTATGCAAGTTTTAGAATGGGCAGCTTCATATCCTGACAGACTTCACTCAGCTATTCCAATAGCAACATCATCAAGACATACAGCTCAAAATATTGCCTTTCATGAGTTAGGTAGGCAGGCTATAATGGCTGATCCTGATTGGAATAATGGAAATTATATTAAGCTTGGAACAAGCCCAACAAAAGGTCTTTCAATTGCAAGAATGACTGCTCATGTCACATATTTATCGGAAGCCTCTCTTACAAAAAAATTTGGAAGAAGGTTGCAAGATAAAAAAGAAATAAGCTTTGGATTTGATGCTGATTTTCAAATTGAGAGTTATTTAAGACACCAAGGCCTAACATTTGTAGATCGTTTTGATGCAAACTCTTATTTGTATATAACAAGGGCTATGGATTATTTTGATCTTGAAAAAACACATGGAAAATCACTAACAGAGGTCTTTGAAAAAACAAAAACACGCTTTCTAATTGCATCATTTACTGGTGATTGGCTTTACCCGCCCTCAGAGAATCTTATGATTGTTCGAGCTTTAAGCGCTGGTGGAGTAGATGTTAGCTTTGTAAATATTGAATCGGATAAAGGTCACGATGCCTTTCTTTTAGATGAACCAGAGTTTGATGTTGCAATGACAGGATTCTTAGACGCAGTATCTAAGGAAATTAAAGTCTGATGAGCAATAAAAGAATAGATTTAGAGTTAATTACTTCACTCGTAGACAGAGAAACACGTGTTTTAGACATTGGCTGTGGTAATGGGGAACTATTAGATTCATTAAAAAGAAAAAGAAAAGTTATCGGGCAAGGTCTTGAACTCAAACAAGAAAGAGTAAATCAGTGTGTTGCCAGGGGATTATCTGCAATACAAGGTGATGCCGATAAAGATTTGGGACTATATCCTAATCAATCATTTGATTGTGTGATCCTTAGTCAAACTATACAAGCAACCGGACAGCCTAAACTCATTCTTACCGAACTTATAAGGATTGGTAAAAAAGCTATAGTATCTATACCTAACTTTGGATACTGGAAAATAAGATTAAGTCTCGCGATTAATGGAAAAATGCCAGTGACAAAAAAGTTAGCACATAATTGGCATGACACTCCAAATATTCATTTATGCACTATTCTAGATTTTATTAACCTTTGTAAAGAATTAAACATTAAAATTGAAAAAACTATTATTTTATCATCAAATAAGACAAAGTCTTATAATGGGATACCAAATAAATTCTCAAATTTATTTTCAGAGGAGGCTATATTTTTAATTAAATCATAATTAAGACCTAATTTTTTGCATTATCTTCCTTTTAATGATTTTTTTTTCTTTTAAAACAGCTGCTGAGTAATTTTTTCTTGCCCTAACTATTATTATACCTGAAAAGAATTTCAAAAAACTCTTACTAACTTTTTCAAAAATATTAATTTTTTTAAGAACTAATTGGCTGTTGGTAGGTGGAAAAAATAATGAATAACTAAAATCGATAGGAGTAAAAAAATTATTTATTAATAAGGAATTCAGCTCAGAAAAACTAAATGTCCTAAGAGAAGAGAGATTTTTTTTATAATAAGGCCTCCAAAAACCAAATGAATTAGGAACAATAATAAGAATTTCTCCATTCTTATCCAAAGTCCTCCAAGCTTCTCTCAAAAATTTTTGATGATCAATTAAATACTCAAAACTATGAATAACCAATAGTCTATCTAAGAATAAATCATCGATTGGTAGTAAATATTCATTAACTGAAACAGTTAGATTTTTATTATTCTCATCAAAATGATATAAACCATGTAAACTAGGGATCAAAAAAAATACTTTTTGTGTTTTTTTATTAATTGATTTTAGATAAGGAGAACAAAAACCTATAGCTGCCACCCTTGAGTTATTTATTGGTTTCCATATGTCTAAAATTTTTTTAGATAAAAGATCTGATACAGTTTTTCCTAAAAAACTTAAGTAAAAGATTTTAAAATTATCAATATTTTTTTTCATATTATATACTCATTATCATATCATATATGGAGACTCTTTTGATAGTACAACAAATTTGGACGGCTAATAAATTTCGTAACTTTAATTATTTAATCGTTTGCCCTAAATCAGGAGAAGCGATGGCAATTGACCCACTGGATTATGAGCAATGTCTCTCCGTTAGTAAGAAAAATGGTTGGGAAATAACAAAAATATTAAATACACATGAACATTGGGATCATATTGGCGGGAATCAACAATTAATTGAGAAAACAGGCGCTCAGCTTCTTGCTCATCAAAATGCGAAAGATACAATTGAGAATATAGATATTGGCTTAAAAGCTGGTGATAGAATTAAAATTGGTAAAACAATTGAATTAGACGTCTTAGATACACCTGGTCATACAATGAGTCATGTGTGTTTATTTGCAAATAATGACACGCCTGCTCTTTTTTGTGGCGATACACTTTTTAACGCTGGCGTAGGACATTGTAAGGGTGGAGGAAATCCTGAAGATCTTTATGAGACTTTTGTTAATCAATTATTCCATTTACCGGATCATACAAAAATTTATCCAGGTCATGATTATTGGGAAAATAATTTAAAATTTACTCTTGATAGAGAGCCTGGAAATATTAAAGCGCAAAAAATGATAAATAGGGATCAGATAAAAGATCCAAATAATCAACTTGTTTCAACTCTAAGTATAGAAAAAGAAGTAAATACTTTCTTCCGCTTAAAAAATACTGATGTTATTGAAAATTTAAGAAAGATATTTCCTGAACTTTCTGAAAATCCTGGGATGAAAGAAGTATTTCTTAGACTTAGAGAATTAAGGAATGACTGGTAAAATAGTTAGTTGATCCTTAATTTAGGCAAAATCTGAACCAACAATATTCCAAGAAGAATTAAGCTCGCTCCTACAAGACCTTTGAGATTTAGTACTTCAGAGAGAATAAGCCAGCCAAAAATAGCTGCAAAAACTGCCTCAGAACTCATTATAAGTGCAGCCGGAGTTGGTGAAACTAATCTCTGGCCAAACATTTGAAGAGTAAAGCCTATACAAACTGATCCTAAAGAACAGTAAAGCAATGTAAAAATTGCATAACTATTGATACTTTCAAAATTAAATATCAGATCTTTTTGAAATAAAATTCCGTATGAAAATAAAAAAGTTCCGCATAATAAAAACTGAAGAATAGAAAAAATAAGAACAGGAAAACGTTTCACAGAGTATGATACGATATGAAGGTGCATTGCCCAAAATAATGCACTAATAATCACCCAAATATCTCCAATATTTAAATCTAGAGAAAATAAACTTTCTTTGGATGTACCTAATAAAATAGAACCAAAAAAACAAATAACTACACAAGGCCAAATAGACCAATGAGGAATTTTCAAAAGAAAAATGCCAATAAGAGGCACCATCAAAACGTACAAACCAGTAAAGAAACCTGCATTAGTAGCAGATGTGCTTACTATACCAATTTGTTGAAATAACGCTGCTAACCCTAATATCAATCCACTTGATGATGAGCATATTATAAAATGAAACTTATTATTAACTTTTATTTCTTTAATATTAAGAAATAATAATAAAATAACACCACCAATTAGAAATCTAAATGATGTAAATTGCAAAGGTGACCAGAAATCCATTGCGATTTTCTGTGGAACAAAAGTTGAACCCCATACTAATGAGGCAATTAATAATAAAATAGATCCTTTAATTTTAGATAGTGATATCAAATTAAATTATTTGGCTTCTTTTGTCTCTATTACCTTTCGGCCTTTGTACATACCGGTTTTAAGATCAATATGGTGAGGTCTATGAAGTTCACCAGAATCCTTATTTTCTACATATGTAGGTACTTCAGACTGATGACCACCTCTTCTCTTTCCTCGACGAGAAGGGCTAATCTTCCTTTTTGGAACTGCCATTTTAAACTCCAGATTTAAAATTATAATTTACTTGAAGGACTTATAACCCTATAGACGTTATCGAGCAAGTATAAGATTAATTGATTATAATACATTCATCACAAATATAATAAAGTTGGTTCCTATCGTTAAGATTCTTTGACCATTTAAAAATTGAAATAAGTTCATTTTTGAGATTAAAATAAATATTATCTCTCATTTCTAAATCATTTTTATAAGAAAACAAATTTAAGAATTCTATTATCAAAGAAATATTATTCTTTGTTTTGTCATATTCCTTTAGATAATAATCTTTTATTGCTGCTAAATCTTTTGCTTTATCGATAGCATCATCAAGAGATCCAATTTGATCTATTAATCCAACCTCAAGTGCATCTATCCCAGACCATACTCTTCCTTTTGCAATCAAGTTCGCCTCCTCAGTAGATATACCCCTGCCATTTGCAACAATTTCGATAAAATCATTATACAATCTATCAACATTACCTTGGATTAAATCAACAACTTCTTCTGAAGGTGATGATAAAAGAACTCCATTATTTAGAGATCCAGCAAAAGGTGAATTACTAACACCATCCTCATTCAAACCAATCTTTTTAATAGTTTCTTGAGCATCAAACAAAATTGCAGCAACTCCTATTGAACCTGTCACAGAAGACTCGTGAGCAAAAATATAATCGGAATCAGCTGAAATCCAATATCCACCTGAAGCAGCTAAACCACCCATAGATACAACTATTGGAATACCTCGATCTTTAATTGCCAAAACTTGTTCTCTTATAATTTCTGATGCAAATGCACTACCACCAGGGGTATTAACTCTTAGAACTAGAGCTTTTAAATTCTTTTCATTACGCGCTTCTTTAATCATTGCTGAAATATTCTCACCACCAGCGCTTCCCCTAGGCTGACTTCCATCTAGAATTGTTCCTGCTATAGAAACTAAACCAATAATATTTTTATTTTTTTCAGGCGAATTTTGTTCATAATCCCGATAATGGATAAATTTCCAATCATTCTTTTCATCAGGAAATTGATCAGCTAAATATTTTTCAACTTCTACCCTAGTCATTAATTTATCTACGAGACCATTGTTAAGGGCTAACTCAGCCATACTAGTGTTNTTATGGTTTTGAGNTAAGGCATTTTGAATATAGTTCTCTATGAATCCATTTTCCAAATTCCTATTTTTTTCAATAGACTTGGATGTAAACTTCCAGATAACATTAAATAGTTTCGAATTTGACTCCTTAGATTCATTGCTCATGGAGGATCTTGTAAAAACCTCAGTAGCACTTTTATATTCACCTTTTGAAAACTCAAGAACCCTAACATCAAGTTTATCTAAAAAATCTTTGACAAAAACTCTTTTTGATGACCATCCAGTTAACAATACNCCACCTGATGGATGTAATATTATTTCATCTGCAAAAGATGCTATTATGTATGAGGCTTGTGAAAATTGATCNGCAATAGCAATAATTTTATTGCCATCAACTTTTTTAAAATTATTTAGAGCCTCGGATAAATAAAAAATATCAGCAGGATAGCCTCCAATAAAGTTGCTAAGACTAATCACTATAGTATCAATTTTTTTATCATTAGAAACAGCCTTAATAATATTGATGATATTTTTTAGTTCAATCTCGNTCTTTCTAGCCCCACCCAGAAAGGATTCAAAACTATTAACTTCTTGAGCCTGCTCTACTAAAATTCCATTCATGGGAATAAATAACGCAGTACCTTTCTCGATATCATCACTAACTTTAGAAAAGAGACTTAAAATAAAGATACAAATAATAATTACAGTTAAAGCTCTTATGAAAAATGTTGGTATATATGCGATAATCGACCACAATAATTTCATGAAATAGATAAAATAATTAATAATTTTTTTAATATAATTCATTTATTTAAATAATCCTTTATCTTGGTGAACCAAAATCATTTAAGCCCTCATCACCCTTTAGGCAATAAAAATAAAATAACGGNATAATTCCAATAATTGTTATACTTAATAATATCCATAGTCCTGATTTATTAACGTCATGAAGTCTCCTTATTGACACTGATAATTCAGGAATTAAAAAAACTAAATTAGATAAGATGAGAATACCTGTAATTCCAATGCTTTCAATAAAACTAAAAGATAGAAACATTAAAATTCTAAAAATCTGCCAATACCAAAATTCTTTTCTAGGTGAACGTGTTTCAAAATCAAAGGCTCTNTTAAAGCAATTAATTA
Source organism: Rhodobiaceae bacterium (assembly GCA_002704345.1). Taxonomy (GTDB): domain Bacteria; phylum Pseudomonadota; class Alphaproteobacteria; order MED-G09; family MED-G09; genus MED-G09. Next base: position 15,309 of record PAGD01000024.1, on the reverse strand, counting down.
CAGAATTAATTAAATCATCAAAAATATTTACTGACATAGCTTTTATATAGAAAACCTCTCACCTAGATATACACGCCTTACATCGTCATTCTTGATGATTTCTTCAGGAGTTCCTTCAATCAAAACTGATCCCTCATGAATCAATACTGCTCGATCAATAAGTCCTAGAGTCTCTCTAACATTATGGTCTGTAATTAAAACACCAACTCCCTTGTCTTTTAAGTGCGAAACTAATTCTCGAATTTCGCCTAAGGCTATTGGGTCTATGCCAGCAAATGGNTCATCTAATAGGATATAGTTGGGTTTACCCGCCAAACATCGAGCAATTTCAACTCTTCTTCTCTCTCCTCCTGAAAGCGCTAAAGACGGCGTTCTTCTGAGATGATTAATGTCAAATTCATTAAGTAACTGATCTAAATTACTTTCTATGATTTGTTCATCAGTTTCAACTATCTCTAAGATAGATTTAATATTTTCTTCAACATTTAAACCTCTAAAAATTGATGCTTCTTGAGGAAGGTAGCCAATACCGTTCTTTGATCTTTTATAAATAGGCAAATCAGTGACATCAAATCCGTTTAAGATAATATTTCCTGTATTAGGTCTAATTAAACCAATAATACTATAAAACAATGTAGTTTTTCCTGACCCATTTGGACCCAAAAGGCCTACAGCCTCACCTTTTTTAATATTAAAACTAACCTCTCTTATAACAGGGCGGTTATTATATGATTTACTGACTCTTACTACCTCTAGGCCTTTATCATTATCGGAAACAAGGATTGGCTTTTCTTTAGAATCATTATTTTTGGTTTTTATCATCTTCTAACAACTGACCCCTAATTCGATTATTCTGTTTACCATCTGATAGGAAGTTAATTTTTCCTGTCTCTAAATCAATAAATAATTTTTCACCTTTCATCGTGGTAAAATTATTTTTAACAATTACATTACCTTCAAGCAATATTTCATTCTTNTTTACACTATAAGAAGCATTATTTCCAGAAGCNGTCATATCTTCATTTGAAATGACAACATTTTGAGAGGCAAATAAATTAGTTATTATTGGCATTTCNTCATCATCAGTAAAAGTAAAACTCATTTGATCTGATTTAAAATCTAAAGGTCCTTGATTAATATTTACTGAACCTGATAGCCCTCCTTCAAGAGAAATCTTATCAATAAACATTGAGTCAGCATTCACTTTAAAAGGGGCTTCAATATTTGTAGCAAATTTAATTGAGTCTTCTGCGGATAAAATATTTATGAATAATAGAGTGAATAAAAAAAAATTAAATAAAGTCTTAAAAAAGGTCATAAGTCTTTGCCCCCTTTATTAAGAAAGTTTGAGGGAATAATCATCTCAACACCTGAAGATATAAATATTTTATCACCACGTTCATGTACTTCAACATGACCTGCATTAAACAGGATATCTCCTTTGCTTCCCTTCACAGGACCATCAAGAAAAGTAAANCCTGTATCAAGATTTACATTAACTACCTGAGCAATAAAATCATAACCATTACCTGTTTTCGCCAGAATATCATCAAAAAATATCGCAATATTACTTTTTGCAAAATATTTTGCACTTCTTGAATTAATACTAATTTTTTGCAGTGGGGTATCCCCAATAACTATACTAACATTTTCTAACTTTATATCTTGCAAATTAGGGCCTAAAGGACTGGCCTTTAAAGCATTTAATTCAAAAGGCTGTCCAGAAGAAGTTTCGCCAAGCATTGATGGTTTTAATACGCCCTCATCAGGTTGATCAGAAATAACTGATCTCACATTTGGGTTATCTGACTCTATATCAAAATTGATTGATTGAACAATAAGAACACAGATAATAACTATGGCTATTGCAGGTAGAATTAANTTTAATTTTTTTATTCGATTTGTTTGAATATAATCTTTATTTATCATTCTTTTAAAACTTAATGACTAAATATATCAATATCTGGCCAACCTTTAAGATCTAAATCAACTCGAGTTTTTATAAAGGAGAAGCATTGATCNGCGATATCTCTCCGATTTAATTTTAATAACTCCTGATCTAGAATATCTTTAATTTGATGAAGATATAAAACATCAGAAGCAGCATATAGTTTTTGATCCTCAGTTAATTCCCTAGCTCCCCAATTTGAACTCTGCTGTTGTTTAGATAAATCAATATTAATAAGCTCTTTACATAAATCTTTTAATCCATGTTTATCTGTATAAGTCCTAACTAATTTCGAGACAATTTTAGTACAATATACNGGTTCACAGTCGATATTTAGGTATTTTTTTAAAACAGCAACATCAAACCTAGCAAAATGAAATATCTTTTGGCATTTTTTATCTGATAGCACTCTCTTTAGGTTTGGCGCATTATAGTTTTCTCTATTGAGTTGAACTAAATGTGCAGTTCCATCTCCAGAGGAAAGTTGAACTAAACAGAGAGGGTCTCTCTCAGGTCTTAGCCCAAGAGTTTCAGAGTCTACCGCAACAGAATTTTGAAATTTTACTCCTTCTGCTAAATCGTCCTTATGAAAAAAAATATTTGTCATCACAGTTCTTTTTATACCAGTCTTCTACTTAAGAGAAGCTATCTTATTAATCAAATTACTCAATTCAGGTTTATTCTTTTTAATTTCTTCTATGGTTAATCCCTCAAGCTCATGTGGAAAAACCAACCATTTGTTAGATTCATGTATAAAATAATCAGGTTTTATAGAAGTTTTATTATTTAAAGGTTTAAAGTANGGAGTAGCAATTCTAATTTCTGGAGTATTTTTTTTACAAGCATTTTTTAAATCTTCTATTACCTGATNTACTGAGAGCCCAGTGTCAAAAACATCGTCAACTATCAGTAAAGAATCTTCTGACTCAAGTTTTCTGATAACATAATTTAAACCGTAAACACTAACTTTTTTTGATCGTTTACCCATAGAAATATATGACGATGTTCTTATAGCAATATGATCGGAGGCTATGCCCAAAACTTGAAGTAATTCCTGAACAGCAATTCCAACAGGTGCGCCGCCTCTCCACACACCAATAATATAGTTTGGTTTAAAACCACTCTCATAAACCTTCCAGGCTAATTCATAGGAATCTTCCAACAATCTCTGTGATTCAATAAATAACTTTTCCATCGTATTAACTTTAATGTTCTCTATTTAAAGTCAAGATAATATAAGTCATAACTAATAGATTTAACTTTATAATATTGCTTATTACAAATAAGGATAAATTAAATTTTTGATTATAAATCAAAAATTATAGCTTAATCTTCCCATAAATTGTCTTGGTGGAATTAGCTCTATACCTGTACCGGCAACTCCAAAAACATCAGTCATACTGGAATTAACCCCATCTTCATCAGAGATATTCAATGCTATTAAATCTAATCCAATCTTGTCTGAAATTTCATAGCTCAAACTTAAATTATAAATGGTATATTCNTCAACGGCGTCTACGAAAGGATTATTAAATACTCGTTGTTGGAAATCNCCTCTNTGAACTACCTCAGCNGTGGCTTTNAGTAATTTGCCCGAAGATAAAACTTTTTCGTACATTAATCCAAAATTTGCATTGAATTCTGGGCTTTTTGCAAGTTTATTTCCTTTTATACTCTCCCTTAAGGTGTATCTAATTGGCTCTTCGCCAAAGAAGTATAATTCTGCNCTAATGTTATCTAAAGCTTCATATTCAGATGTAATTTCTGTTTCCAAAAAAGAAAGTCTAAGATCAAAAGAAAATTCATTAGATATAATACCTAAAAATTCTATTTCTAAACCGCTCATTTCTGACTCGGGTATGTTTGCTACACCTCCTCGATATATATCTGGATCAGTAGATTGAAATTGAAGGTTTTCATATTTGTAAAAGAAAGCAGAAATATTTGCTCTAAGCCTACTATTCAATAAATCAGTTTTAAGACCTATTTCATAAGCATCAATAGTTTCACTTTCAAAAATAGGAAAAACTAATTGAGGCGCTGGATTGGCGCCAAAGTTTTGTTCATCATCNACAGGGTAACCGAAGGTAAGATTGCTTCCACCAGGCTTAAAACCTTTAGTAAAAGATAAATAAGTCATCGTATCATCGTCAAGATCATATTCAATAGCTATTCTTCCGGTAGTCTTTTCTAGATCATCCTCGATTAGATATGAATTTAAACCAAAGAAATTTGTTACATCACTAGAAAATGTATCCTCAGTATATCTGAAACCAGTAATGACTCTCACACTATCATTAATATTAATTGTAGCTTGACCATAAACTGATTGAGACTCCCTTGTTGGATAGGCATCTGAAACGAAACCTAGTTCTGCTCCAAAAGCAGCAAAACATACCCCAGCAAATGGATTTGTTGAGCATATGGGATCATGGGTATATGGAGTAAATTTTCCATCCATGAGATCAACAAGTTTAACATTATTCACATCCTTTACTTCATAAATATGATTTTCAATTTCATGATCAAAATAAAATGCACCTAATATCCAATCAANAGAACCAAAAAGAGGTTCATTCGATATTAAATTAATTTCAAAAGTCTTAGTTTCAACTAAAGATGTTTCAGGTCGATATTCTGCTGCAATATATGGAAGCCCAGCTAATGGACCTTCAGCATGGATATCCCCAAAATTATGTCTGTCATTATCTCTTACTACATAAATATCATCTTCTTGTGAACTTGCTAATATCTTNANGCTTACAGAANCTAAATCAACCTCATANATTGCTCCAAAAATTTCTGATGAAAGTTGATAATCTGACATTGAATCTTGAGCTAATTTCCTAGGATTGGGAGTTTGGTCATCAAGACCCTTCATTGCAGCACCATTATTATCAGCATCAAAATATTGATAAAAAAGTCTTAAATTTGATGTATCNCCCAACTCAAAAAGCCAATCTGATCTAAAACTAATATGACTAGCATCATCTANATCCTGACCATTTACTATATTATCAGTAAAGCCCTCTCTGTNAGTAACAACAAAAGAATTTCTTGTTGAAATATTATTAGAAATGGGAGTATTAAAGGATCCTCTAACTTTTTTTAAGCCATAATCTCCCAATGTAATATCTGCCTTGCCATAAAATCCATCAAAAGTAGGCATTTTATTGATAACATTTACTGTACCACCTGTTGAATTTTGACCGAATAAAGTACCTTGAGGACCACGCAATACCTCTATCCTNTCTAAATCAATAAAATCTGTTCTTAATGAAAATTTAGAAGCAATAAAAATACCATCCATATGAAGAGCTACGGATGGTGCAGCTATTGCATTTTGATTTGTTTCATCTCCAACACCGCGGATTGAAATAATAGTTTTATAACCCTCATTTTTTGCAACAGTTACTCCAGGCGCAATGGCGCTTAANCCAACAAAATCAGTAATATTTTTTGTTTCTAATTCATCAGCATCAAAAACTGAAACAGCCTTAGAAACATCTTGTAAACTTTCAGTTCTTTTTTCTGCAGTCACTATAATTTCATCTATAGTNAGTGAATTTACTTCTGCAGATGAAGATTGATTTACCGACTCATCAGCNATTAAAGTTTGAGTAATTAAAATAAGAGGTAAAAAATAAAAAAGTTTAGTTTTAAAAAGTTTGAATAGCATAATAGCAACCCCAGAATTGTTTTTNTAATATTTCTAGATATAACAAAGCAAGAATGATGCCTTGTTTGAAATAATTAAATTTCATCTTAAAATGATTCTTTTTTTTATTAATAAATAAATTTAAAACTAAATTAAAAAATTTAATAATATATTATAAAAAGATACTCCATTATGATTATTAAATAATCTTAGTATCTTGATATAAATTAAACATAAGAAATTAATAAATAATGTTAGAAAAAATTTTCAAATTAAAGACTAATAAAACATCTCTAAAAAAAGAGATTTTAGCTGGAATGACGACATTTGTTACAATGTCTTATATAATATTTGTTAATCCCCAAATGATGGCTGCTAGTGGTATGGATCAAGGGGCAAGCTTTGTTGGTACCTGTCTTGCAGCATCTTTAGCATGTTTTTTTATGGGACTTTATGCAAACTGGCCAGTTGGTCTAGCTCCTGGAATGGGATTAAATGCTTTTTTTACTTATACTGTAGTAGGTGGAATGGGTTACTCATGGGAGGTTGCTCTTGGAGCTGTCTTTTGGGCGGGTATTTTGTTTACGCTAATGAGTATAACACCTTTACGCAAATGGATGTTGGACGGTATACCTTTNAATTTAAGAATTGCTATGGGTTCAGGTGTAGGACTTTTTATTGGTTTAATTGGCTTGAAAAGTGGTGGGATAATTATTGCCAACAACTCAACATTGGTTACTCTTGGAGATCTTTCACAGCCAACCACGATAATGGCTNTACTTGGGTTTTTATTAATTTCAATTCTGTCAGTTCGTAAGATCTCTGGGTCTATAATAATTGGTATTTTTGTTATAACTTTTCTGGCAATAGTATTTAATTTTATTGAATTTAAAGGAATTTTATCAGCTCCACCTGATTTTTTACCAGTATTTATGAAATTAGATATTTTTGGTGCTCTAGATGTAGCAATGATTGGTATAATTATTTCATTTTTATTTGTTAATTTCTTCGATACCACAGGAACATTATTAAGCATAGCAAGTAGAGCTAAATTAACTAATAAATCAGGAAAAATAAAAAATATTGATAAGGCTCTAAAGGCTGATAGTAGTTCAAGCATCATAGGATCTTTTTTTGGATGTGCTCCCGTTACAAGTTATGTTGAAAGTTCTGCTGGAGTTGAGATTGGTGGTAGAACAGGATTGACTGCAGTTATAACTGGAATTGGTTTTTTATTATCAATTTTTTTTTCACCACTAGCTGAAATCATTCCACCATATGCAACTGCTGGAGCACTTATTTATATTGCAATTTTGATGCTAAGCGATATGGAGAGATTAGATTGGTCTGAAATAACTGAAATATTTCCTGCATTAATTATAATTGTTATGATTCCATTAACATTTTCTATTGCCAATGGAATTGCTCTTGGATTTATTTCTTACGTAGCAATTAAGATAGCATCTAATAAATATAAAGAAGTTTCTTTAGGTGCTTGGTTTCTGACAGTAATATTTTTAGCAAAGTTTGTTTTTTTATAAATAAATTATAATTANAAATAATCTAATAATTTAAAGGAATAATTTTTAAAATTAATAAATAATATGACAACTTTATATCATTATCCATTATGTCCATTTAGCAGAAAAATACGGTTGCTTTTAGGAGAACAAAAAATTGGAGTAGATTTAATTGTTGANAGATATTGGGAAAATCGGAAAGAATTTATAAAGTTAAATCCTTCCGGAGAAGTTCCAATACTAATTTTTGATGAAGTTACTTTTTGCGGGCAGTATGCGATTTCAGAATATATTGAATTTAAATATAAAAATATTCTTCCAGAAGATACAAAAACTAAGGCTGAGAATAGAAGACTAATCGATTGGTTTGATAATAAATTTTATAGAGAAGTTAGTAAAATAATAATTAATGAAAGGGTTGAAAAAAGGTTTCGTTCTATTGAAAAAGGTGGAGGCTTACCAAATACTNAATTAATTCGTATGGCAATAGGTACTATGAATAATCATCTAAAATATATGGAGTATCTTTTGGAGAGAAGATTTTGGTTAGTAACTAATAAAATAGAGCTTGCAGATTTAACAGCTGCGTCTCATATTTCTTGTTTAGATTATTTAGGTGATATCCCGTGGGAAAAATTTCCTGAGATCAAGTTATGGTATTCGCGAATAAAAAGTAGACCAAGTTTTAGATCAATCCTTACTGATAAAATTGTCGGTATTCCACCAAGNGGAAATTATGCACTCCTTGATTTCTAAAGAAAAAATCCAAAAAAAATCAAAAGAATTTGGATTTGATATAATAAAANTTACCGATCCAAAAATTCATAANAAAGATCATAACTATATAAAAGATTTCCTAAATAATAATTTCCACGGGGATATGGATTGGCTCGAAAAAAATTTAGAAAGAAGATTATCTCCGAAAAAAATATGGCCAGATGTTAAGAGCATAATTGTTCTTGGGGTAAATTATGCTCCTGATCATGACCCAATGCATAACCTAAAATTAAAAGACATAGGTAATATATCAGTTTACGCAAGAGGAGATGATTATCATGATGTGATTAAAAAAAATTTGAAAAAATTTGGAAGATGGATTGTAAACCAAACTAATTCAGAAATTAAGGTTTTCATTGATACGGCTCCAATTATGGAAAAACCACTNGCGCAAAAAGCTGGTTTAGGTTGGCAAGGTAAACACACCAATTTAGTATCAAGAGATTATGGATCATGGTTATTTCTAGCATCAATATTTACCAACCTAGANATAGAAATTGATACTGAGGAGAATGATCATTGTGGTAACTGTAATAATTGTATAGANGTTTGTCCTACTAATGCTTTTGTAAAACCTTACAAGTTGGATGCTAGAAAATGTATTTCGTATCTAACGATAGAGCATAAAGGTATTATTCCAACTAACCTTCGNTCAAAAATTGGGAATAGAATATATGGCTGTGATGATTGCTTGGCTGTTTGCCCATGGAATAAATTTGCAAAANAATCNAAAGAAATAAAATTTAAACAGAAAAATCAAAACGAATTATATGATTTAAAAAAATTATCATTACTTGATGATGATAGTTTTAGAAAAATGTTTTCAAAATCACCTATTAAGAGAATAGGCAGAAATAGATTTTTAAGGAATGTTTTAATAGCAATTGGAAATGCAAAATTAAAAGATGCAAAAGATAATATAAATAAAAATATCTTTGATGAGTCACCTATTGTTAGAGGAGCAGCTATTTGGGCCTTAAATCAAATTATCGATGGAGAGGAATTAAAAGAAATTAAAAAAATTTCATTATCAAAAGAAAAAAATCAAGACGTAATAAAAGAATGGATAAACTAATATAATTATATTTTTTTGATAATCTGCTCTACTGAGAAAAATATATGATCAAGATCCGAAGTGCGTGAAAGCCCGTGGTCCCCGTCCTTTATAAATAATTGAGTTATAGAATTAGATAAGATTTTCTTAGTTAGTTCTATTGATAGATNCCATGGAACAGCTTCATCCTNTATACCGTGAATAATTTTCACAGGNCAATCTANGGNAATTTNTTGATTCATTAATAAATATTTTCTTCCATCATCTATGAGATTTTTAGTGATTTTATAAGGAGGATAATCATCAGAAAAAATTTCTATATATCCTTTTTTATTNATTGTATTTTTTTCGTTATCACTAAAATTATTCCACATAAGTATTTCTGTCATATCAACTGCTGGTGCTATCAAAACNAGGCCGCTAACCCTATTTTTTCTTTTGAGAGCTAATAATAATGAAATCCAACCACCCATAGATGAGCCGATAAAAATTTGCTGTCCATTACAAATATTATCTAAAATATTAATACTATCGTTTAACCAATCAGAAATATTACAATCTTCAAAATTACCCGATGAGAGTCCATGTCCTGAATAATCAAACCGACAAAAATTATAATTATTTAAATCAGCATATTCCGAAATAGCTTCCGCCTTAGTTCCGTGCATGTCAGAATTTAAACCGCCAAACCATATAAGATTATGTTTATTTTTTGGACTATATTCATAAATATAAGCTATAGAATTATCATTTGCGGTTTTTAATGTATCATGTATTTTTTTCATAGGTTTATAATATATGTCAAAATCAAATCTTAATTATAAAAATAAAAGAATTCTACAAATAATTCCAAATATGGAAATAGGTGGGGCAGAAAGAACTGTNTTAGAAATTACCAGCTTTCTTAAAGATACAAACTTTTCTTCTCTTGTTTTAACATCAGGAGGAAAACTTATAGATGATCTTGAGAAAGCGAATATAGAAGTAATAAAATTAAAAATTGATAAAAAAAANCCTTACTCGATAATAAAAAATTTTTTTTTATTTATAAAAATTTTTCGAGAAAAAAAAATTAACTTAGTTCATGTTAGATCTAGAGCACCNGCATGGTCAGCAATTTTTGCTGCAAAAAAATTAGGTATACCAGTATTAACAACTTGGCATGGTCATGTGAGTAATTCTTCTTTTATAAAAAAAATATACAACTCAATAATGTTAAAAGGCGATGCCGTTATAGCTAATTCTATATATACAGCAGAAAATATCAGTAAAATATATGGAATAAATAAAAGTAAAATTGATATTATACCAAGAGGTGTTGATGTTAATAATTTCAAAAAATCAGATATCAATAGTCATGAAATCNCTAAAATAAAAGAAAATTGGANAATTTTTGATAAAGAAAAAGTTATAATCCTTCTTCCNGCTAGGTTAACAAAGTGGAAAGGTCACGAAGTTGCAATTGAGGCAATCAATTTATTAAAAGGGGAGAGCTTTTTTAAAAATATTGTTTGTCTTTTTGCTGGGGAACAAAAAAACAGTGAGAAATATATTCATAACTTAAATAGGTTAATCTCATCTTATTCACTTGAAAAAAAAATAAGGTTAATTGGAAAAGTTGAAAATATGCCTTTGGCCTACCATGCGTCTGATGTGATTTTATCTCCGTCTATAGAACCAGAGCCTTTTGGAAGAATTCCTATAGAAGCTCAAGCATCAGGAAAAATAATAATCTCATGTGATGCTGGTGCAGTAAAAGATACTATAAAAAGTGGTAAAAATTTCACAGGCTTTAAAGCAATACCAAATAATAGTGAATCACTTGCTGATAAAATAAAAATAGCATTAAAAATGGAAAATGAAGAAATTCAAGGCATGCAAAAACGAGCTATTATGAATGTAAAAAATAATTTTTCTCTTGAAAGTATGTGTAAAAAGACATTAGAAGTCTATAACCGATTGTTAATTTCTAAATGAATTTCTTGACATGATTTGTATAGAAAGCAATCTTAAGATGAAAATTTTATTAATAAGGAGAAGTTTCCATAAGTAGACAACATAGCCAGACACCGCCTTCCTCCAAAGGACCGCGGGTCAACGAACAAATTACCGCAGAAGAAGTATTACTAATAGATGCTTCTGGTGAAAAAAAAGGTAATGTACCAACCCCTCACGCAATTGAAGTATCTAAAGAGCAAGGCTTAGACCTTGTGGAAATATCACCTAAGACAAATCCTCCTGTTTGTAAGGTAATGGATTATGGAAAATATAAATTTGAGAGTCAAAAAAAAGCCAACCAAGCTAAAAAGAAGCAAAAAACCATTGCTATTAAAGAAATTAAACTTCGTCCAAATATTGATGTTCATGACTATCAAGTTAAAATGCGAAGTGTTCAAAAGTTTCTTTCTGAAGGAGATAAAGTTAAGGTAACTCTTAGGTTTCGAGGAAGGGAAATGGCTCATCAAGATAGGGGGGCTTCTCTTCTTCAAAAAGTTAAAGAAGAGATTGATCAAATAGCCAAGGTAGAGATGGACCCCAAATTTGAAGGTAGACAAATGATTATGGTTTTAGCTCCCAGATAAAGCTTCTTTTAGTTGAATTAATATCAAAAGTAATATAAACCACCTTTAGATGATCCGGCAGGGCATGCCGTGTTTATCTAAAAAGCTTATTCCTTTAATGATAATTAAATACAGGAGAATGCAAAATGCCCAAATTAAAGACCAAAAGTGGAGCAAAAAAACGCTTCAAAGTTACAGCTTCAGGTAAAGTTAGTCGCGCCCAAGCCGGCAAGAGGCATGGAATGATTAAAAGAACACCAAAACAAATCCGGAATAAACGAGGAACTACCGTCCTCTCCGATTCTGACAGCAGGATAGTGAAAAAATTCCTGCCATACGCATAGGGAGACAAAGATGGCTCGTGTAAAAGGTGGTCCAGCAAGTCACGCTAGACATAGAAAGATAATAAAAAGTGCTAAAGGCTACTGGGGTAGACGAAAAAATACCTTCAGAATTGCTAATCAAGCAGTCGAAAAGGCAGGTCAATATGCATATCGTGATAGGAAAGTTCGAAAAAGGAACTTCAGATCTTTATGGATACAAAGAATAAACGCAGCAGCAAGATTAANTGGCTCAACNTATGGGCAATTCATCAATGGCCTTACTAAAGCAGGAATTGAGATTGATAGAAAAGTTCTAGCTGAATTAGCTATATCCGATGCTGTAAGTTTTCAAAAATTAGTTGAAAAAGCTCAAGCTTCATTAAAATAAAACTAAATTTGTGTTAAGCTTTATTTTTAAAGTACTTTTAGTTCTTGGATGAAACTAATGATTGACCTTAAAATATTAGAAAAAGAAATTTTAGAAGCAGTTAAATCTGTTGATAATTATGATGAACTTGAAGCAATTCGTGTTAGCGAATTAGGAAAAAAAGGTCGCATTTCCTTACTTATGAAAGACCTCAGCCTTTTAAGTACTGAGGAAAAAAAAGAAACCGGATCAACTCTAAACAAGCTCAAAAATATTATTTCAAATTGTATTTCTGAAAAAAAAGAAGAGTTAGAAAATATTGAATTAAACAATAGATTACTCAAAGAAAAGGTTGATGTCAGCCTTCCGGTTCAATCTCAGTCAGCAAAAACAGGTAAAATCCATCCTGTATCACAAGTTATGGATGAAATTTCAGAAATTTTTGGCTCTCTAGGATATCAAATAGCTGAGGGACCGGATATAGAAACCGAACATTATAATTTTAATGCCCTTAATATTCCAGAATCACATCCAGCTAGACAAATGCATGATACGTTTTATATGCCAAATAGAAATAGTGTTAATGAAAGCCTTGTACTAAGGACTCACACAAGCCCAGTTCAAGTTAGGACTATGGAAAAAGGAGAGCCTCCTTTTAAATTTATTTCCCCCGGAAGAACTTATAGATGTGACTCCGACCAAACTCATACTCCAATGTTTCATCAAATTGAAGGTTTAGTTGTGGATGAAAAGACTCATCTTGGTCATCTAAAATGGACCCTAGAAACATTTTTTAAATCTTTTTTTGAATTAGATACTATTGAAATTCAACTTAGGCCAAGTTATTTTCCATTTACTGAACCCTCTCTTGAAGTTGATGTTCTATGCGATAGGTCTGGATCAGTCCTTAAGGTTGGAGAAGGATCTGATTGGCTTGAAGTTGCTGGTGCTGGAATGATTCATAGCGAAGTATTAAAGTCAGCAAATATCGACTCTAATAAATATCAAGGCTTTGCATTTGGTCTTGGTGTTGATCGACTTGCACAGCTAAAATATGGTATACCTGACCTTAGAACATTCTTTAATGGTGATGTCAGGTGGTTGAATCATTATGGATTTTCATTTCTTGATATACCAACCCTATCAAGAGGTTTAAGAAAATGAAATTTACTTTATCTTGGTTAAAACAGCATCTTGAAACAAATTCAGATACAGAAACTATATTAAAAAAACTTACCAATATTGGTCTTGAAGTTGAAGAATCATACAATCCATCTGAAGCCTTAAATGGTTTTATTGCAGCAAAAATTTTATCAACAAAACCTCACCCAGATGCAGATAGACTCCAACTTTGCTTGATTGATACAGGAGCTAAAAAAATAGAAGTTGTTTGCGGTGCAAAAAATGCGAAAGAAGGCTTAACTACAATTTATGCACCTATTGGAAGTACAATACCAGAGTCAGGTATGAAACTTAAAAAAGCAAAAATAAGAGGCATTGAGTCTTTAGGAATGCTTTGTTCTGAGAAAGAACTTAACTTAGGTAATAATTCAGAGGGAATAACAGAGCTATCAGAACAGATCAATCCTGGAACACCTGTTTCTCAAGCTCTCGATATTAATGATACTTACATAGAAATTGCAATAACTCCTAATAGACCAGACTGCCTTGGAGTTAGGGGTATAGCAAGAGATCTTGCTGCTGCGGGATTAGGAAAACTAATAGAAGAAAATCCAGCTAAAATTAATACCTCGAAAGAAAACTTACCAATTTTCATAGATACACAAAATAATTTTAAAGGATGTACAATCTTTGCCGGAAGACTCATAAAAAATATTACTAATAATAAAAGTCCTGATTGGTTAAAAAGACGCCTTGAATCAATAGGAATGAAATCTATTAATTGTCTTGTGGATATTACTAACTTTATTAACTTTGATAGAGGGAGGCCTCTTCATGTTTATGATGCTAATAAAATTAATGATAAAATTGGAGCCAGAGAAGCAAGGGATGGTGAGAAAGTTCTAGCGCTTGATGGTAAAGACTATGAGTTAAAACCAGGAATGTGTGTAATTGCAGATGAAGAAAAAGTAGTTGGTATTGGCGGTATTATGGGCGGAAATGAATCTGGATCAACTATTGAAACAAAAGATGTTTTTATAGAATCTGCTTATTTTGATCCTGTAAAAACTGCTTTAGCTGGACGAGAATTAAATATTGTTTCAGATTCTAGATATAGATTTGAAAGGGGTGTTGATCCTGAATATGTAATTGAAGGTCTAAATTTAGCAACTCAAATGATATTAGATTTATGTGGAGGAGAAGCTGGCGAAGTTTCTATAGTTGATAATTTAAAATTCAAACCAAAAAAAATAACATTTAACCCAAAGCTTGTTAACAAATTAACAGGAATAGAAATTGAAAATGATAAAATTAATAAAATACTTGTATCACTTGGCTTTAAAGTATCAGACACATGGGATGTGGTTATTCCTTCTTGGAGACCTGATATTTATGGAGAGGCAGATCTTGTTGAAGAAATTGTAAGAATTTTTGGTTTAGATAATATTAAATCCGAGCCCTTATTGAATCCAGAGCAGCCAGCAAAACCAATTTTAACAAAAAAACAAAAACAAATTAAGATTATTAAAAGGTCTATTGCCTCAAGAGGTCTAATGGAAATAATATCTTATTCCTTTGTTAACAATAAAGAATCTTTAGATTTTGGTGGCGGCAATAGTAACTTAAAAATAGTAAATCCAATCTCAGACGAGTTATCTGAAATGCGCCCCACGCCTCTAGCCTCATTAGTAAGTGTTGGAAATGAAAATTTTAAAAAAGGGTATACAGATATTGGTGTTTTCGAAGTTGGTCCAGGTTTTCTAGGTGTTGAAAAAGATGAACAAATTACAATAGCATCTGGGTTAAGGATCGGAACTCACAGAAGTGAAGGATCAGGAAAAAATTGGCAGGGTTTTGAAAAAGTGAACGTTTTTGATGCCAAAGAAGATGTGATATCAGTTCTAGAATTATTGAATTTAAATTTTGATAGTCACAAGGTAGAGCGAACAGCTCCAAATCATTATCACCCTGGGCGCTCA
>PAGD01000023.1:0-30000 GCA_002704345.1 Rhodobiaceae bacterium | reverse complement strand
TAATAAAAATCTGTCATACTAAATTATTTATATATTTCAGATGTTTAATAAGGCAAGTATAGTACTTTTAAGAACTTTCAGCAACGTCTAAATCGTCACCTTCGGCAATAGAAATAACATTTTCTTTAATTTCTTCTTTAGAATCTAAAGATTTTTCTTCAACACTTTTATTGTTTGTNTGTCCATTACTATTACTTACTTGTCCATTGCTAACTTGGTTGGAAGAATTCTTATTATCTGATGAGCTTTCTTGTTTTTCAAACTTTCCGCTTTCAATTAAAAGTCGTGCATAATGTTCGGCATGTTGAAAGTAGCTTTCTTGAAGAACATTATCACCTGATGATTGAGCGTCACGAGCCAAGGAAAGATATTTTTCATAAATTTGTTTAGAAGATCCTCTAACTTTAATAGAGGGTCCGTTAGACTCAAAGTTGTTTCCATTATTNCCGCCTGGNCGACGATTATTTCTTCTTCTGTTATTATTATTTCTAGGCTTAACCATAATAACACATTCTAAATATTGATGAATCAATCATTAAAATTCCTAATTTTTTCTAGATAAATAATTCTAAGCAAACTTAATAAATTTATAATTTAACTGAGAATNATTTTGTACATTTACAAAAACTGAACGCACATTAGCCTTAACTTAATTGCATTTCCACATTTTTTTTTATTATTTTAAGTTTTTTTTGACTCAAAAGTCAATATTCTATCTAAACCATTGATATCAGTATATTTATCAAGAAACATAAATTCTTTAGATTCAAAAATTTTGATAACATTCATTGCTTGATTAAAGCCAATCTCTAATATNACTCTGCCTTTTTTACTTATTATCCTATTAATNTCTTCTGCAATTTCTCGATANCATTTTAACCCGTCGTCTCCTCCATCAAGCGATAACAAGGGGTCATAGTTTTTTACATTATTTGCTAAAGNATCAATATCTTTTGAGGGAATGTATGGAGGGTTTGAAATAATCAAATCATAAAAATCACTTATTGGTGACAACCAATTTGAGACTATAAAGGTTGCTTGTTTCTCGAGATTGAGATTCATAGAGTTTTTTTGAGCAATATTTATAGCCTTAAAAGANATATCAATACCAAGAGCGCTTAAATTTTTATTATCCTTTAAGATAGATAAAATTATACATCCTGACCCAGTTCCTAAATCAATAAAATTTTTATAGCCTCTATCAAGAATAAAATTATTAGCTATTTCGACTATAAGCTCTGTTTCAGGCCTTGGGTCCAAAACATCCTCTGATATAAAAAATGTAGATTTATAGAATTCCCTTTTTCCAAATATTTTACTTACAGGCTCTCCCCTTAATCTTCTTGAAAGCACTTCATCCACTTCATTGATCTTATTATTGGGTACTATTAGTTTTGAATTGAGGATAAGTTCTTTTTCATCAAAACAAAATATTTCTTTTAGGATAATTCTTGAATCAAGAGAGCTTGTTTCAATACCTGAATCAAATAATTTCTTTGTAATGTTTGTTTGTAAGTCACTTAAAAACAAATAACTATCCCTCGAGTAATTGTCTTGTTTTCTCTTCAGAGGTTAATGCTTCGATTAATATATTAAGGTCTTGCCCCTCTAAAATAGTATCTAGTTTGTGAAGAGTTAGCGTAATACGATGATCTGTTACACGACCTTGTGGGAAATTATAAGTTCTAATTCTCTCCGATCTATCACCTGATCCAACCTGAGAACTTCGATCAGCAGCTCTTTCTTGTTGTTGCTTAAATCTCTCTGCTTCATATAGTCTAGCCCTTAAAACCTTCATGGCTTTAGCCCTATTTTTATGTTGAGACTTCTCGTCTTGTTGGGTAACAACCAGGCCAGAGGATAAATGCGTTATTCTTACAGCACTATCAGTTGTGTTAACTGATTGACCACCTGGTCCGCTAGCACGAAAGACATCAACTCTAATGTCTTTTTCTTCAATTTCTATATCCACATCTTCTGGCTCTGGTAAAACTGCAACTGTTGCAGCAGAGGTATGAACACGTCCATTTGATTCTGTTGTAGGTACGCGCTGTACCCTATGCACACCAGACTCAAATTTTAATTTTGAAAAAACTCCATTACCCACTATAGATAAGATTACTTCTTTAAATCCTCCAACATCCCCATCTGAAATAGATATAATTTCAGTCTTCCAGCTATTGGCATCTGAAAACCTTTGATACATTCTGTATAAATCACCTGCAAATAAAGCTGCTTCATCACCTCCGGTTCCAGCTCTAATCTCTAAAATCACATCACTTGAGTCTGCCTTGTCCTTTGGTAATAAAAGAATTTTGATTTCATCATTTAATGAATTAATTTTTTTTTCTAATTCTTCTAATTCCTCCGAAGCTAAGTCCTTCATTTCTTTATCAGTAGACTCTTCTTCTAATAGATTTTTTAAATCAGAAATTTCTATGTATATATTTTTCCATTCAACGACTGACTCATANAGTGGTTGAATCTCGGAATACTCTTTTGATAGTTCTACAAATTTTTCNGAGGTATTTTCTTTTCCCAACTGTTCCTCGAGACTCTTCCCTTTTTGAAGAATGTCTTCAATCTTATCTAGTGGAATAGCTGTCATTTTTTTCCTCTTTGACTATTGAACGTGCTTTTTCTTCAACATGCTCTACTATTTTTTCAACCATATCTTTGTTATCTAATTTTGATAGTTGCTTACCACTAATATAAATCATACCGCTATCTTTTCCTCCCCCAGTAAATCCTACATCTGTATAAAGGGCTTCGCCAGGACCGTTCACCACACAACCTATTACTGAGAGAGTGATAGATTGTTTAATATGTGATAATTTTTCTTCTAATACTTTTACTGTATCAATAACATTAAAACCTTGTCGAGCACATGAGGGGCAAGAAATTATTGTAACTCCTCTTGAACGTAAACCAAGACTTTTCAAAATATTATATCCAACATAAATTTCTTCAACTGGGTCAGCTGATAATGACACCCTTATAGTATCGCCAATTCCATCAAGTAATAATTGTCCAATGCCAATTGATGATTTTATTGAACCCGTCATCAGACCACCAGCTTCAGTTACACCGAGATGGAGTGGTGCTTTAGTGACCTTGGCCAATTGTCTATATGATTCCATAGTTAAAAGAACGTCAGAAGCCTTAACTGAAATCTTATACTGATCAAAAGATTGATCTTGAAGTATTCTTTCATGCATTAATGCACTCTCTACCATCGCCTCAGGACAAGGACTTCCGTATTTTTCTAAAATATTTTTTTCTAGCGAACCCGCATTAACGCCAATACGAATTGAACAATTATTATCTTTGGCAGCACTAATTACCTCTTTTACCCTACTAATATTTCCAATATTACCAGGATTGATCCTTAAACAAGATGCGCCTGCTTCTGCAGCTTCAATTGCCCTCTTATAATGAAAATGAATATCGGCTACTATTGGAACACTGCACTCAGGGATAATTTTCTTTAGAGCTTTTGTAGAGTCCCCATCAGGGCATGAGATTCTTACTAAATCAGCACCTGCCTCTTCTAATTGTTTTACCTGTTTTACAGTAGCCAATACATCAGAGGTATTAGTATTAGTCATAGATTGAACTGAAATTGGAGAGCTTCCACCTATATTCAAAGATCCAACAGAAATAACATTGCTATTCCGTCTTTCAATATTTCTCCAATAGTAATTTTCCATATACTTACTCGCCAAATATTACTTGAGGTCAATTAATTAGAAATATTTCCTAACTCAAAATGATCATGTAATGTATTTAATGCTTTTTCAGTAAGATCTTTATTTATAAGTACTGAAATCTTGATCTCGGATGTAGAAATAACATCAATATTAATATTATTCTCCGATAAAACTCTAAACATCTGGCTTGCAACACCTGCATTACTTCTCATTCCTACGCCAACAATTGAGATTTTAGAGATATTAGTATCTACAATCAAATCTTTATAAGAAAGATTAGAAGATAAGCCCTCCATTAATTCTTTTGCTCTAATAGATTCATCACTGGGGACTGTGCAAGTTAAGTCTGTTGTTTTTCGATCATCAGAAATATTTTGTACAATCATATCTACATTAATACCATCATCCGCGAGNACACTTAAGATCTCTGCAGCTACGCCTGGTTTATCCTTAATACCAATAAGTGTAAGTTTTGCATCATTTGTCGAAGCGGCAACTCCTGTTACAATCTTCTTATCGGCTATACTATCTTCATCGCAGACTAGAGTCCCGTTTTTGTCTTCACCTATGTCAGAAAAACTAGACAATACTCTCAAAACAACATCATTATTCATAGCTGTTTCTACAGAGCGAGTCTGTAAAACCTTTGCCCCAAGTGATGCCATTTCTAACATTTCCTCATATGAAATTTTATCAAGTCTTTTTGCAGTTGGTACTTTATTTGGATCTGACGTGTAGACGCCATCAACATCAGTATAAATGTCACAAAAATCAGCATCAATTGCAGCTGCAATTGCTACTGCAGAAGTATCAGAACCACCTCTACCAAGAGTCGTTATTCTACCTTCCGAATTAATACCTTGAAAACCCGGTATAATAATGACTTCATTTAATTCTAATAAATTAATAAGTTCTTTGGAGTGGATTGCTTCAATGCGAGCTGATTTATGATCACCACTTGTAACTATTGGAATCTGCCATCCTAGTCTGGATTGGGCTTTAATTCCTTGAGAATTTAATAAACCTGATAAAGCGCCTGCACTAACCTGCTCTCCGCTAGAAATCACTACATCGTACTCAGAATTTTCAAAACTTTTTGATAAATCTTTTGTTAAATTAATTAATTTATCTGTCTCTCCAGCCATAGCAGATAAAACAACAACTATTTGATTTCCTAAATCTACCTCTGATTTAACAATTTTAGCAACATGGTTGATCCTTTCAACACTACCAACTGATGTTCCTCCAAATTTCATTACTATTCTAGACATTTTATTCTCCAAGATATTTAAATACCTGAAATTCTCCAAAAAATATAATATTTTTGAATTTTCTTATTGGGCGTGAGGTATAGATAGTGTATAGGCGATNAAGGAGCAAGTATTAGTGACTAAAGAAAAGAAAATAAAAAACTCTACAATTGANCAGGAAGAACATGACAAGTTCTATAAAATGGCAGAGGAATGGTGGGATCCAAATGGAAAGTTTAAGACTCTCCATAAATTTAACCCCGTTCGAATTGCTTTTATTAGAGAAAAAATAATTACTCACTTTAATATNAATNCTAAAAATAANAATCCCTTTAACAAAATAAAACTTTTGGATGTTGGCTGCGGNGGAGGTTTATTATGTGAACCTATGTCAAAATTAGGGGCTAACGTTACAGGAATAGATATTGTTGAAAAGAATATCAAAACGGCATCTGCACATTCAGAGGCAAATAACCTTCCTATTAAATATATGGTTAATACCGTTGAAGACTTGGCAGAGAAAAAAACTAAATATGATGTAATTTTAAATATGGAAGTAATTGAACATGTTTCAGATGTTAGTTTGTTTATAAAGTCCTGNAGCGATNTGCTTTCAGAAAATGGAATTATGATTTTTGCTAGCCTCAATAGAACTCTTATTTCTTATGGATTAGCAATTATTGGAGTGGAATATATTTTAGGATGGCTCCCAAAAGGAACCCATGATTGGAATAAATTNATAACTCCAGAGGAATTAAAAGTTTTATTTAAAAGTAANGAATTGAAAATCGATGAAATCAAAGGTGTAAAATACAATCCTATTTTTGACACTTGGAAAATATCAGATGACTTNTCNGTTAACTATCTTGGCTTTTCATCAAAAATTAATTCTTAAGTTTTGGATTTATCCCTGGTAAGGGCTCCACGTTTATTCCTTCCTCTATTAGCTCTACCGCATCATCAATTGAAGTCTCTCCATAAATTTCCCTTTCTTCTTTATCACCATAATGAATTGCTCTTGCCTCGTCTGCGAACTTATCTCCAACATAATCAAAATTATTCTCAACATGCTTACGAACTTTATTTAAAATCATTTCAACCTTATCTTTTTTTTGCTTCAACCCATCAGTTTTTTGTTTTNCTGAAGAAATACGAGGAGCCATAATATCTTTTTTAATCTTTGTGGATGAACATGTTAGGCAAGAAATAAGATTTTTTTTATTTTGTTTCTCAAAGCTTGAAGAGTCTGAAAACCANGCTTCAAAAACATGGTCCTTATNACATTTTAAGGAATATTTGATCATGATGACTCACTTTTAATTAAATAGGGTTTATTTCCTTTTATTGAGGGAATTTTTAAACGAGCCTGATGAACCTCATCAAGATTTATTTTGAAATCCATCAATCCAGTTCCTTTTTTCTTTTCAGCAACTATTTTTCCCCAAGGATTAACCACTAAAGAGTGGCCATATGTTTTTCTTCCATTTTCATGTAACCCATTTTGAGCTGGGGCAATAACAAAAGATCCGGTTTCAATAGCCCTAGCTTTTAAAAGTGAATGCCAATGATCCTTGCCAGTGTGAAAAGTAAAGGCTGATGGAACAAACAAAATTTCTGCTCCTGACTGTGCAAGATCCCTATATAAATTTGGAAACCTCAAGTCATAACAAATGGTTAAACCAAGTTTTCCAAAAGGTGTTTTTGATACAANTGCTTTATTGCCTGCTTTATAAGTCTTACTTTCTAAATATCTCTCAGTTTCAGAAATCTCAACATCAAATAAATGGATTTTATCATACCTGCTATGAATTCTTCCATCAGAGTCAATTAGGATTGTTCTATTAGAGGCCTTATTTTTTCCAGCCTTAACAATCCAAGATCCAAGGTTTATCCAGAGATTTAATTCTTTTGCTAAGGCTCTTAATTTCTTAATAAAAACATCATCTTTTTCAGCAGTTATTTTTTTAAAAAGCTTAGAACTTCTCAGCTCCATAATATTTGTAGTTTCAGGGGTAGAGACAAAACTTATTCCTCTATCAGCTGCCTTACGAATAAGGCTATCTAAAGTTTTAAATGACTCCTTAGGATTACATCCTGTTTTTAATTGAATTAAAGAATGTTTAGCTAACACTAATGCCCTTCCAGTAATTTATTTAATTCACCATTTCGATCTATTTCATACAAATCGTCATATCCACCAACATGTGTTTCACCAATGAAAATTTGGGGCACTGATCGTTTTCCACCTGATCTTTCTAACATTTCTTCCATGACTTTAAAATCATTTCCAATATAAAGCTCATTGTACTCAAGATTCTTCTGCGATAGTAAGTCTTTTGCTTTAACGCAATAAGGGCACATTGGTCCAGTATAAATATCTATTTTCAAATCTAATCTCCTGATGATTTATATGATATATAGTAAATTAAATTTAAAAAAACCATATAGTATTTAATTTTAAACATAAGCCCGAGACGCAAAGAATGATTCATGATCGTAAATTAGCCAGAATTAAAAGAAAAAGATCATTTGAAAAAAGGTCTGATTCAAAATTATTTTTTAATGATTATTGTAATGAGATGTTTGAAAGAATTGATCTTATTAAAAATACTTTTAATGATGGACTAGCCCTTGGTTTTCGAAATATAGAATTTACTAAAGCAAAAAATATTAACTCTTTAAAAAATGCTGAACTTAGCGTCTCAGAAAATACAGATTTAATTTGTGATGAAGAATATCTTCCAATCAAGAAATCTAGTCTTGATCTAATCATAAGTTTTTTTAACCTCCACTTCTCAAATGATATTCCAGGGATTTTATTTCAAATCAACCAATCCCTAAAACCAAATGGTTTATTTATGGGATGCCTTTTTGTTGGCGATACACTTAAAGAGTTAAGGTTTTGTTTGGCCAAAGCTGAGGAAGAAATTTCTAACGGTATAAGCCCGAGAATAAGTCCTTTTGCTGAATTACAAGATTTATCGAATCTCCTTCAAAGAGCGAATTTTAATTTACCGGTAGCTGATATTGATAGGCACAGGGTTGTATATGATAACCCATTAAAGTTAATGAGTGATTTAAGGGAAATGGGAGAAACAAATATATTAAAAGAAAAGCAAAAAAACTTTCTTAGAAAAGATATTTTAGAGAGAACTATAGAAATTTATAAAGATAATTTCTCTTTAGAAAATGGAAAAATATTTGCCACTTTTGAAATTGCTTGGATAATCGGCTGGAAATATCATGACAGCCAGCAGAAGCCTTTAAAACCTGGNTCTGGAGAAAAAAATCTTGGTGAGGCAATAANTGAATTAGGATAATTCTTTATTTATGGCCTTGTTAATTAACTCACAAGTTTTATCAATACCATAAAGGGCTACGAAAGATCCAAATCTTGGACCCTGTTCTTGACCTAAAAGGATTTGGTAGAGGGCCATAAACCAGTCTCTAAGGTTTTCATATTCAGCCTCCTTCCCAACATCATAAACAATAGTNTGAATAGTTTCCGCCTCAGAGCCTTTATCCAATTGTGAAAACCTCAATACTAACTCNTTTAAGGATTTCNTTTCNTCGTCCGAAGCTTNCCTATAAACCTTTGTAGGTAAAATAAAGTCATTAAAATAGGACAATGCATAATCAAGTAATTGTCCAATATAGATCTCAGCATCTTCAGAAATCTCACCTATATAACCTCTTATAAATCCCCATAGAACATCTTTATTATCAGCTTGAGATGCATTAACTAAATTTAGAATTANAGCAAAGGTAACAGGTATTTTATAAGAATTTGGTTTGCCATTATGAATATGAAAAACAGGATTATTTAATTGCTCAGAAGCAGTTTGACTTGAATACTTTTCTAAAAAGGTTTGGTATTCATCAACAGCTTTAGGAATTACATCAAATGAAAGTTTTTTTGCCCGTCTAGGCTTTTGATACATATAAAGGGATAAGCTCTCTGGATTAGCATATTTCAACCACTCATTAATGGTAATACCATTTCCTTTTGATTTGGAAATTTTCTCACCATTCTCATCAAGGAAAAGTTCATAATTAAAACCTTCAGGGGGATTTTTACCAAGTGCACGGCAAATCTTTCCNGATAAATTTACCGACTCAATTAAATCTTTACCAGCCATCTCATAATCGACACCTAAAGCTACCCAACGCATAGCCCAGTCAACCTTCCATTGAAGTTTGCACTTACCTCTTAAGATAGAAGTTTCCACTTCTTTATTTGTTAAATAGTTATGATAAAGAATAGTACTCCTCTCTTTATCTATTTCCATAACTTTAGCCATCATTACCTTTCCAGTCTCATCACATATAGGTAAAAAGGGTGAATATGTTTCTCGCCTAGCCTCACCTAGGGTTGGTAAAATTATATTTAATATTTCATCATAGTTTTGTAAGACATCCTTGAGAGTATTATCAAAATGACCGGAGGCATATTGCTCTGTTGCACTCATAAACTCATATTCAAAATCAAATTGATTAAGAAAATCTCTTAAAAGACTGTTATTGTGCTCTGCATAACTATCAAATTTTTCGTATGGATCAGGAATACTCGATAAAGGTTTTTCAAGGTTTTCTTCAAGCGTCTTTTGATTGGGTATATTATCAGGAACTTTTCTTAGNCCATCCATATCGTCAGAAAAACAAATAATCTTTGATTTNATAGATGGGTCTAAAGTTTTTAAAGCAAACCTCACCATCGAGGTCCTTGCAACCTCTCCAAAAGTTCCAATGTGAGGCAAGCCNGATGGGCCATAACCCGTCTCAAAAACTACGTCTTTATTATTTTTCTCAAGACGTTTAAGTATTTTTCTCGCCTCTTCAAAAGGCCATGACTTGCTTTCTTCAGCTTCTGCTATTAAAGATTTATTCATGAACTCGCTCAATATTATTGATAGCCTTATTTATACTATGACGCTATCCGCTGCAACCGATGGTGACATTTCTGATAAAGAAATGAATACAATCAATTATCTTTTTACCACCTTGCCTGTTTTTGAGAAAGCAAACAATGACTATTTGTCTAAAAAAATGATTGAATGTATGGAGTTAACCCAAGAAGAGAGTAATTTTGAAAATTTATTAGATCATATTAATGAAGGATTAGATTCAAAAAAAGATTTAAAGAAAACTGCTTATATTTTAGCCCTTGAAGTCATGATGGCGGATCTAAATGTAGTCGAAGAGAGCATAAGGTTCCTCGAGTTACTCGGAGAAACTCTTCAGTTAAATAATCTTGAAATATCNTCTATNAAACATACAATGAAATTTAAATATCAAGATATATAAAATTAATCATCACAATCTTCTGTATTACAACGGTTAATAAATACACCATTAAAAATTCCAGTTCTCTCTTTTTTTATATTTCTTAAATTACTATTATTTGGAAAAGCGTTTATTAGTGCTTCATTAACAAATTTCTGAAACTGATTTCTATCCTCAAAATTACGTTTATTCAAATATGATTTAACAATTGATAATAACTGCTGATCTATAACTTCATAAGTTGGATTTATTTCTTCATTTACCATTAAAATATCAAATGCCCCCCTTAAGTAACCGGAGCAATAAGAGTCAGAGCTTTCAAAATTATTACATACTTTCAAGGAATAATTATTTTCATCTGCGAATAAAATAATGGGTATAAACATAAGTATGAGAATGAAAGCTAATTTCTTTAAATTTGTCATTTTATTAAACCTACGTTTCTTAAAAATTCTTTACTTAAAGTGTGATTCCCAGTAGGAATTCCATCTTTGAACTTATCAGAATAAATAGAAACTAAATTTTTAGCAAATTTTTTTGAACAATTCTCCCAAGTAAAATCTTTTACAAATTCAACTGCATCATCCTTTTTTAAGTCATAGGCATATTCAATTGATTGTTTTAAATCATCAGATAAAAATCCTACTTTCTGACTAGTCACAATATCTTTTGGTCCAGTTACTGGGTATGCTGCAATAGGTAATCCGCTAGCTAAAGCCTCTAAAATAACAAGTCCAAATGTGTCTGATTTTGAAGGGAAAACAAATACATCGGAAGCTGCATAATATTCAGCCAATTCTTCTCCAAATTTGTATCCAACAAAATGAACATTTGGAAATTTATTTTTCAATTTTTTTAAATCTGGACCATCACCAATTACTACCTTTGATCCTGTTAAATCAAGACTCAGAAAATCTTCTAAATTTTTTTCTATACTTATTCTTCCAACATATAAATGGATTGGTCTCCGAAGACCTGACATTACATTGGTAAACCGAGGGTAAAAATTACTTGTATCAACACCTCTATTCCATAATTTTAGATTCTTAAATTTTCTAGCATGCAACTCTTTCTCTAAAGTTTTGTTAGATACCATTACAGCAGATGAATATTTATGAAACCATCGCAAAAGATAGTAACCAAAATCCAAAGGAATAGGAAACCTAGCTGAAATATACTCAGGAAATTTCGTATGATAACTTGTTGTGAAATTAAAATTATTTTTTTTAGCAAAATTTCTTGCTGAAAGCCCAAGCGGGCCCTCTGTAGCAATATGAATATAATCAGGGCCAAAAGAGTTAAATATTTTTTTTATTATCGATTTAGAAAAGATAGGTAGCCTAATTTCAGGATAAGTAGGACAAGGAATTGTTTTGAATTGAGATGGCTCAATTATTTTTACCTCATAACCATAGGACCTCAAACAATCAATCGTTTTTGTTAATGTAACAACAACTCCATTTACTTGGGGATCCCAAGCATCAGTAATAATTAGTATTTTTTTACGCAAGTTGGCCTGACCTTGGATTTGATAAACTTTCATGAGCAATTATATTTGATGACTCAGAAATTAATGATTTGTCTCTTATACAATCTAATAACTCTAATCTTCCTCCATTATGCTCTACAAGAGCTGTGCATGACTCAACCCAATCGCCTGTATTTATATACAAGATATTATCATATTTTTTTATTTCTGCATGATGGACATGTCCGCATATGATTCCATCGACATTTCTATTTATTCCATCTTGGGCAACTTTTTTTTCAAAATCAGAAACAAATTGAACCGCACGTTTTACTTTTAATTTTAACCATGCAGAAATAGACCAATAATCATATCCAAAATATGATCTACACTTATTGATTTTACTATTAAGCCCCAGCGCAAAAGTATATAAAATATCACCAATAAATGCTATCCAAGGTGCTTTTATACATACATCATCATAGGCGTCACCATGAATAAGAAAGAATTTTCTTCCGTCTTCAGTTTCATGGATAGCTTCATTAACAATTTCTATATTTGCAAATGTTTGCTGATCAAATGATCTAAAATCTTCATCATGATTGCCAGGAATATAAACAACTCTAGTACCATTTTTAGCTTTTTCTAATATAATATCTACCGCTTGAGAGTGCTTTTTTGGCCAAAACCACGATTTTTTTAATCGCCAACCATCAAAAATATCTCCTAATAAATAAATATTTTCAGCTTCGTTAGTTTTTAAAAAATCTAATAGATAATCAATCTTACATCCTCTGGTTCCTAAATGAACGTCCGATATAAAAATAGATTTATATTGTTTATTAATTCTTTTTAATAATGACATAATGTTATTTCACCTTAAGTGTTTAATAACTAAATCATTAGGAAGATTCTATGACATCAAAGTGACAGTTTTTTTTAGAGTTTATGAAAAAAATATTATTTTAAACTAAATTAAATATTTATGATTGAATAAAATGTTTTGACAA
Source organism: Rhodobiaceae bacterium (assembly GCA_002704345.1). GTDB lineage: Bacteria > Pseudomonadota > Alphaproteobacteria > MED-G09 > MED-G09 > MED-G09. Next base: position 17,279 of record PAGD01000023.1, on the reverse strand, counting down.
TCGAAGGTTTTGTTTTTGATAATTTGAACCTATCGAAGACCCATAAAATTTTTCAGGAAATTCCGTAAGTTTTTCATACATTAAACGTCCCACTATTTGATTATGCTCCAAAATAAAAGGAACATCATAGCCNCTCACCTCAAGAACAGCTTTTGATCCCTGCCCATCTGATGATCCATGCCCAAACCCTGGATCAAAAAATCCAGCATAATGCACTCTGAATTCTCCTATTGAGGGGTTAAAAGGAACCATTTCAGCTGCATGACTTGGCGGCACAGCAATTGATTCATATGAAGCTAATATATAAAATTCACCTGGATCTAAAATAATTCTATTTTCATCATTAATAAAAACTGGATCCCAAAACTTTGAGACAGAATACTTGTTTGGTTTGTCTAAATCTATCAGTCCGGCGTGTCTTTTGGCTTTATAGCCAACGATTTCATTTTCACTATTACCATTTAAATTTACAGAAATTGCNAAACCTTCAGAAATATCAGCTTTTCCNTTATAAACTATTCCTTCTTCNGAATGTAAGCGCTTTAATTCGGTATCAGAACTTGTTGTTCTTCCNCTCCTAAATCGCATTTGATTTANNCGTGTNCCCTGNCNNACGATNACTGGAAANGTTCTTGGNGAAATCTCTAGCCATAAATGACCCTTATATCCACCTGGTACCTTATCAAATTCATGACTACCGTCGCAAATTAATCTTGTAAAAACATCAACCCTACCTGTTGAGCTTTTAGGATTTGATATGGCTGTTATTCTCTCTGGAAGCGACAAAGCTTCCATTAATGGAACTAAATAAACACAACCAGTTTCTAGAACGGCTCCATCTGAAATATCAATTTTATGTAATGCAAGCTCAGATAATTTTTCTTTTACTGATCCCTCTGACGGCAAAAAACTGGCACGTATTCTATAGGCTATATCACTCAACCTCAAATCAAGGCTAGCTGGCTGAATTTGTTCTTCCTCAATATTTCCTTGAGACCAAACTTCTCCACTTTCAATCATCGAACGAATGATTTGTCCGGGGAGAATGCCTGAAAGCGATATCTTCTGACCAGGAGCGCCATCAAAGCCCTCTGAAATAGTTTCAGAATCGGGAAATAAATCTGGTGATTTTTTTTCAGTCATTCAAACTTGATTCCTTGCATCAAATAAATCGTAATATTGTATTTTATAAATCTAAAGAAGATTATAAGTTCTTATGAAATGATATCAAAGAGGTATATAATAAAAAAATGAAAACAGCATCATTTATTATACAGCCAATAATTTCTGTTCTAGGGAAATTTTTACTTGGATTATCTTTTACAATGCTAATTCCTGGGTTTTTAGATCTTGCGGAAAGTAATCTCAATTCAACAGGTTTTTTTGTCAGCAGCCTCTTTACATTTTTTATTGGTATCTCGTTAATTTTAATAAATCGCGGAGGTAATAATAAAATTGANATAAAGAGTGCCTTTANGTTGGTANTTCTAAGTTGGCTTATTTTATCAATATTTGCATCTCTTCCATTTATTGCTTCATCAGGAAACCTTGGTGTAACAGATTCTTTTTTTGAGGCTGTTTCAGGGTTAACTACTACTGGATCAACAATAATCAGTGATCTAGAAAATACTTCAAAAGGTATCATTCTTTGGAGGGCAATCCTTCAGTGGCTTGGTGGAATTGGGATAATTGTTAGTGCTATCTCCATCTTACCAAATCTGGGTGTTGGTGGCATGCAATTATTTAGGTTAGAAAGTTCGGATACCTCTGAAAAAATTCTTCCAAGGGCAGCAAGTATAGCTACAGAGATCACAGTTTTGTATATAGCTTTGTCAGTCATTTGTGGTATTTCCTATTGGTTGGCAGGTCTTTCATCTTTTGACTCTTTTGTTCATGCAATGTCTACAATTGCTACAGGGGGCTTCTCATCAAGATCAGATTCTTTAGGAGGCTTTAATAATATTAATCTTGAGACTATAGCAATCATTTTCATGATAATATCAAGCTTACCATTTGTGCTCTATCTAAAGGCGATTAGAGGAAAACCCTCGGATATAATTAAAGATCAGCAAGTCAGAGGTTTTTTTAAAACACTATTCATTGCTTCGATAGTGGTAATTTTATATCTCATTATATTTAAAGATTTTGTCTCTTTTGATGCAATAAGATATTCACTTTTCAATGTTACTTCCATTCTAACAGGAACAGGCTTTGTAACTGCAGAGTATGATATGTGGGGAACTCCTATCATATTAGTATTTTTATTTATCACTTTTATAGGTGGGTGTGCTGGTTCAACTACTTGTGGGATTAAAATTTTTAGACTGCANATAATTTATTATAATTCCAAAGAAACTATTGGAAAATTAATAAGTCCTAATCGGGTGATTAATAAAAAATATAATGGTGAGCATATAAGCCAAGAGATTACCCAATCTGTCATAACATTTCTTTTTATCTTCATAGTTACATTTATTATTCTATCCGCCCTACTAAGTTTTACAGGATTAGATTTGATAACATCATTTTCAGCCGCAGCTACCTCGATTTCAAACGTTGGGCCAGGTCTAGGTAGTATGATTGGACCATCATATAATTTTTATGAAATCTCAGATATAGGAAAATGGTTATTGTCCGCTGGAATGTTGGCGGGAAGGTTAGAATTTCTTACTTTAATTGTAGTTTTTAATAGAGCTTTTTGGAAATAANAATTTTTAACTAAAACACCAATCAATNATTCCTTTTTGAGCATGAACTCTATTTTCTGCTTCGTCCCAAACAAATGATTTATTTCCATCAATAACTTCATCAGTAACCTCTTCACCTCTGTGAGCTGGTAAACAATGAAGAAAAACTACATCATCTTTAGCAAGATTCATTAAATCATTCGTTACTTGATAATTCTCCAAAATCTTTCTTTTAGAGCTATCNTCTTTGTCGCCCATAGAAAACCATGTATCTGTAACAATACAATTGGAAGCCTTTGCAGCATCTTCAGGTAAAATATTATCTATTATATTTGCACCTTCATCTTTTGCTTTCTTAATTATACCTAAGTCAGCTCCAAAATTTTCTGGTGAACATATTCTTAATTCGAAATCTAATAAGGATGCTGCATGAATCCAGCTATGAGTCATATTATTTCCTGGTCCAAACCAAGTAACAACACTTCCATCGATTTTTCCTCTATTTTCTTCAAATGTCATTAAATCTGTTAAAACCTGGCATGGGTGTGATCTATCAGATAATCCATTGATTACTGGGACTGAGGAATTAGAGGCAAATTCAGTTATTGTAGAATGCTTATTAGTTCTCAACATCACAATATCAACATATCTTGATAAAACTTTAGCAGTATCAGAAATTGTTTCACCTCTATTTAATTGCATATCATTAGCGCCAACAGTTATTACCTTTCCACCAAGTTGAANCATTGCTGTTTCAAATGAAAATCGTGTTCTTGTNGAAGGTTTTTCAAAGATCATTGCTAATATTTTATCTTTAGCACAAGCGTCGGAGTCAACTTCAGCTTGAGCATGCCTTACTTTAGAATTCTTTCGCTCATGACAACTATCCAAAAGACTTCTGAAGTCTTTTTTTGAAAATGAGTCTAAATCAATAAAATGTTTAAGTTTTCCAGTCATATGCGATCATATACTATATTTTTATATTTGATAATGCTTGATCAAGCTTTTGTAATCCTGTTTCAGCATCCAATTTAGAGATATTAAGTGGTGGAAGCATTCTAACAACATTATCCCCAGCATTTACNAATAAAAGTCCCTGCTTAAAAGCCTCTTCAGTTATAATCGAATTCTTTTCAAGACATTCAACACCAATCATTAGACCTTTTCCTCTAACGCTTGAAATCTTATTACCGTGTTTTTTAAGAAGAACATCCAAGCCTTCAAAAAGAATTTGAGAGACAGTTTTTACATTAGTGAGAATATCTTCATCCTCAATAATATCTAAAACTTTTTTACCTATAGTGCATGCCAAAGGATTGCCTCCAAAAGTCGATCCATGAGTACCTCCTACCATACCTTGAGATACTTTTTCGGTTGCAAGAATGGCCCCCAGGGGAAAACCTCCNCCAATTGCTTTAGCAATCGTTACTATGTCAGGTTCAATAGACGCCCAATCATAAGCAAATAAACTTCCTGTTCTATACATACCTGATTGAACTTCATCGATAATTAATAAAATTCCATTGTCAGTACATATTTTTTTAATTTCCTTTAAACAATTTTCTGGAAGAACTCTAATGCCTCCCTCGCCCTGAATGGTCTCTAAAAGAACTGCCGCAGTATTTTTATTCANCGCCCTTTTAAATNCTTCATGATCGGCAAATGGAACAGAAATAAAGCCTTCTGGCATTGGTCCAAAACCTTCTGAATANCCTGGATTTGCAGCTGCAGCTAAAGTTGCTAATGTTCTACCGTGAAAAGATCCTGAAAAAGTAATAATTTCATTTCTTGATGTCTCNCCTTTAGAATAAAAATATTTTCTAGCAACCTTTATTGCACCCTCGACAGCCTCTGCGCCAGAATTACAAAAAAATACTTTCTCTGCGAAGCTTAATGAACATAGCTTTTTTGCTAATTCCTCTTGTTCAGGAATTTCATAAAGGTTCGAGAGGTGCCAAATTTTATCAACACTATTCATCATTGCCTTGTTTAATTCTGGATGATTATGACCTAAAATATTTACTGCTATTCCAGCAGCAAAATCNAAATAATCTTCACCATTTCCAGATTTTAACCAAGACCCCTTTCCATTTACAAAGGAAACTGGATAACGATTATAGGTATTCATAATAGAGTTATTCATATTGTCCTCGAAACAAGTAATATAAAAATAAAATATCAGTCAGGAGATACCTCGTTTTAATTAAGTCTTCAACCTCCAACCTTTTTTTAATAAATAAAAATTTAAAACCCACAGTAAAATATTTAAGATAGTTATAAAATAAACACCAAAAATAACAGAGCTATCTGAAACACCNATAAATCCATAACGAAAGCCATCTATTATATAATAGAATGGATTATAATCGATTAGAACTCTTGCAANGCCNGGCATCCTATCAACTGAATAAAATGTTCCGGACAAAAATGAGAGGGGTACTATTATAAAATTTGTAATTGTTCCTAAATGATCAAACTTTTCAGACCAAATACCAGTTATAATGCCTAACAAAGATAATAAAAGAGATCCAGAAACTGCAAAAAATACTATCGCCCACAAATTCACTATGCTTAAATCAACGAANAAAAAATGAATACAAGGAAGGGAAGCTAGAGCAACTACAACGCCCCGAGTAACNCCACCCATAGAAATTGCGATATTCATTTCAACAGCCGAAATGGGTGGCATTAAAATATCAACAATATTACCTTGTATTTTGGCAATCAATAAAGATGATGATGTATGATTAAAAGCCTGCTGAAGGATGGACATCATAATCAATCCTGGAGCTAAAAATTCTACAAACGGCACGCCATTGATGTCTGGTCTAAGATTACCTAATGCAAGCGTAAAAATAGCCATAAACAATATTGTGGTTGCAATCGGAGCCGCAATAGTTTGCAAGAAAATTTTAAAAAATCTTTGAACTTCTTTTTTGTAAAGTGTCCAGAGTCCATACCAGTTTATTGAACCTGGGTCACGTGGCTGTATCCATNGGTAGTGTGATTTATCTGACATTTATACATTTTCACTANTAATAAGAATAAATAAAGCTTATTTTTTAAAAAAACATTTTTTTTTAGTTTTTTGGTAACTATATCTTGTATGAGAAAAAAAATGTGTATACCATATATATTTATAATTTAACTAATTTGGGAGCAAAAAATGGCGTGGACTGATGATAGGGTCGAAATTCTAACAAAATTGTGGGGAGAAGGCCTTAGTGCAAGTCAGATTGCNAGAGAATTAGGTGATGTAACACGAAATGCCGTTATTGGAAAAGTTCATAGACTTGGTTTAGCAGGTAGAGCAAGCCCGACTAGACCTAAAAGTAGAATTAGACANAGAGAGCCCTCTAATTTTTCTTCAAACTTTGACNCAAAGGATAGATTTTCAGAAAATCTTAACCCTCTTTCCGNTCCTGAACCTGCTGTAAGCGCCGATGGTGAACCAATAAATATTCTTATGCTTACGGAAAAAATATGCAAATGGCCTATAGGTGAGCCAACNGATGAAGATTTTAGATTTTGTGGGCGAGGAAGAAGTGCAAATTCTGTTTATTGTGAAGAACATACTAAACTAGCTTATCAGCCACTAGACTCTCGCAGAAAAAAGAAGGCTAAATTCTCTGTTAAAAAAGTTGCTAAAACAAATATAGGCAACTACTAGAAGTTTTTCTCTATTGAATATCCTGCCGATCTGACAGTTCGTATTGGGTCTTCCTTACCCTCAATATTAAGCGCCTTTCTTAATCTACCGATATGTACATCGACTGTCCGTATTTCTACATTTATATTATCAATACCCCATACATTGTCTAATAGCTTTTCTCTACTAAAAACCATACCAGGGTGTTCAATTAGGCAATTTAATAATTTAAATTCTGTTGGACCAAGGCTTATAGAATATTCATCCCTTGTTACTTTATACTCTTCTCTATTAACTGAAATATCTCCTACTTTTACTACATTATCTCCTTTAGATAACATTGATCTTCTTAGAACAGCTTGAATCCTAGCTATCAATTCAGGAAATGAAAATGGTTTGGTTATATAATCATCAGCACCAGTCTCCAAGCCCCTTATTTTGTCATTTTCTTCACCCATGGCAGTAATCATAANGATTGGAACATTATTATATTTTTTTTGAGTTCTTAATCGACGGCATAATTCTATTCCTGAGATATTGGGTAACATCCAATCTAATAAAATTAAGTCTGGGTTAAAACTTTGACACTCTGATAGAACAAGTTCACCATCTTTAACTATATTTGTTTGATAGCCATTCTTAATGAGATTATAATCAATCAACATTGCTAAACTTTCTTNATCTTCAGCTATCAAAATTTTATAATTTTTATTAGTATTCATCTTATACCTTTTTTATAATAAATTTAAAAAACCGTCTCATCTTCAACTTTNATTTTTCTATCATCTCCTAGTTNCTCTCCAGTAACTATAAAGTGAGTGACTTCAGCAATATTTGTTGCTTGATCACCAATTCTTTCTAAATATCGGGCAATAAAAAAAAGTGGTACAAGGGCTTCAATTGCCTCTGGCTTTTCTTTAATATCTNTCAGGATAGCAGACAAAATATTTGCATATGATGAGTCAATTTTTATATCAGACTTCCAAACATCTAATGCATGATCTGCTTTACCTTGAGCATAATCCTCTAAAACAAGATCTAAACTTTGTTGAACATCTTTTGTTAAATTTACAAGTGCGTCTATAGTATTGGGCGATTTAGCATTCAATAGATCACCTTTTACGATACGCTTACAGACTCCTTTGCACATATCTCCAATTCTTTCCAAATAAAGAGAAACTTTTACTGCTGAAAAAACCATCCTTAGGTCGTTGGCCATTGGTTGTCTTTTAGCTAATATATTAAAAGTTAGATCCTCTAAAGAAACTTGCAGNGCATTNATTTGTTTATCCGCTTCAATTGTCTGTTTAGCAAGATTGTGGTCATTCATTCTTAGAGATTGCTCAACATTCCTTAATGCTAACTGAGCTAAACCTCCTAAACTCACAAGACCATCTGTTAAATCTTTTAATTCTTCATCAAATGAAGTTACTATATGCTGATCATCCATTTTTACCTCTATCCATACCTTCCTGTTACATAAGCCTCTGTTTGTTCATGATCTGGGCTTCTAAAAATTTTTTCAGTATCACCAACCTCAATTAATTTTCCTAAATGAAAAAAAGCAGTTCTTTGAGATACTCTTGCTGCTTGTTGCATAGAGTGTGTTACAATAGTAATTGTAAAATTATCTTTTAATTCGTCAATTAATTCTTCAATCTTTGCAGTAGCAATTGGGTCTAAAGCAGAACATGGCTCATCCATTAAGATTATTGATGGATCAATAGCAATAGCTCTTGCAATACATAGGCGCTGCTGTTGGCCACCAGATAAACTAGTTCCTGGTTCCGAAAGTCTATCTTTAACTTCAGACCAAAGACCTGCTCTTTCTAAACTCTTTTGCACTTTCTCATCAAGATCATCTTTATGCAATATTCTACCATGAAGCTTGGGGCCATAAGCAACATTATCATAAACAGACTTTGGAAAAGGATTTGGCTTTTGAAAGACCATTCCTATTCTTGACCTTAACTCAACAACATCAATATCTGGATGATATATATCTTCATTACTGATTTTAATGGAACCTTCTACTCTACATATATCGATAACATCATTCATCCTATTAATGCATCTCAAAAAAGTTGATTTTCCACANCCTGATGGACCAATCAAAGAAGTAACCTCTTTTTCACCAATATTAAGATTGATACCAAATAAAGCCTGTTGATTTGCATAAAAAACGTCCACATTTTTGCATTCAATTAAAGCCTTATTTTCAATTATATTATTATTTTCTAATTCTTTATNCATAATTCAATCACCATTTAACTTCGTAACGTTTCCTCAATANTACTGCNGCAAGATTTATTAATATAAGAAGACTTATAAGAATTAAAGTGGCAGCACTAGTTTTTGCAACAAATGCTCTTTCTGGGCTATCAGCCCATATATATATTTGAACTGGAAGAGCAGTTGCGGGATCTGTAAACGTNGCGGGTATGTCGACAATAAAAGCAACCATTCCGATTAATAATAATGGTGCNGANTCNCCAAAAGCCCTAGCTAAACCAATAATTGTTCCAGTAANAATTCCAGGCATAGCTGAGGGGAGTAAATGTTGAAATACCACCTGCATCTCTGATGCTCCCATTGCCAGGGCGGCTTCTCTAATAGAAGGNGGAACAGATTGAAGCGATGATCTTGTGGCTATAATTATTGTTGGTAAAGTCATTAAAGATAACACAAGACCCCCAACTAAAGGAACAGACCTAGGCATCCCAAAAAAGTTTATAAAAACAGCTAGACCTAATAAACCAAAAATTATTGACGGCACTGCTGCAAGATTATTTATATTAACCTCAATAAAATCAGTTATACGATTTTTTATAGCAAAGTTTTCTAAATATATGGCGGTTAAAACTCCTATAGGGAAACTTAATAATAATGTAACAGTTATNGTAATTAAAGAGCCAATTGTAGCCCCCCAAAATCCTGCAACTTCTGGCTCTCTACTATCACCATTTAAAAATAAATTTNTAGATATTTTATTTTTTACANGACCAGTTCCATCTAATTGATTTAACCAAGTAATTTCTTTATTATCCAATCTTCTTTCATCTTCTGGAAGAGATATATCAACNTAGCCTTTATAAAAAAGATCAGAATCATCAGTGAATAAAACATTAAAATAAAATTTCTTACCTATATATGAAGGATTCTCTCTAACAAAATCTCTAAGAGTATAGGTTGCGCTTGAAGAAATTAACTTGAATAATTTTCTTTTATCAGAACGACTCTGAACCTCAGGGAAAAAAGAAAACAGAGAAGATCTTATGATGCCTCTATAATTAATATCATCTATTCCATCCTCTAAAGAAATTTCAGTCATATTTATTTCAAGGTCAATTGTATAATTTGTATAGGCTGGGATTGATCTATAAATCATAGAGCCAATTATTAAGGCAAGCATTGTTGCAGCTAGAATTAATGAGAAAAATCCATATGCCTTAAAACGACTTTCTGCCTTGTGTCTTTTTGAAAAATTTTTATTCATATCGCTCTCTATATCTTCGAACAATTATCATAGCAAATACGTTGAGAGCTAGTGTGATCACAAATAACATCAATCCTAATGCAAAAGCTGCTAGAGTTTTAGCGCTATCAAATTCTTGGTCTCCGACCAAAAGAGTAACAATCTGAACAGTTACTGTTGTNACAGCAGAGAGTGGATTTGCTGTTAGATTTGCAGCCAAACCTGCAGCCATTACAACTATCATTGTTTCTCCAATTGCTCTTGAAATAGCTAAAAGAAGGGCACTAACTATTCCTGGCAACGCTGCAGGAATTATGACTTTTTTAACTGTCTCAGCTTGCGTTGCGCCCAATGCAAGTGATCCATCCCGCAGGGATANAGGTACAGCCGTCATAACATCATCAGATAATGATGAAACATAAGGAATAATCATTATNCCCATCACCAAACCAGCAGCTAATGCTGATTCTGNTGCAACTGTTAAACCGATATATTCTCCGCAAGATCTTACAAATGGNCCTACTGTTAAAGCAGCAAAAAATCCATAAACAACTGTCGGAATACCAGCTAATATTTCTAATATAGGTTTTAGGAAATCTCTAGTTTTTGGTTTAGCATATTGAGATAAGAAAATAGCTGAATATAAACCTAGTGGAGCTGCAATAGACATCGCTACGGCAGTAATTAAAAGTGTTCCAGTAAATAATGGAATAGCCCCAAAACTTCCTGATGATCCAACCTGATCTTCTCTGATGGCAGTTTGAGGTGACCAGTGTGTACCAAAGACAAAATCAAAGAAACCCACCTGGGAAAAAAATCTTAAAGTTTCAAAGATTAAAGAAAAGATAATTCCTATGGTTGTTAAAACAGCNANTGTTGAAAAAATAAAAAATATAAATTTCAAAATGCTTTCTACTCTTCTTCTTGCATCAAATCGAACTGATAATTTTCTATACGATACAAAGCTTAAAACAATTGATAATACAATTACAGAGATAAAAGAAATCAATCTTGAATTTTGGTATTTCTCAATTAATGAATTTGANTCAGCCTCAGAAATAAAACCGCTATTAATAAGATTATTTAAATTTGAAATATTATTAATTAAAAAACTTTTAACATACATTATTTCATCAGATCCAAGGCTTATTGTTTCCTCGGAAAGATAAGGGGTAACAAGATAATTTAAATAATTGGCCTTAAAAGTNAGAAATAGAATAATAAGGANAAATGGAATTAAAATTGCCCATAATNATACATAAAGCCCATGATAAANTGGCATTGATCTTAAGGGTTCNTTATTTTGAAGGTAAANTANTGCTCTTTGTTTAGCAATNGTGAAGGATAGNANTCCTNAGACNATTATCAAAGTTAAACTTATTAAAAGNTCNNTNTTGATAACTATCCNNCACCATTGNATAGATTAAATTANTNTATCTTTATTAAAGCTCCAATTCAATTAAATTTTTACCAGCTTTTTTANACTTTTTNTATTCATCAGATGGTAATGGAATTAGACCTTTTTCTACTAAATATCCATCAGNACCCATAGCACCTTTNCTAGTAAATTCTTTAACGAAATCTCTAATAGAAGGTTTCATTCTTATATGATTCTTTTTTACATAAAAGAATAAAGATCTTGATATAGGGTANTCACCGACAAGAATATTATCAAAAGTTGGNTCTGCACCATTAACAACAGAACCTTGAACCTTATCAGCATTTTGGTCAAGAAAACTAAAGCCAAATATACCTATAGCATCTGGATTTTGATCAAGCTTTTGAATAATAAGATTATCATTCTCACCTGCTTCAATAAAGGCTCCATCTTCACGAATAGTACGAGCAATTTTCTTGAATTCTTTTTTTCCAGCTTTAGANCTTCCTCTTAATTCTTTTAAGGCAGGAAAAGTTTTTGCTCCAGCATCCATTGCTANTTCAACAAAAGCATCTCTTGTACCTGATGTAGGAGGAGGACCAAGAACTTCTATTTTAANATTAGGAAGGCTTGGNTTAACATCGTTCCANGTTTCATAAGGATTTTCTTGTAATTCAGATCCATCGGCATTTGCAGGAACTTTTTCTGCAAGCGCTAAGTATATGTCACGAGTAGTGAGCTCAACAACATCTGCTTTCTTTGAATTTGCTAAAACAATACCATCGTAACCAACTTTGATCTCAACAATTTTAATACCAGCTTTAGANCATTTCTTGAACTCTTTACNTTTGATACGTCTAGACGCATTNGTAATNTCAGGATGCTGTTCACCATTNCCAGCACAAAAGAGTTTCATGCCGCCACCTGAACCAGTTGANTCAACNATAGGTGTTTTATATTTTGATTTTCTACCAAATTCTTCTGCAACCGCAGTAGAAAAAGGGAATACCGTTGATGATCCAACAATTTTAATTTGTTCCTCAGCATTTACTGAAATGCCTGGGATTAAAAGAATTGAAAGAGCAACGATAAATGATTTAAATGTNTTTCNCATTTTTTTTCTCCAAACTTTTATTTATTAAAACATATCAAAGCTGAATTTGTATTGAATACCAGCCATAATATGTTNTGATTCTTTAGAAGAGTCGGCAAAAGATTTGTCGACANAATTAAGNTATAATTTTAATGGTTTAGCAACTTTATAATCNAAACCAATACCTGTAAGCTCGCCTCCNGCTTTAACCATATCTGATTCACCATACATGACTTTAAACGCAGCTTTTTTTGACATTTTCATTTTTAAAGAAACTACATANCCATCGTCATCATATTTACCTGTAGTATCTTCAGATTCCTGCCAAAGAACACCAAGAGTTATNGGTTTACCAAGAGGAATTGTTGCAGCNAATCTNGTTGTGTCAAAGANATAACCCTTTTGNGGAACCTCTGAGTCAAAAGCTAAAGCAAAAAATGCTTTATTACCGNCAATTTTACCTTTCCACTCAGCTGAAACAGAAAAACCTTCTTCATCTGTTTTTTCCATTATNGCCATCACATTAANNGTAAAACCATTAGCTTTTGGAGAAGACCACTGAACAACCTTTTTGCTTCTATTTTCGCCCCAGATAATATTTTTTATATCACCTGCTGTATCATTGAATAAATCAACTTTACCTTGAGCTTTTTTCGTTGGTGTNTCGTGCATACCCATAAATACTTTACCAAAAGCACCTTTAAGGCCTACATAACTNTTTCTTTGTTTAAAGGTTGGATCACCATCNATTGGATCTGTTTGATATTCATACTTGTAAATAGCTGATAGTCCATTATCAAAANNTTGNGAACCTTTTACACCTACNCGTGAAGCATGAGATTTTACATCAGTGTAAGAACCACTTGAGGTATCTTCACTGCTTATAGCAAGATCTAAACGCCCNTAAATTGATGATTTCGCAACTGCTTCAGTTGAATTTACTGCGAGACCAAAAAAAAGTGCGAAAAGAATAATTTTAATTGAATTTAACTTAGTCATAAGCTCTCCCTTTTTTTTATATGAGGGCCTATAAAGACATCTTTAAGATGAAGTTCTTATAGAGATTGTATGACAGTTTTATGAAATATCTCTTATATAAACTACAAGTTATATTTTGTTAAAAATAATAGAAAAAGATGAGCCAATACCCAACTTACTTTCAATTTCTAATTGAGCTTTGTGACGAGAAACAATATTTTTTACTATAGATAATCCAAGACCAGTACCACTACTTCTAATGTCTGAATTTACTCTATAAAATCTCTCAGTAAGCCTGGATATATGGTCTTCATGAATACCTGGCCCGTCATCTTTGACTTCAAAAATAATTTTAAGGTCATTTTCAAAAATCTTAATATTAACACTTTGACCAGTATTATTATATTTTACTGCATTTTCTATTAAATTTACAAATGCTATCCTAATATCATTTTCATCGCCTTGTATTAAATATTCCTTCTTTTCAAGTTCTTTTGAAAGTTTGATTTTATTTTTTTTAGCTAATTCATTTAATCCAACAAAAATATTATCAAGTACTTTCATCAAGTTAACTTCTTTTTCAGGCAAAATATGTTGGCGCATTTCCGCTTGATTTAGGGATAATAAATCTTCAATTAAAAGTTGAGCTCTATTTGATTCATCAATTAATTTTTTTAAGAAATCTTTAAAAGTCTCTTTATCTTCATCTCCATATTTTTCGAGAGTTTCAGCGATTCCCTTTATTATGCTAATTGGAGTTTTTAATTCATGACTTGCATTGGCAATAAATTCACTACGTAATGTCAATATTTTTTTTACTTCTGTAGTTTCTCTAAATATTAATAAATAATTAAATTCATCTTTTGAGAAATTAGGCACTCTTGAAATATCAACTTCATAAGATCTATCTATTTCACCAGGTAAAGTAATTTCTATTTTTTCAATATTATCTTTTTGATTATCTTTATAAAGATTTAAAGTTTCTAATAATAGAGTTGATCTAATAATACTTTGAATTCTTAGTCCTATTGGAATTTTATCTTCAGAATTTAAAAAAGAGTCTGTTGCTATTGATGAAAAAAAAATTTTCTCAGCGCTTTGATTAAAAATTAATATAACATCATTTTCATTAATCAAAATTGTAGGTTCTTTAATAGCTTCAACAATTGTTTTAAGTTTATTAAAGTCTTCATGAGTATCTTTAGATTTTGAATCTTCTTGATTTTTATAAAATTCGAGTGACTTCCTTTCGTCATTTGACATTGCTAATAAAAATACCGTGAAAATCACAATAAAAAAAATTGCTGCAAAAAAAGTAAATACACCCAATAAGAAAAAGGCAAAACAGAGAACTACTAATAAAAAAATAATTGGAATGTTGGGTCGAATTATTTCTCTTAAAACAGATCCTATTTGATAATCTGTTGATTCAATTTTTTTATTCATGGTTGATTATAAGAATATAAATAAAAGTAAATCAATATTGTAATAATAAATTTATATTTTTAAGTTATTTTTTAACGATGTTTTTAATGTTAACATGATTAAAATGAAAAAAAATCTAATATTATGGAGACATGCTCACGCTGAAATTGGAAACAATGATTTCAATCGTCATATTGATGAGAGAGGAAAAAAAGAATCAAAAATAATGGCCGAATTTATTTTATCTCAATCATCTCCTGATCTTATTTTATCCTCTCCTGCAGTTAGAGCTCAGGAGACGTTAAACTCATTTCACAATTTATATTCAACGTCAAAAAATCAAATTGATGAAAGTTTATATCTTGCTGAATCTGATATTATCATCAAATCAATTTCAAAACATGCAAATGATGAGGCCGTAATTTTAATTGTTGGACATAATCCAGGTATTCATGAATTATCATTATCTTTAACTAATAATAATCAAAAATTAATGGTCAAGTTTTCAACATGCTCGGCATGCTTTATCTCATTTAATGATGATTACTGGTTTAATATTATTAATAATGAATGTGTATTAGAAAAGTTTGTTCAACCAAAAGATTTAAAAACTAATTATTAAAGTAAAGTATTATACTAGCAAAAGACATTACTGAGATTAATAAAAAAGTTCCTTGAGCGCCGATTAATCTAGGATAATTCGCACCTTCATTTTTACTCATACCCCATGCATGAAGAAGTCTAAATAAAATAAGAAGGATACCAAATATATGTATTAAGTTATTAGATGAAGAAGAATACTCAAAAATAAAAAGTATAATTAAAGCCAGAGGAACATTTTCTACAAAGTTTGCCTGTACCCTCTCTGTAGCATTAGACCTCCATTTCTCTTCTTTACCACCTCTTAAGCGAACATAAAGAACTTGATTAGCAAGTAATACCGATAAAAGACCTAAAATAGATGCATAAAGAAGAGTTATCATATCAAACCTTTAATTAGAGAAAGAATACCTATTACAATAATTGTTAAACCTATCCAAGAATATTGATCTAGCCAGAAAAGCATAAAGGACCGTTGACTATCTACTTCATCATTTTCTGGTTTAGTTTTCTTCAATTGTCTTGGTAATCCAGCAACCCAAAAAATTTGCAACCCATGCCATAAAAAGCCTAGACCAAAAGCTAAAATAAGATTTGAAATTTCCATAATTAATAATGCAACATTTATTAAGCTTTTTAAACTATTTTAATTAAATTTAGATGAGATTAATGGAAGATCTAAAAAAGACTTAAATCCTGGACTTGCTTCACAAACTAGGGGTATAGCATGGATANCATGCAAAGCAGTCGATACCAATGGATCATCATTCCAATCATGTGAAAAATCAATTTTCATATTTGGTTTTCCTTTTACCTCAACACACATTCCAACTGGCTCTTCCCACTCAGGAGCTGCATCAGGGTGCGCCCTCCAAATTGTTTCTTGTATGATTTTAGTTCCATCTTCACAATTACCTATCCACTTTCTTCTTTGACCGGAAATTTTTCCTTTTTCAACTACACCGGCGGCAATTTTATAATCTTGTTCAGCAGTAATTAAATCTATACTTTCATTTACGTTAATAATTTTTGATCCTATACCATCAGCAATTAAATATATCGCTTCTTTAAAAAGACCGCCCAACCAATTTTCATATCGGCCAGCTTCTTGATTATATTGATCAAGAGACTTTCCCATTAACATTGTATCAAAAACAATTTCCTCAGAGGGATAATATGAAAATTCAGAACTCTCCGTTACAACTACCTCATTTACCTCTTCGGACATTCCGCTCATAGTTAAAGGCATTAAATCAGAGAGCCAACCAGGAGCAATACCTGTACCATGAAGGCTAACACCCCCCTCGATACAAGCATCCTCAATTTCATTTGCAAAATCTTCTCCAAAAGCCTTTGGATATAGAAAACCAACAGTGGTTACGACATTAAAACCTTTTCTTAAAAGCATTATTATATTCTTTTTGTCTAAATCAGGATCTTCACCTAACCTCAAAGAGGCAAGAGGAGTATAATTTACGCAATCAGCTTTAGTTGATAAGACATTTTCAATGTCAGTAGAGGCTTCGACACCTATTGAATCAATCCCAGCAATAGTTCCTGCATCTAATCCATTCTTATTTTTATCCGAAACTATAAGTCCTACAAGATCAAGATCACTTCTATTTTTAATACCCCTAATAGAAGCTTTACCAACATTACCAGAAGACCATTGTATAACTTTGTATATTTTTTTAGGCATTTATTACTCCCATAACTTTTTATAAATTACTTAAATATTAGAACTTATTTAATGATAAATAAAATTAAATTGATTATAAAAAAATGGCCGCTGTAAAATTCTATCTCACAGCGGCCTAACAACAAACTGGGGAGGTTGATTGTTTGCATAACAATCTGTGGGTTAAATATGACAATTTAATAAATAAAATATTAACTTTTTATTTTTTCTTAATTAGAGAATAAGCAATCCCCTCAGCTAACCCCCAAGGTATTACTGATATTTTTTTTATATTAAGTTCATTGGCAATATTAGA
>PAGD01000011.1 GCA_002704345.1 Rhodobiaceae bacterium | reverse complement strand
TAGTAGATGTCCATTTTACCGGCCTTTGGAGAACTCTACTTGCAAACATTGTTGCAACATATTCTGGAAAGCACATCATTTTTAAACCAAACCCTCCACCAACATCGTTGGTAACAACCTTTATATTTTTTTCTTCAACGCCAAGAGATCCTGCAAGTCTCTCTCTCATGGCATGAGATCCTTGGCTCTCTACATATACTGTAAAATGATTATTATCTTTATTGTAATCAGAAATTGCAGACCTTGGTTCAATCGGATTAACAACAATTCTATTATTGATTAAATCAACTTTAGAAATATGGTCAGCTTTTTCTTCAACTGCTTTCCATTCATCTTCAGAGCCTAATTCCCAATCTACAGCTGAATTTGATCCAAATTCTTCAAATAAAATAGGGGAATCAGAATTAAGAGCTTTTGAAGTATCGGTTACGCATGGCAATTCATCGTATGAAACATCTATCAATTCAGATGCATCCAAGGCTTGATTAGTTGTTTCGGCCAAAACAAAAACAACTGGATCACCCACATGCCTAACCTTACCAACTGCTAGAATTGGTCTTTTACTTGCATTCATTGGTGTTCCATCTTTATTTTGTAAAAAATCTATCACCGACATATGGGAGAGGCCTTCATTTTGCAATCTATCACCTGTAAATATATCTACAACTCCAGGCATTTTTAGAGCTTCGTCATAATCAATACCAGTTATATTTGCATGGGCGTATGGAGATCTTAAAAACACCCCATAAACCATATTAGGTAATTTTAAATCATCAGTAAATTTTCCTTCGCCAGTAATAAGTCGAGTATCTTCAATTCTTGTGACTGGTTGTCCTACTGCAAATTTCATAAAAATCTCCTAAAATTTATTCTCTAAAACTATTATCTATCTTGTCAAGCTTTCTCATTAAAGCAGGCCAAGCAAGATTGCCTATTCCTTGCTCTGAAGCCATTTGGCCTTGTTCTGTAACAAGCTCAATAACATCATCGGGAACCATATTTAATTTGGATCCACCTGCAAGAGCTTTTATTTGAATGGTGCATGCCCTCTCTAAAAAAAATAATCTTAACCAGGCATCTGCGCAGTTCGCACCTGTGGTTAATAATCCATGATTCCTTAAAATCATACAATGCTTATCACCCAAATCATCAACAAGCCGCTCTCTTTCATCATGATTTAAAGCTATACCCTCGTAATTATGATAAGAACATTCATTTCTAATAACCATAGCTGTTTGCGATATAGGTAAAAGTCCATGCTTCTGAGCTGAAACAGCAACACCATCATTTGAGTGTGTATGTATAACAGCATGATTATGGTCGCCTGAGGCATGAACTGCAGAATGAATTGTAAAACCAGCTGCATTAACAAAATGTTCTGTTTCAGAAATAATATTGCCATCAAGATCAATTTTAACCAAATCCGAGGCAGTTATTTCTTCAAAAAGCAAACCATAAGGATTTAAAAGGAAATTTTCTTCACCAGGGACTCTTGCTGATATATGTGTAAAAACAAGATCATCCCAACCATGCAGAGCAACAAGTCGATATAATGCTGCAAGGTCTACTCTTGTATTCCACTCTTCATCTGAAATATTTTCTTTAATATTTTTTGTCAAATTAACCTCATTAATAAACATTTAAAACATTATATATATTTATAATAAATTTCTAATATGAATTATATATTATTTAATTTTACTTCGCCATCTCAATTGAGAGCTTTAGGGCTTTAGACCAGTTATCAATAATTTTCTCTCTTACCATTGAATCCATTCTTGGAGTTATTTTATCATTATCAGAATAGAACCCTTTAAAATCATCTAGCCCAGAATAAAACCCTACACCTAGACCGGCGATCATAGCCGCACCAAGAGCTGTTGACTCTTTTGTAAATGATTTTTGAATTTCGTAATTACAAATATCAGCTAAATTCTGATTAAACCAATCATTTTGAATCATCCCTCCATCAATTTTTAAAGAAGCCAATAAATTTAGATTATTATCAAAAAAGTCCTTTTGAAATGCACCAATCAAATCGTTAGTTTGAAGTGAAACTGATTGAAGAGATGCATGAACTAATTCATTAACACCTGTGTCTTGGGTCATACCAAATAAAGAACCTCTGGCTTCAGCTGACCAATGTGGAGCACCTAAACCACTAAATGCTGGAACTAATACAACTTTAGAGTCAGGCTTAACAGAACAAGCAATTTTTGAGCTATCAGATACCTTATCTAGAATTCCTAAATTTAACTTAAGCCAATTTACAATCCCACCAGCCATAAATATAGAGCCCTCCAAGGCATAGGATATATCTTCATTTATTTTATAAGAGATTGTTGTTAATAATCTTTTGTTAGAATAAACAATCTTATTACCAGTATTAGCTAGAACAAAACAGCCTGTTCCATATGTGGATTTTATATCTCCTGACTGATAACAAGATTGCCCAAAAGCTGATGATTGTTGATCTCCAATTACGCCGGTTATTTTTAAATTCTTACTTAATAACTTAGTTTCACCGAAATAATCATTTGAATTTCTTACCTCGGGTAGAGAGTTTAGAGGAATATCAAAAATATTAAGCAGATCATCATCCCATCTTAGAGTTTCAATATTAAATAAGCTTGTACGTGATGCATTAGTAAAATCAGTAGCAAACGTATCACCCTTTGTAAGGTTCCATATTAACCAACTATCAATAGTACCAAAACATACATGACCGTTTTTTGCTAAATCTCTTAAACCGCTAATATTTTTTAAAAGCCATGATATTTTTGAGGAAGAAAAATATGGGTCTAGTAGTAATCCTGTTTTTTTATTTATTTCCTTTTCTAATCCATCTTTTTTTAAATCAGAACAATATTTGGATGTTCTTCTATCCTGCCAAACAATTGCATTATAAAATGGTTTTCCAGTCTTTTTATCCCAAGCTAAAACTGTTTCCCTTTGGTTAGTAATTCCAACAGATTTAATTTCTATATTTTTATTTTTATTAAGAATAGTTTCACAACATAGGATGGTTGATGATAAAATTTCAAAAGGATCGTGTTCAACCCACCCCTCTTCAGGATAAATCTGTTTAAAATCTCTTTGGAAAAGATCGATTATTTGACCTTTTTCATCAAATAATAGTGCGCGACTTGAAGTCGTCCCTTGGTCAATAGTAAGAAACAAAAAACCCCCGTAGATAAATATTATTATTCATAGTAAAATAACTTAGCAAATATTTAATATTCTTAAAGAGATTTTATGAGTGATATAAAAATACATATAGTAGCAAGTAATAATCCTGATGCAAAAAAAGCAAAAAGGGATCTAGCGAAATTATACAAAAACCACCCTATTAATAAAGCAAATACTATAGTTGCTCTTGGTGGAGACGGTCTAATGCTTCAAACTCTTCATGATAATATTGAGAGAGATCTTCCTATCTACGGAATGAATAAAGGCTCAATAGGCTTTTTGATGAATACTTATAATGAAAAAAATTTATTAAAAAGAATTGAGAAATCTATTTCATCTAAACTTCATCCATTAACGATGAATGTTAAGAGTAAAAAAAAGAACTATACGGCACAAGCTATTAATGAAGTTTCACTTTTAAGAGAGACATATCAAGCAGCAAAGTTAAAGATATTTATTGATGGTAAGGAAAGACTAGATGAATTAGTTTGTGATGGACTATTGTTATCAACTCCCGCCGGAAGTACAGCATATAATTTATCTGCTCACGGACCAATACTTCCTCTAACATCAAATTTATTGGCTCTAACTCCTATTTCTGCATTCAGACCAAGAAGGTGGAAGGGAGCTCTTCTTCCAAGAAATGTAAAAGTAAAAATTGTAATTCTAGAGAGAAATAAGAGGCCTGTTAGCGCTGTCGCAGATAATTCCGAATTTAGAGATATTGAGTATGTTGAGATTTCTGAAAATAAAAATGTAGAATTAAAAATGCTCTTTGATCCTAAGACAAATCTCGAAGAAAGAATAATTAATGAACAATTTATATATTAATTATTTTGTTTTTTTGATGGCAAAACGCTTGCACCAGGCGTCGTGATCTCATTCAGAGGTTCTTTTATCTCACCGTAACCAGCATCTTTTGGTATTGTAAGAAATGAGCCACTCTTATCTTTCTCAATTGTTGGTGTTACAGTAATAATATTATCTTTTTTAGCATTATTTATAGCCTCATCAACAGATTGAGATTTGGAGAGTTTTTCTAAATTCAGTCTTGTAGGAAAAATAATATTTCTTTTTCGTTCATAGCAATCATCTAGGGCATCCTTTGGATTTATCCATATAGAGTCAACTGACTCAGTTCCATCATGTAACCCTTCATGACCATCTGGGGCTTTAGCAATATAAAATCTAGTATCAAATCTTTTGGGCATCATTTCTGGCGTTACCCAATGAGCAAAAGGGATTAAATCATCTGTTGAAAAAGTAATATTCTCATCTTTAGCAAACTTAAACATTGATGCATTTTTATTGTTAAACTTTTCCCGCCAAATATTAAACTCTAGTAATCTTTTAGAATTAATATTTTTCTTTTCTTTTTTATCATTAGCAAATAAAACATTGGCCTCCTCAAAGCTTTCTCTAATAGCAGCAATTTTGAAGGGTAGAATTTTTTTATCATCATTATTTTTAGATACATAATTAACTAATTTTTCATCATAATCACTATCATCAACTTTACCTCCAGGAAAAACTAATGCACCTGAAGCAAAGTCAATCTGATGATGGCGCACTACCATAAAAACCTCTATACCAGATGTACAATTACGAATTATTAAAACTGTTGAAGCTGGAATTAATTTATTGTCATTAATATTGTTCATGCGATAATGCTATACCATAAAAGTAATAATCAAAATTTATTATCATAAATAATTTCTAATGGGGAAAATGATGCTTGAAGGTCTTAAAGTTATTGAAATGGCAACCTACGTTGCCGCGCCTGCAGCTGGTGCAATGTTAAGAGATTGGGGTGCAGATGTAACAAAAGTTGAACCTTTAAACGGTTGCCCAATGAGAAGATTTTTCGAAGGAATGAGGTCAAATGTACCCATTGAAGGTAACCCAATATTCACACTAGATAATAGAGGAAAAAAAGGTGTTTCAATTAATACAAGTGATGAAAAAGGTGCAAAACTTGTTAGTGAAATGATTAAAAATGCTGATGTCTTTCTTACAAATGTAAGACCACAATCACTAGAAAGTGCTCAACTTGACTATGAAAGTCTCTCAAAGATCAATCCAAATTTGGTTTATTGTTCTTTGACGGGATATGGGCTTGATGGAGACGATAAAAATAAACCTGGTTTTGATATTGCTGCCTATTGGTCAAGGTCTGGAATGGCTCACTTGACCCAAAGAAAAGGAGAAGAACCACTTCCGATAAGAACAGCATCGGGCGATCACATTACCGCAATCTCTACAGTAAGTGGGATTTTGGCAGCACTTTATGAAAGAGATAGAACAGGTAAAGGAAAGTTAGTCGAAACTTCACTTTTAAGGACAGGTATATATTCAATCAGCTCCGATATGGCGCTTCAATTAAAATTCGGAAGAGTTCCCTCTACAAAAAAAAGAGATGAGCAAATAAATCCACTATTTAATTTTTTTAAAACTAAAGATGATAGATGGATATGTCTTAGTCCGAGGGCAGGTGGAGATTATGATCTACCTAAAGTTGTTAGGGCTATTGGAAAAGAAGAATGGTTAGAAAATGATAAATTCAATACAAATCAAGGAAGGAGAGAGAATGCAAATGAATTTGTTAATGAAATGGATAAAGCTTTTAGTAAATTCACAATGAAAGAATGGGGAGAGAAATTAGATGCCCAAGACTTAGTTTGGTCTCCTGTGCAGAATCTTAAAGAGGTCTCAATGGATTCACAAGCAATAGCATCAGGTGCCTTTTCTGAAGTTGAAGATCAAGAATGCAAAGAGAATTATACAACAGTATCTTCACCAGTTAAATTTCATCAATCTGATGACAGTCCAAAAGGACCTGCTCCAAAATTAGGTCAAGATAATTTCTCGGTTCTTAATGATTTAGGAATAAATGATACTGAAATTCAATCCCTTATTGATGAAGGGGTTGTTGGTAAGCCTTCTAGTTAGCTTTTACAAGGTCTGGTGGAAGCGCTTCATTCTTGATAAGATCAATACATTCATCAACATCAAGAGTTTTTTGCTCCTTAGACCCCAAACGTCTAATTGTTACAGAATTTTCCTCTACCTCTCTATCACCTAAAACAAGTATATATGGTACCTTGTTAATTGAATGTTCTCTAATTTTATAATTGATTTTCTCATTTCTTAAATCAATTATTGATCTTAATCCGCTAGATCTAAGTTTTTCTAAAAGTGCATTTGCAGCCATATCTGAATTTGAAGTGATGGTCGTTAAAGCCACTTGAACGGGAGAGAGCCAAAGAGGAAATTTACCCTCATAATTTTCAATAAGGATACCTAAAAATCTCTCGAGGCTTCCAAGGATTGCTCTATGAAGCATGACAGGTATATGCTTATTATTATCTTCTCCAATATACGATGCATTAAGTCTTTTAGGTAAATTAAAATCTACTTGCAAAGTACCACATTGCCAAACTCTTCCAATTGCATCGTGTAAATAAAAATCAAGCTTTGGTCCATAAAAAGCTCCATCACCTTTATTTTCGTCAAAAGGAAGACCTGTGGCCTTTGCAGCCTTAGATAAAGCGGATTCAGCTTTATCCCATATAGAGTCTTCACCCACCCTTTCATCAGGTCTATCAGCAAATTTTATAGAAACCTTATCAAAACCAAGCTCCTCATAAACTTCCTTTAAGATATTACAAAAAAGAATAGTCTCAGATTCTATTTGATCTTCGGTACAAAAAATATGGGCATCATCTTGTACAAAATTTCTTACTCTCATCAAACCGTGAAGAGCACCTGAAGGCTCGTATCGATGACATGATCCAAATTCAGACATTCTTAATGGAAGATCCCTATAACTTTTAATACCTTGATTAAAGACCTGGATGTGACCAGGACAATTCATTGGCTTTAGCATTAATTCTCTATCATCTGCTTCAGAAGTGTACATATGCTCAGAATATTTATCCCAATGACCGGATGCCTCCCATAATTTTTTATCAATTAATTGGGGTGTTTTTATCTCTAAATAGCCACCTTTAGTAATTTTTCTCCTTATATACTCTTCAAGCTCTCTATATATACTCCAGCCTTTTGGATGCCAGAAAACCATCCCAACTGCCTCTTCTTGAAAGTGAAACAAGTCTAACTCTTTGCCAAGTTTTCGGTGATCACGCTTTTCAGCTTCTTCAAGTAAATTAAGGTGATTTTTTAAATCTTTATCATTTGCCCATGCTGTTCCATAGATACGTTGAAGCATTTTATTTTTTGAGTCACCCCTCCAGTATGCTCCAGCAATTTTCATTAACTTAAAAGATCTTAAATGTCTTGTTGAAGATACATGAGGTCCCCTGCACATATCAGTATATTCATTATGATAATAAAGCGCTATTATTTCATTATCTGGAATATCATTAATAATCTGGATTTTGTATTCTTCGTTTCTTTCCTTAAAAGCTTTTAAAGCTTTATCTTTATTAACGACTTCACGAATAACAGAATAATCAGTTGAAGCTAATTCTTTCATTTTTTTTTCAATCGCCTCTAAATCCTTGTCATTTAGAGAAACATCCAAATCAATATCATAATAAAATCCATTTTCTATTGTAGGACCGATGGCCATTCTAGCCTGGGGATACATTTGCTTAATTGCATGTCCGAAAAGATGAGCGCAAGAGTGTCTTATAATTTCCAAACCCTCAGGATCAGAATTTGTGACTATAACGACATCAGAATCATCTGAAATTTCTTCAGAAGCATCAACTAATTTACCGTTAATTCTTCCTGCAACTGTTGCTTTTGCAAGGCCAGACCCTATAGAATTAGAGAGGTCATCTATAGTTATGTTTTCTTTGAAAGCTTTTTTAGTACCATCTGGTAAAGTAATAACTGGCATATAAACTATAAATCCTTCTTTCTTTTAATATAATCATTAATACTTGGAACTGGATCATAGCCATGACCACCCCAAGGATGACAACGTATAATCCTTTTAAATGTTAATTTCAAACCAATCATAAAACCAAAAGTATTAAAAGCTTCTAAAGCATAAGAAGAGCAGCTAGGATCATACCTACACGACTTTAATAAGAAAGGGGAAATTAAGATTTTATAAAATTTTATTAACAGAATACTTAATTTAACTAAAATGTTCACTAACTTACCTTATTCTTTTTACTAGCTTTCTTTAATTCAAATTGATTAATACAATCAACTACTGCATCAAAAGTTAACATAACAGAAGAGTGACGACCTTTATAATCACGAACTGGCTCGAGAACCTCTAAATCAGACCACCTCCCTTCAGGTGGCGAACCATCTTCTTTTAACATTTTTCTCATTACAATCTGAAGGTTTTTTAATTCATTAAAATTTGAACCAATTATATTATCTGCCATTACTGATGAAGAAGCCTGGCCAAGCGCGCAGGCTTTAACAATATGGGAAAAATCTGATATTAAATTATCTTTAATTTTAATATCAACTGTAACTTTTGAACCACATAACTTACTTACTGCTACTGAGGTAAAGTCAAAATCATCAAGTCTTCCATCTCTTTTAATATCAGATGCTAATTTTAGAATTTTATTATTATATAAATCATTTATCATTTTACGCTCTAACAAGATGTGTGAAAATACTATTTATCATTTATCTTTATACCTAACTTAATAAGTATATCCCTAATTCGATCAGACTCTAAATAATCTTTATTATCTCTAGCTAGTTTTCTCTCTTTAATAAGATTTTGAATTTTTTCATCTGTATCATAAATATTATTTTTAAATTTCTCATCGTCAGACCTATGATTCAATAATCCAATTAAATTTGCCGAACCTATCAAAGATTTAACGAGATTAATTTTATTTTCAGATTTAGAGATACTTTTTGAAATTGAAAATATTTTAGCAAGTGCTTTTGGGGTATTCAAGTCATCATATAGGGCGCTTAAAACTTCTTCATCAGGATTACAGTCTTCTATATCAATCTCCAAATCATAAGATGCAATAGATAAGTATAGCTTATCTAAAGTTTTAATAGATTGATTTAATAAATCATTACTCCAAATTAAAGGCTGTCTATAATGTGAACTAAGAATAGCTAACCTAATAACCTCTCCATCATACTCCTTTAATAAATCCTTCATCAGAACAAAATTTCCAAGTGATTTTGACATTTTTGTATTTTCTGACCTAAGCAAGCCATTGTGTACCCAAAATCTAGCTAAAGGATTATTTTCATTGCAACAAACTGATTGAGCTATTTCATTTTCATGGTGTGGAAACGTTAAATCTTCACCACCTCCATGAATATCAATTGTTTCACCAAGATGTTCTTTTATCATAGCCGAACATTCAAGATGCCAGCCTGGTCTTCCCCTACCCCAAGGACTATCCCATCCAATTTCATTTTCGGGTGAAGGTTTCCATAAGACAAAGTCCGATGGATTTTTTTTATATGAAGCAACTTCTATTCTTGCTCCTGGTTTCATTTCTTCTATTTTTCTTCCTGAGAGCTTTCCGTAATCAGGAAAATTTGAAACATTAAAAAGAACATGTGAATCTGATAAATAAGCACTATTATTTTTTAACAAATTATCAATAAATTTAATCATTTGATCTATATAATTTGTAGCAAAAGGTTCAATATCCGGAGCTAAGACGTAAAGCTTCTTAAAATCATCGTGATATTGTTTTGTAAATTTCTTTGCTATGACAGATGATTCGACTTTTTCACGCTTGGATACATTTATAATTTTGTCGTCAATATCAGTTATATTTCTTGCATAGACTAAGTTATCAAATTTAAACCTTAGTACTCGAGCCAAGCAATCAAAAACTATAGCGGATCTTCCGTTACCTATATGACCCGGCCCATAAACAGTTGGTCCACAAGCATACATAGTTACCTTATTAGGGTTAGCAGGGATAAAAATTTCTTTTTTTCGAGTATATGAATTATATATTTTAAATTCCATAACAATCTAAATATCACTAAATCATACTAATTTAATATAAAATTTTTAATTAATTATTAAATAAAAACAAATAAATATTGCTCTATTCGTCTCACAAAGGTAAAGCTAATTTATTAATTTAGGAGATTACTGATGGATGTAAAAGTTTCAGATAAAACTATTCATACTGAATCAAATAACCAAGACTTAAAAAAACCCTCAAGAGAAGAGGCGATGGATGCTGTGAGAACACTAATTTCTTGGGCTGGTGACGATCCCTCACGTGAAGGATTAGTCGAAACACCAAAGAGAGTTGTAAAGGCATATGAAGAATTCTTTGCTGGTTATAACCAAGATCCTGTTAAGGTTTTAGGTAAAACTTTTTCAGATGTTAAGGGATATGATGATATTGTATTTCTTCGTGATATAAATATTGAAACACACTGCGAACATCATATGGTTCCAATCTTAGGAAAAGCTCATGTAGCATATCTTCCTAAGAATAAAGTTGTCGGAATATCAAAGCTAGCAAGAGTCATTGAAATTTTTGCTAAGCGATTACAAACTCAAGAAACTATGACTATGCAAATTTTAAATACTATTGATGATACTCTTGAGCCCTATGGTTCAGCAATAATGATTGATGCTAAGCACCAATGCATGACTACAAGAGGTATTAATAAACCTAACGTATCAACTGTAACTACTAAATTTTCTGGTTCATTCTCAAATGATACTGATTTGAGGCAAAGGTTTATGCAATTAACAAAGGAATAGTATTGTCAGAGAAATTTCACAAAAGATTGACTGTAGAACAAGTTGAAGAGGGAAATAGTTTATCACCAAAGTTTGATAGTAATGGACTTATTCCATGTGTAACGACTGATATTAAAACTCACGAGGTGTTAATGGTAGGTTACATGAATGATGAAGCATTAACTAAAACTATCGAAAATGGTGAGGCGTACTACTTCAGCAGAAGTCGTCAAATGGTTTGGCACAAAGGTGCAACTTCTGGATTAATTCAAACCGTAAGAGAAATTAGAATTGATGATGATCAAGATTCTATCTGGTTATCAGTTGAAGTTGGTGGCTCGGGTGCAAGCTGTCACGTTGGGTATAAATCATGCTTTTATAGATCTATTCCAATAAAAAATAAAATATCCAAAAATTTAGAATTAAAATGGGAAGAAGACAAAAAATTATTTGATCCATTAGAAGTATATGGGGATACCCCAAATCCTACTAAACTTTAATTTTTAATCTGGAAATTTTCCAAAAGGAAAGGGTTTATTCTTAACAGTATTTGAAGAAAAATTTAAACACTCTGAAATAAACGAAGTTAATCGTTTAGTGAAATTCTTTAAATCCTCTGGCTGTTCAGATCCCACAGCCCTGACTATAAAACCCAAAACTGAAAGAACAACAATTACCCAAAAAGCCATATAAGCAAGAACAATAAAAAAAATGCTATAAAAAACATCTACAAAGAAATTCATTATAGTAAGAGCAAATTTATCATCTGAAGATTGTGATACTACATCAGGAGTATTTGAACTTTTTGATTTCTTTTTTTCAACCATAATAAATAATTAATTAAATCATATAGGCTATATTGGCAATATTTATATAATAAAGACCTTTAAAAATAATTCCTACTCAGGAGTTCTAACATTATCAATTAATCTAATGATGTGATTAGGGGGTGGTTTTGTAAAAAAAGAAATTAATACTGCAAGAGTAAAATTAATTATCATCCCTACAACACCTATGCCTTCGGGTGAAATACCGAGAAACCAATTTTCAGAAAAATTTAGGTCTGGGGAAATAAATTTAAAAAATATAATATAAGAGGAGGTAAATAAAAGTCCTGAGATCATTCCAATTATAGCCCCTGATGAATTTACTCTTTTTGAAAAAATCCCCATAATTAAAGCTGGAAAAATTGATGAAGCCGCCAAACCAAAAGCGAATGCCACTACTTGAGCAACAAAGGCAGGAGGATAAATACCAAATATACCTGCAACACCAATTGCTAAAGCAGCAGAAAGTCTAGCTAAAAATAATTCCTGTTTATCTGTTATTGAAGGTCTAAAGATTTTTTTCATTAAGTCATGGCTAATTGAAGAGGATATAACTAACAAAAGACCTGCAGCAGTTGAAAGTGCCGCTGCTAATGCTCCAGATGCAACAAGTGCTATTACCCAATTGGGAAGATTTGCGATCTCAGGATTAGCTAGAACCATTATATCTCTATCAATATAAACTTCATTCTTATTTTTTGTTAACTCATTGCTAACAATTCTTTCTCCATTTTCCCCTCTTTGATTTGAAAAAATAGGTTTTATTGGATTTAAAGAGTTTCCTGGCGCGTATTGAATAATACCGTCATCATTTTTATCAGACCAAGAAATTAGGCCAATATTTTCCCAGTTTTTAAACCAAACAGGGGTACTTTCATAAGATGAATTATTAATAGTATTAATAAAATTTAGACGAGAAAAGGAGGAAACTGCTGGTGCTGTTGTATATAAGATTGCAATAAATAAAAGCGCCCAGCCAGCCGATGCTCTCGCATCGCGAACTTTAGGTACTGTAAAAAATCTAACGATTACATGAGGCAGACCTGCCGTTCCTGCCATTAAAGCTCCTGTAATACAAAAAACGTCTATTTTAGATTTTGTAGAATCTGTATAATTACTGAAGCCTAAATCATTTAAAATATTATTTAGTTTATCTAATAAATATATATCTTCTGAAATAATTTTAGATCCAAAACCCAGTTGAGGAACAGGATTGCCAGTTATAAGAATAGAAATAAAAATAGCGGGAACCATATATGCAAAAATAAGAACACAGTATTGAGCTACTTGAGTGTAAGTTATACCCTTCATACCGCCAAGGACTGCATAAATAAAAACTATCGCCATACCAATTATGACACCAGTATTTATATCAACTTCTAAGAATCGAGAAAAAACTATACCCACTCCCCTCATTTGACCGGCAATATAAGTAAAAGAAACAAAAATCAAACATATAACAGCAACGAATCTAGCTAATTTAGAATAATACCTATCCCCGATAAAATCTGGTACTGTAAATTTTCCAAATTTCCTAAGATATGGGGCAAGAAGAAGAGCCAGCAAAACATAGCCCCCAGTCCACCCCATCAAATAAACTGAACCATCCTTACCCATAAATGAAATAATTCCTGCCATAGAAATAAAGGATGCAGCAGACATCCAGTCAGCTGCAGTTGCCATTCCATTGGCAACTGGGTGAACTCCTCCTCCTGCAACATAAAATTCATTAGTCGAGGAGGCTTTAGACCATACAGCAATTCCTATATACAAAGCAAAAGATGCACCTGCCATTAAATAAGTCAGTATCTGTAAATCCATCAATCTTTTCCTGCTCTATATTTTCTATCTAACTTATTCATTAAGACACAATAGGCCACAATTAGAAAAACAAAGATAAAAATGGATCCTTGTTGAGCAAACCAAAACCCCAAATTAAAACCACCAAACTTAATTTTATCTAACAGATCGCTAAATAAAATCCCAGCGCCAAAAGATGAAAGGAACCAAAAGAATAAAAGAATTAAAACAATTTTTAAATTCGCTCTCCAATAATTTTTTGAATTATTCATTTTCATTTGTTTCTTCTATGATTTTTTTTCTAACCAGCTCCATTCTGTCATTTCCAAAATACATATCATCTCCGTTTATAAAAATAGTAGGAGAACCAAAACCTCCTCTATTAATTAACTCGTCAGTATTACTTCTCAATAAATCTTTTGTATTTTGCTTTTTAATTTCTTCTTGAAATATTTCTTTATCAATATCTATTGATTCAGCAAGCTCTGATAAAATGTTTAAATCGGAAATATCAATTCCTTTTGACCAATAATTTTCAAAACACAATAAACTAAAAGGGATAAGCTTATCGAATGTCTCTGAAACTATAACAGCTCTCATAACATTCACTGCATTTAAGGGGAAAATTTTTGGCCAATTAATGGAAATTTTATAGTAATTAGCCCAATCTTGAAGATCCTTTCTTGAATATTTAAATTTCAAAGGGTTTGGATTTAATCTATTATTGTATACATCTTGATTTACCTTATTAAAGACACCTCCAACTAAAATTGGTTTCCAGTAAATATCCACATTTACCTCTTTAATTATTGATTGAAATCTATGAAAAGCAAGATAGGTCCAGGGAGATGAGCAATCGAAAAAAAATTCAACTTTCTTCATTAATTATTATTTACCAGTCCATTTTGGTTTTCTCTTTTCTGAAAAAGCTAAGGGGCCTTCTACAAAATCTTCTCCAGAAAATAACCCTATAATAGAATCATATTTTTGTTCCATTGCACTCTCTATACTCGCATGATCCAAGCCGGACATGGCAACATCTTTAGTAGTTCTGACTGATGTTGGTGAGCACTCCATAATTGATTCTGCCCATTTCTTAGATGAATTCATAAGATCTTCATGATTAACTACCTCATTAATAAAGCCAAGTGAAAGTCCTTCTTTAGCTTCGACTGTTCTTCCTGTTAACATCATACCCATTGCTCTTTTCATACCAATTTGTCTTGGTAGTCTATGCATCCCTCCGGCGAGAGCAGCTAAACCAACTTTTGGTTCTGGTAGAGCGAAACGAGCATTTTCAGATGCAATTATTAAGTCACACGCTAATGCGATTTCAAAACCACCACCCATGGCAACGCCATTTACTGCTGCAATAACAGGTTTTTTAAGATCAAATCTAGAGGTTAGACCTGCAAAACCAGTAGAATTTCTTTCCATCTTTCCACCTTCAGCTTGATACCTTAGATCATTACCGGCGCAAAAAGCCCTGTCTCCAGAACCAGTAATGATCGCAACCCAAGCATCAGGATCAGCAGAAAAATTATTAAAAATCTCCTCAAGCTCAAAATGAGCAGGAGAATGAAGTGCATTCATTCTCTCCGGCCTATTTAATGTTATAATCCATAGTTTTCCTTCTTTTTCGACATTTGAGTATTCATAATCCATAATTATTCCCCTTCAATTAATTTTAATTTACTATTAAATAATTCCCAATTTTCACAATAATGATCAGCTGAAGCCTTTAAAAATAACTCCATATCAGAGTCTATTGTTTTAATAACCCTTCCTGGTATACCTACAACCATAGAATTATCAGGGATAATTTTACCTTCTGGAATTAGTGCTTTTGAACCAATTAAACAATTCTTCCCAATTTTTGCTCCATTTAAAATAACAGCACCAATGCCCACTAGAGAATTATCTCCTATTGTACATCCATGAAGCATGACCTGATGACCAATTGTAACTCCCTCACCTATTATAAGCGGAAAGCCATAGTCATTATGAAGGACACTACTATCTTGAATATTAGTTTTTTTTCCAATGATAATTGGCTCACAATCACCTCTAATTACAGTATTAAACCAAACACTTGCTTTTTCATGAAGCGTCACGTTTCCAATCACACTTGCATTAGGTGCTATCCAATAATTACCTTTGGAAGGTAAATTGGGTTTTTTATCATCTAGCTCATATATTGCCATAAGAACATTTTTGCCTATAAATCAAAATCGAGAATCGACATTGTAAAAGAAAAAGAGGCGCTATCATCTTTATAGATAATACCTATGTACTCTTCATCGTTATCCTGCTTTAAATAAACCTCTTGTGAGTCATCTATTGATCCTCTTCCGCTTAATATAATATTATCATTATTAAAAAGTTTAGTTAAATATTGACTGTGTGTCATCTCGTTATCTGAAGAAAGAGAAATTGGAATATTCAAAGAATAAGATATCTCGTCGTCATCAGGATCCTCGTCCCTTAAAATATTTCCAACTGAAATATTACTGATAAATATATTACAAAGATTTATGTCTGAGTCAGATTTTCTTATTTGTATTTCATCATTTGAAAAAGTTTCTCTAAGATAATTCTGAACTATTAATATTTCATCATTTTGCATAAAAAATTACTCGTATTATTTAATTATTTTAGCAGGAACTCCAACTGCAGTACACCCTGCTGGTAAATTCTCAAGAACTAGAGACCCCGCTCCTATTTTCACGTTATCACCAATATTAATATTTCCTAGAATAGAAACATTTGCTGAGATAGTAACATTTTCTCCAACTTTCGGATGTCTGTCGCCGGTTACAGTTCCTGTACCGCCAAGCGTGACACCATGTAAAATAGAAGTGCCATCTCCAACTTTTGAAGTCTCTCCTATAACTAGGCCAGTTGCATGATCCATTAAGACGCCTTTTCCAATATCAGAGGCAGGATGAATATCAATATCAAAAACTTGCGATGCTCTAGACTGAAGATAAAAAGCAGTTGCGATATTACCGATTTTCCAATAATGGTTTGCTGCACGATAAACCTGAAGAGACTGAAATCCCTTAAAAAATAAAATTGGCTGATAATAGGTTATACACGCAGGGTCTCGCTCTATAACAGTGTTAATATCTTTAGATATTTTTTCATAGATATCAGGCTCAGCTATTAAGGCATTGTAAATAATAGATTGGGTTTTTTCCAAATCACAATCATTTTGCTGAAGCTGATCAGCTAATACGTAAGAAATTGAGGATTCAATGTCTTCAAAACCAAGAATTGCTTTTTGAAAAAAATCCTCTAAATTTGGCTCTCGATCAATAACGCCATAAGCTTCTGTAATAAGTTTGTCCCATATTGGGCAATTTCTTTTAGACGCTTTTAAAGAAGACATAAATCACCAATAAATAAATTTACTTAAACAAATGTATTAAAAAATCTTAAATATTATAACCTAATTTATTATAAATAATTAAAGTTAATTATAACAAATTCGTATATAACATTAAATTTGAGGATTCAAATGGTAAATAAAGATAAAATAGCGATTGTAACAGGTTCATCCGCGGGTCTTGGGGCATCTGTAGCAATTCAATTAGCAAAAAAAGGTATTAATGTCGTTATTAATTACTCAAAGAATGAAGAAGAGGCAAAAAAAGTTCAAAAAATTTGTGAAAGTTATGATATTGAAACATTATGCCTCAAAGCTAACGTCTCAGATGATAAAGATTGTAAATATTTAGTTAGCGAAACCATCAAAAAGTTTAAAAAAATTGACATACTCGTTAATAATGCTGGTACAACCAAATTCGCTAATCATCAAAAATTGGATGCATTAACAGATGAAGATTTCATCAATATATATAAGGTAAATGTTATAGGTCCATATCAAATGATAAGAGCTGTAGAGCCCTATATGAAAAAAAATAAATTTGGTAGCGTGGTAAATGTTTCATCAATTGCTGGAATAACTGGAATTGGATCATCTATTGCCTATGCTGCATCTAAAGGTGCTTTAAATACTATGACCTTATCTCTTGCTAAAGCCTTGGGCCCAGAAATAAGAGTTAATACTGTGTGCCCTGGATTTATTGGAACTGGATGGTTTTTAGATAGATTTGGTGAAGAAAAATTTAATAAAATCGTTAAAGATCAAGAAGAAATAACACCACTTAAAAGAGCTGGAACTCCTAATGATATTGCTAAGTCAGTTGTATTTTTTTGTTTGGAGGGTGGAGAGCATATAACGGGTGAAACATTGATTTCAGATGCAGGCATGCACCTATCACTTCCTCGATAATAATGGAAATTTCAATATGAAAAATAATCAAATACCTAGAATGACTAATGACTCTGGAAAAAAAACCATTGTAATTAAATTTAAAAAATTTAATTGTCTTGGAGCAAAACCTCCTCATGATCATCCTCATACTTATCTCGATATAGGAAGCAAGGGTGAAATAGTTTGTCCATATTGCGGAACGTTATATAAGTATAAAAATTAGAAAATTAAGTGGTGCGGCCACCCGGAGTCGAACCGGGACGGCATTATCTGCCGAGGGATTTTAAGTCCCTTGTGTCTACCTATTCCACCATGGCCGCATAGGTTATTTCAAGACTCTTTTAAAGATAGTTTCAACTTGTTTTAAGTGATAGTTCAGATCAAAGATATCGTCAATTTCCTCTTTAGATAAAATTGATGATATTTCTTTGTCAGCCTTAATTAAATCGTAAAAACTTCCTTCCTCATTCCACACCTTCATAGAATTTCTCTGAACCATAGAATATGAGTCCTCTCTACTTATATTTTTTTGCGTTAAAGACAAGAGGACTCTTTGAGAAAAAACTAGTCCATTGAATTTTTCTAGGTTTTTCATCATATTTTCACGATATACAACCATATTTTCGACAACATTTGTTAAACGGTTTAAAGCGAAATCTAAAGTAATAGTTGCATCTGGACCTATAAATCTCTCTACACTTGAATGAGATATGTCTCTCTCGTGCCATAAACTAATATTTTCTAATGCTGGAGTTACGAAGCCCCTGATAACCCTCGCTAGACCAGTCAAATTTTCTGTTAATACTGGATTACGTTTATGAGGCATAGATGATGAGCCTTTTTGTTTAGAGGAAAAATATTCTTCAACCTCAAGAACCTCAGATCTTTGTAAATGTCTGATTTCAGTTGATAATCTTTCTATCGAACTTGAAATAATAGCTAAAGTTGAAAAAAATACAGCATGTCTATCTCTTGGAATAACTTGAGTTGAAATAGGTTCGATATTTAAATTTAAAGCCTTTGCTACATACTCCTCAACAAAAGGATCAATATTAGCAAAAGTTCCGACAGAACCTGAAATTGCACATGAACTAATCTCATTTACAGCATTTATCATTCTATCTTTATTACGTGAAAATTCAGCATAAGCTTGCAACATTTTCAACCCAAAAGTTGTAGGTTCGGCATGTATACCGTGACTTCTTCCGACGCATATAGTTTTTTTGTGAGATATGGCCTGTGATTTAATTGCCGCCAAAAGGGTATCTAAATCCTTAATAATTAATTCTCCAGCTTTTTTAAGCTGAATATTTAAACAAGTGTCCAAAACATCAGAAGATGTCATTCCTTGATGAATAAACCTTGCCTCTGGACCAACTGATTCAGAAATATTTGTTAAAAAAGCTAAAACATCATGTTTAATTTCAGCTTCAATTTCATCAATTCTTTGAGAGTTAAATACAGCTTTTTTCTTTACAGCACTTGCAGTGCCTTTCGGAACAATTCCAACTAACTCCATTCCCTCTAATGCATAAACCTCAATATCTAACCAAATAGAATATTTTGAGTCATCGCTCCATATATCAACCATTTCTTTTCTTGAATATCTAGGTACCATTTGCAGCCTTTTAATTTTAAAATTAGAATCTTTTATATATTTATAGGATTATCACTATTATTTAAAGATTTGGTAAAAATTTCAACTCCATTGTCAGTGACACCAACAGAATGCTCGAATTGTGCGGATAAACCTCTATCCCTAGTAACTGCAGTCCAGCCATCAGATAAAATTTTAGAATCAGGTTTTCCTAAATTAACCATTGGCTCAACAGTAAAAAACATTCCTTCTTTTAACTCAGCTCCTGTATCCCTTGTACCATAATGAAGAATATTTGGCTCATCATGAAAAACCTCACCAATTCCATGTCCACAAAACTCCCTTACAACAGAATAATTATTTTTTTCTGCATTTTCTTGGATAATAGACCCTAAATCACCTAATTTTATCCCTGGTCTTATCAACTCAATACCCTTCATCATTGACTCATATGTATTATTAATTAGATTTTTAGCTTTAACGGAAGGATCACCAGAACAATACATTCGCGAGGAATCTCCATGCCAACCATCTAAAATCAAAGTCACATCAATATTAACAATATCTCCATCATCTAAGATACGATCACCAGGAATACCATGACAAATAACATGATTAACTGATGTACAAATAGACTTGGTGAAACCCCTATAATTTAAAGGAGCAGGAATGGCTTTATTATCTAAAATAAATTCGTATGCAAATGAATCCAAAGTGTCTGTTGTTATACCAGGTTTAACTTGATGAACAAATAAATCTAAAAGCTCAGCCGCCAGCTTTCCAACTACTCTCATTCCTTCAAAAGAGCTACTATCGTGTATTTTTATTTGATCTGAATAAATAATAAGCACCTTTTAATTTCAAAATTATATAATCTATATCATATTAATTTAAAATTATCACTTAAGTAAAACGTGAAAACATTGTTGTGATGAAAATATGCTGATATAAAGCGCTATGGATATAAAAGAGCAATATACTGGATCTATACTTGTAATTGGTGATGAAATTTTATCAGGTCGGACACAAGACACGAACTCTAACCATATTGCAAAAAAAATGACTGAAATAGGTATAAATATTTCTGATATCCGTGTGATTCCAGATAATAAAGAAATTATTATTGAAAGTATTAACGAATTAAGAAAAAAAACTGATTATTTATTTACAACTGGTGGAATAGGACCAACGCATGATGATATAACCGCAGAAAGTGTTGCATTCGCATTTGGCGTTGAAATTAATATTAATCAAGAGGCTTTTGACATTTTAAAGGATTATTACGACGGAATAGGTTCTACCTTTAATGAGGCCAGGCAAAGAATGGCAAGAATACCTGCTGGAGCAACTTTAATAGATAACCCAATATCAAAAGCTCCTGGATTTAAATTAGAAAATGTTTTTGTTTTTGCTGGTATACCAAAAATTATGATTGCTATGCTTGAAAATTCAATAAAGTATCTTGAAAAAGGTAAAATTGTTCATTCGAAATCAATTAAAGTTAATGCTGTAGAGGGGGATATTGCAAAAACTTTAAGACTTTTAGATTCAGAAGAATCAGAATTAAAAATAGGGAGTTATCCGTTTTTTAATTCAGATCAAGATTTTGGAGTAAATGTGGTTTTAAAATCAGTTAATAAAGAAAAATTAGAGAAATCAGTAGATAAATTTAAAACCTTTCTTAACGAGAACTCTATGAGCTATAGCAACTAAAGTTGGTGGAAATGTCAGAAAATAAACTTTTATATGAAGGTAAGGCTAAACAACTTTTTAAAACCGACAAAGATAATCAACTTATTCAATTCTTCAAAGATGATGCAACTGCTTTTAATAAGAAAAAACATGAAATAATAAATAGCAAAGGTGTTCTTAATAACCTAATAAGCGAAAATATTTTTAAATATCTTGGGGAAAATGGAATACCCAATCATTTTATTGAAAGATTAAATGAAAGAGAACAGTTAATTAAGAAAGTAGAAATAATTCCTATAGAGGTAGTGGTAAGAAATAAAGCTGCTGGAACATTTACTAAAAGATTTGGTATCGAAGAAGGCATGGATCTTCCTGAAACATTAATAGAGTTCAATCTAAAAGATGATGAACATGATGACCCTCTGATTTCAGATGAACATATAAAAGTTTTTAAATGGGCCAATCAATCAGAAATAGATGATATTAAACATAAGGCTATTTTAATAAACAAATATTTAACTGACCTTTTTAACCAAATTGATATTTTGCTTGTTGATTTTAAAATTGAATTTGGACGATTCTACTCTAATGGTAAGACTGAAATTATACTTGCTGACGAAATTAGCCCAGACTCATGTAGACTATGGGATATAAAATCAAATGAAAAACTTGATAAGGATAGGTTTAGAAGAAACCTTGGTGGGTTAATAGAGGCTTACAAAGAAGTTGCGACTCGTTTACAAATAGATTTATCAAATTTTTAAAACTAAATTATTAAGAAATTTTATGAAATCACTTGTAAAAATAATGCCAAAAAAAGGTGTTTTAGATCCTCAAGGAAAAGCAATAGAAAACTCTTTAAAACAATTAGGTTTTTCTCAAATTAAAGAAGTTACCCAAGGTAAAATTATTGAAATTGAAATAGATTCTGATAATGAGAAGGATGCTAGAGAGATTTTAGAGAAGGTAAGTAATAAACTTTTGGCTAATTTAGTTATAGAGGATTATGAAATTACTTTTCCAAAGGAAGATTAATGAAAATTTCAGTAATTGTTTTTCCTGGCTCTAATTGTGATAGAGATGTATCTGTTTCTCTAAAAAAATTTTCAAATAAAGATCCATTTATGGTTTGGCACAAAGAAACATCCCTCCCAGATTCTGATTTAATAGTTTTACCTGGTGGTTTTTCATATGGTGACTACCTTAGGTGTGGTTCTATGGCCGCAAATAGTCCAATAATGAAAGAGGTTAAAAAAAGTTCAAAAAATGGCTCAGCTGTTTTAGGAATTTGCAATGGTTTTCAAATTCTAACAGAATCTGGGTTACTTCCTGGAACCCTTATTAGAAATAAAGGACTATCATTTTTATGCAAAAATACACCTTTAAGAGTTGAAAATAACAACTCTATTTTCACCAAGAACTATAAAGACAAAGATATTATAAATATTCCAATTGCACATAATGAAGGTAATTATTTTGCCTCTGAAAATGTTATCAAAGAAATTGAAGATAAAAACCTCGTGGCGTTTCGTTACTGCAATCATAACGGAGATATTGATATTGCAAACAATCCAAATGGATCACTTAACAATATAGCTGGAATTATAAATGAAAATGGAAACGTATTGGGAATGATGCCACACCCAGAGAGAGCAACAGATAAAATTGCAGGATTGAGTGATGGTGAAAAGTTTTTTACCTCTATTATTGAGTCCTTGAAATGATAAAAATTAACAAAGATCTAATTGAGGAGCATGGAATTAATGAAGAAGAGTATCAATTTATTTTAGAATCTTTAAATAGAGAACCTAGCATAACTGAATTAGGAATATTTTCAGCTATGTGGTCAGAACACTGTTCATATAAATCATCAAAAACATGGTTAAGAAAGCTTCCTACAAAAAATAGTAAAGTAATACAGGGTCCAGGAGAAAATGCAGGTGTTATTGATCTTGGAGATGGTGATGCAGCTGTTTTTAAAATGGAAAGTCATAATCATCCATCATTCATAGAACCCTACCAAGGTGCAGCAACCGGTGTTGGAGGAATAATGAGAGATGTCTTTACTATGGGCGCTAGACCAGTTGCATTATTAAACTCTATTAGGTTTGGTGATGTTTCTCACCCAAAAACAAAGCATCTTCTAAATGGAGTTGTCTCTGGTATAGGAGGTTATGGTAATTGCATGGGTGTTCCTACTGTTGGAGGAGAAGTTGAATTTAATTCTTGTTATAATGATAATATTTTAGTTAACGCAATGTGTGTAGGTGTAGCTAGAATTGATAAAATTTTTTACTCCAAAGCTACCGGCATCGGAAACTCTGTTGTTTATGTTGGCTCTAAAACAGGAAGAGATGGAATACATGGGGCAACAATGGCATCAGCTGAATTTGATGATGACTCAGATGAAAAAAGACCAACCGTACAAGTTGGAGATCCATTCGCAGAGAAGCTACTTCTTGAGGCATGCTTAGAGCTAATGAAAAAAGATGTTATTATAGCAATACAAGATATGGGCGCTGCAGGTTTAACATCATCAGCAGTAGAAATGGCAAGTAAAGGAAATGTTGGAATAGATTTAAATCTTGATTTAGTTCCATGTAGAGAGACAGAAATGAGCGCATACGAAATAATGCTTTCTGAAAGCCAAGAAAGGATGCTCATGATTATTGAACCAGATAAAGAGCAGGAAGCAAAAGCTGTTTTTGATAAATGGGGATTAGATTTTGCAATAATAGGAATTTTAACTGATACAAATCATTTGGTCATTAACCATCACGATCAATTAAAAGCTGAAATAAGATTAGATATCCTTGAAAGCGGAGCTCCATCATATAACCGACCATATAAAATTATAAAAGAGGAAGAGTTTGATCAAAGCCTTATAAAAGAAAAAAATGATTTACCTCTTAAAATATTAGAGCGCCTTCTCAACTCACCAAATTTATGTAGTCGAAAATGGGTTTGGGAGCAGTATGATCATATGGTGATGAATGATACAGTTTTTAGGCCCGGGGGTGATTCAGCTATTGTTAGAGTTCATGGGACTAATAAGGGTTTAGCAATTAGTACAGATTCTACACCTCGTTATTGTTCTGCCGATCCCATAGAGGGAGGTCGTCAAGTAATAGCAGAGTCATGGAGAAATATAACCTCAGTCGGCGCAACACCAATTGCAATTACAGATTGTATGAATTTTGGAAATCCTGAAAAAGAAGAAATAATGGGTCAATTTGCCGGAGTAGTTACCGGAATGATAGAGGCTTGCGAAACTTTAAATTACCCAGTTGTCTCGGGTAATGTCTCTTTATACAATGAAACAAATGGAAAAGGAATAAATCCGACTCCTGCAATTGGAGGTGTAGGCCTAATTGAAGATTTAAATCACTTCTCTACCCCGCATATAAAAAGAGAGGGTGATAATATACTCCTATTAGGGGAGACTAATGGATACCTGGGTCAATCCATTTATGCAAAAGAAATACTAAGCATCACCTCAGGCCTTCCTCCAAAGGTAGATCTTAAAAGTGAAAAAGAAATAGGTGATACTGTTCGTGATTTAATAAATATAAATAAAATTGATACAGTTCATGATGTATCGGATGGAGGCTTTTTAGTTGCACTTGCTGAAATGTCAATTTCAGGAAATATTGGTGTTAAAATAAGCCTAGATAAAGAAAATATAAATGATAAGTTCCTCTTTGGAGAAGATCAAGGAAGGTATATTATATCCATCCCAGATAAACAGATGTCAGAAATTACAAAAATATTGAATGATAAAGAAATTTTCTTCCAAAAAGTTGGTAAGGCTTTTGGCAAGAAATTAATAATCAATAACAATGAAGAAGTAGAGATTGAAAACTTAAAAAATCTTCATGAGAATTGGTTTAATGAATATCTTGAGGAATAAAATTATGAGTATGACAAAAGACGAGCTATTAAAAATCTTATCATCGGGGCTTCCAGGTTCTCAAATTACAATCGAAGACTTAGCGGGTGATGGTGATCATTATGCAGCTACTATTATTTCAAAAAAATTTGAAGGGCTTAATAAAATACAGCAACATAAGTTAGTATATGATGCTTTAGGTGAAAAGATGGGATATACTCTTCATGCTCTATCAATTAAAACAGAAACACCTAAGGATTAAATTAGATGGAAAAAAATATTAAAGAGAAAATTACTGAAGAAATATCTTCAAACAATGTTCACTTATTTATGAAGGGAACCCCTCTTTTCCCTCAATGTGGTTTTTCAAGCACAGTAGTACAAATTTTAACCTATCTTGAAGTTTCTTTTTCCAGTACAAATGTTCTTGAAGATGAAAATATGAGAGAAGGAATAAAAGAGTTTTCAAATTGGCCTACAATCCCACAACTTTATTTAAAAGGTGAGTTGATGGGTGGATGTGATATTATCAAAGAAATGTTTGAATCCGGCGAATTACAGAAAATTTTTTTAAATGAAGGTTTAATTTCAAAATAATTTAATTTCTAGAATAAAACTCAACTACAAGATTAGGCTCCATAGTTACTGGATAAGGGACTTCACCTAAACTTGGGATTTTTGTTATTTTTGCAGTCATTTTCTTACTATCGACTTCAATATACTCAGGTATATCTCTTTCAGAGCTCTCAGTTCCCCTTAGAACAATCTCTAAGCCTCTAGACTTGTCTTTAATTTCAATTACATCAGTAGTTTTAATTCTATAAGAAGGAATATTGACCCTTCTACCATTAACCTTAACATGTCCGTGATTAATAAACTGTCTAGCAGAGAAGACAGTAGGAACGAATTTAGCCCTATAGACAATAGCATCTAATCTTCTCTCTAGAAGTCCTATCAAATTCTCGGATGTATCACCCTTGATCCTTTCAGCTTCTTTAAAAATCTTTTTGAATTGTTTTTCAGTAATATTACCGTAATAACCTTTAAGTTTTTGTTTTGCTCTCATTTGAAGACCAAAATCAGACAGCTTTCCTTTTCTTCCCTGACCATGCTGTCCGGGTCCATAAGACCTTAGGTTAATAGGGCTTTTTGGTCGGCCCCATATATTTTCACCCATACGTCTATCTATTTTGTACTTAGCCTGAATTCTTTTAGTCATTAAAACCTCAAATTGTTAAAACAAAATACTTTAACTAT
This sequence comes from Rhodobiaceae bacterium, assembly GCA_002704345.1. Lineage (GTDB taxonomy): Bacteria > Pseudomonadota > Alphaproteobacteria > MED-G09 > MED-G09 > MED-G09. Next base: position 21,780 of record PAGD01000011.1, on the reverse strand, counting down.
TAGTATTGGCGATTTAGTAAAGATAATGTAGCATTAAGTCAATCGTCTTTATGATGTTTATTTTTATCATTTCCATCCGCAATTTTTTTTATTCTTTTGGTTAAATTTTCATCTCTATGGTCATTAGGCCATCTTAAAAGCGCTGTTATAACTCCTCTTAGAGTCTTAACTTCTTGATCAGTTAAGTCAGCTCTATTAAACATATTTCTTATATTCATCATCATAGTTGGTTTTTTTTCAAGGGGTTTTAGAAAACCTGATTCATCCAATGCTCTCTCTANGTGATTGAAGAAACTAATNAAGTCGCCTTTTTTTACAGGAAAACTATCTGGAATAGGTAACTCCTTCTTAGAATAGTCTACATCTAATCGATTAAGCTCAGAAACAATTAAGATAACAGCTTGAGCTAAATTAAGAGAAGAAAATGACTTGTTTGTAGGAATCTCAATAATAGCATCTGTTAAGGATACTTGGTGATTAGTAAGACCTGATTTTTCTCTTCCAAAAACTAGAGCAATTTTATTTTTATTTTCTAACTTTTGACTAACTTTTTTTGACATTTCTTCAAGTCCAAAAACGGGCTTGACCATATCCCTAGGCCTTATAGTTGTTGAAAAAGCATAGCTAAAATCCTCTAATGAATCTTCCAGGCTTTTATAAACAAGAGTTTTATTTATAACTATATCAGCCCCTGCAGCTGCCTTTATCGCATANTCATTAGGCCAATCATCTCTTGGATTTATTAATATAAGATTCTCAAAACCAAAATTAAGCATTGCTCTGGCTGTAGTTCCTATATTTTCACCTAACTGAGGCTCTACAAGAATAATTGATATATTATTTTTAAGCATTTAAACTTTCACTATGTTATATTTCTCTAGTTTTATTAATATTTTAATTTTAATCAAATATGATTTTTATAATGTTGAAAAAATAAACCTATATGTTATTGAGTAGCATTAATTTAAAATTTATAGTTTGGGAATATAAATGTCGAAAATAAAAGTAGAAAATCCAGTTGTTGATCTCGACGGCGATGAGATGACACGAATAATATGGAAACTAATTAAAGAAAAGCTAATTCTTCCTTATCTTGATATTGATATACAATATTATGATCTTGGAATTGAGAGCCGTGATGANACGAATGATCAAATAACAATTGATTCAGCAGAAGCGATAAAAAAATGTGGTGTAGGCATTAAATGTGCAACTATTACTCCTGATGAAGAAAGGGTTGAAGAATTTAAATTAAAAAAAATGTGGAAATCTCCAAATGGTACAATAAGAAATATTCTTGATGGTACTGTTTTTAGAGAACCNATTCTTTGTCAGAATATACCTAGATTAGTTCCAGGTTGGACACAGCCTATAGTTGTTGGAAGGCATGCTTTTGGAGATCAGTATAGAGCAACAGACTTTGTGGTTCCTGGAAAAGGAAANCTNTCAATGAAATGGGAATCTGAGGATGGAAAAAATATTATNGAAGAAGATGTTTATGACTTTCCAGGTGGTGGTGTTGCTCTTGGAATGTATAATTTAGATGAGTCAATAAAGAATTTTGCAAGAGCTTGTATGAATTACGGCCTAAATAGAAACTGGCCAGTTTATTTATCAACAAAAAACACTATCCTAAAAGCTTATGATGGTCGTTTTAAAGATCTTTTCCAAGAAGTTTATGAGGAAGAGTATCAAGATATATTTAAAGAAAATAATATTATTTATGAACATAGATTAATTGATGACATGGTGGCATGTGCATTAAAATGGTCTGGAGCCTTTGTTTGGGCAACAAAGAATTATGACGGAGATGTTCAGTCAGATACAGTTGCACAAGGCTTTGGATCTCTTGGCTTAATGACAAGTGTCTTAATGACGCCTGATGGTAATACAGTAGAAGCTGAGGCCGCGCACGGAACAGTTACTCGTCATTATAGACTCCACCAAGAAGGTAAGGAAACTTCAACAAACTCCATTGCATCTATTTTTGCGTGGACAAGAGGTTTACTTCACAGAGCTAAGCTCGACAACAATCAAAAACTAAAAGAATTTGCTTTAACATTAGAGAATGTTTGCATAAGTACAGTCGAAAAGGGTTCTATGACAAAAGATTTAGCTTTATTAGTTGGACCGCAACAAAGTTGGCTAACAACCGAAAAGTTCCTTGATAAAGTAGATAGTAACCTTCAAGAAAAAATGGNAAATAACTAATTTTTTTCTTTAATTTTTTTAATTAATACCTCAATTGCCTCTTCTGCTTTATTTGGCTCAGACCCTCCAGATAAAGCCATATCAGGTCTTCCTCCACCTCCCTTTCCAGACATTTTCTCGGAAGCAATTCTAACCAATTGAACCGAGTCAAAAATATCTAAAAGATCATTAGTGACACCTATAGCAATTGTCGCTTTTTTATTATCCCTGCTAATCAAACAAATAATACCAGAACCTANATCTTTCTTACACTCATCTATTAATGATCTAAGGTTTTTGCCATCAATGTCCTCAAGAATATCGTGNTANAATTTTATATCATTAATATCTAAAATTTTTCCATTTAAAATAGATTTTGAAATTTTTTCTGCCTTATTTTTATTAGATTTTTTTTCTTTATTCTGAGAATCAAAAGACATTTTTTCTATAATTGAAATACTAGAGGATGCTTCATCACCAGTCTTAGCTTCAATTCTTCTAATACCTGAGGCAACAGAACTTTGAGATATAAGCTTAAATAAACCAATATCATTTAATGACTTAACATGAGTTCCTCCACATAGTTCTACAGAAAATGAGTCATTACCCATTGATAAGACTCTAACCTCATCATCATATTTTTCACCAAAAAGAGCTAGAGCTCCTTTTTTAATAGCTTCTTCATAAGGTAATACCTCAGTCATCACAGAAGAGTCTTCCAAAATAAGCTGATTAATTTTCAATTCAACATTCTGAAGCTCTTCTTTTGTAAGGGCTTTTGGGTGACTAAAATCAAATCTTAGTTTTTGAGATGATACTTGAGAGCCCTTTTGAGTAACATGAGGTCCTAAAACTCTTCTCAGAGCCTCATGAAGGAGATGTGTAGCAGAATGATTAGCCATAATTTTTTTACGATTATCGGTATCAATTTTTAAATTCAATACATCTCCGTTAAAAATATTTCCTTTTATTAATTTTCCAAAATGCGCATAAACCCCATTAATTTTTTTCTTAGTATCGGTTACGATAAAATTTACATTGTTAGAAAAAATTAGACCCTCATCGCCAAGTTGACCACCNCTTTCTGCATAAAAAGGAGTTTGATTTAAAACAATAGCNCCCTCATCACCTTCACTAATTTTTTTTGAAATCTTACCATCTATAATTATTGCGCNCACCTCACCCATCGACTCATTTTCGNCATATCCAAGGAATTCTGTAGGTTTTGAAATATCAGAAACATCGAACCAAATCTCTTCCGTCTTTTTTTGACCAGATCCAAGCCAAGACTTCCTAGCGTCATCTCTCTGTTTTTGCATTGCTATATTAAAAGATTTTTTATCAAGTTTAAGCTCTTTATCTCGAAGCAAATCTTCAGTTAAGTCTAATGGAAATCCATAGGTNTCATAAAGTTTAAATGCAGAGGATCCATCAAAGATATCTCCAGGTTTTAATGATTTAGACTCATCGTTNAGTATTTTAATTCCTTTAGATAATGTTGAAAGAAATTTTTCTTCTTCATTAAATAGCGTTAACCTGATTAATTCTTTAGCTCGAACTAATTCGGGATAGGACTTATGCATTAAGTTTATAACTAAGTCTGATAGCTTAAACAGGATAGGATCCTTTATTCCAAGAAGGTGATTATGTCTCATTGCTCTTCGCATAATTCTTCTTAAAACATAACCTCTTCCATCATTTGACGGAAGAACACCGTCTGCTATAAGAAAAGAAATTGACCTTAAGTGATCTGCAATAACTCTAAAGTTAGCAATATTATTGTCATTCGCCTTAATACATATTTGATCTTCAATTCCATCTACTAAAGATAGAAAAAGATCTGTATCAAAGCTATTAATCTTTCCTTGTAAAACTGTTGATATTCTCTCTAAACCCATTCCNGTATCAATCGAAGGTTTTGGCAAATCAACTTTTTCAGAATTAGATTTTTTTAGAAACTGCATGAAAACAAGATTCCAAATTTCAACAAACCTGTCGCCATCCTCATCCTTTGATCCAGGAGGGCCTCCCTGAACACTATCGCCATGATCAAAAAATATTTCAGAGCATGGTCCGCATGGTCCCTCCTCTCCCATCGACCAAAAATTATCATCTGTAGAAATTTTTATAATTTTATTATCAGAGAAACCAGATATTTTTTTCCATATCTCTCCAGCTTCTTCATCTTCTTTATAAATAGTTATTAATAATTTTTCTTTGGGAATACTATATTCTTTGATAAGAAGATCCCAAGCTAAACTTATTGCCTCTTCTTTAAAATAATCTCCAAATGAAAAATTACCGAGCATCTCAAAGAAAGTTAGGTGTCTTGCTGTATGACCAACATTATCTAAATCATTGTGCTTACCTCCAGCTCTTACACATCTTTGCGAGCTTACGGCTCTTTTATTTTCAGGGNTCTCNTTACCTATAAAATAGTTTTTAAAAGGCACCATTCCTGCATTAACAAACATAAGAGTTGGGTCATTATGTGGAATTAAAGGGCTTGATGGAACAACCCTATGATCATTTTTTTCAAAAAAATCTAAAAAACTTGATCTTATTTCATTTAATTGCGTCATATTGTGCCAAGATAATAATAAGGTTATTACTTAGCACAATAATTAGACGATTTGTTATTTCTTGCAATAATTTACTGCGATAAAGCAATATCCCCTTCTGAGGAATCTGATTGCTCTTTCTTAGGTTTTGAAATTGACTTACTTTTAATCAATGCTTGATCTATTTTTAATCCAGCACTTTCTCTAACAGCAATTTCTATTGAAGCTGATATGTCAGGATTTTCTTCTAAAAATGTTTTAACATTCTCACGTCCTTGCCCCATACGTTCACCTTCATATGAATACCAAGTACCAGATTTTTCAATAATACCAGCCTCAACACCAATATCAATAATCTCACCTTTTTTAGAAATTCCCTTTCCATAAAGTATATCAAATTCAACCGTTTTAAACGGCGGAGCTACTTTATTCTTAACAACTTTAACTCTTGTTTGATTGCCAACAATATCTTCACGATCTTTAAGGGCTCCAATACGACGAATATCAAGCCGTACGGTTGAATAGAATTTTAATGCATTTCCGCCTGTCGTGGTTTCAGGACTACCAAACATAACACCTATTTTCATTCTAATTTGATTAATAAAAATTATCATACAATTTGTTTTTGAGATTGAGCCTGTTAATTTTCTTAAAGCCTGACTCATTAGTCTAGCTTGTAATCCAGGCAAACTATCGCCCATTTCCCCATCCAGCTCGGCTTTTGGAGTCAATGCAGCAACCGAATCAATAACAATAACATCAACTGCGGCAGATCTGATTAACGTATCAGCAATCTCAAGAGCTTGCTCACCATGATCTGGTTGCGAAATTAATAAGTCTTCGATTTTTACACCGAGATTACGCGCATATATTGGATCGAGGGCGTGTTCAGCGTCTATAAATCCACAAACACCTCCGGCTTTTTGAGCTTCTGCGATTGCGTGAAGGGCAAGGGTTGTCTTACCTGAACTTTCCGGGCCGTAGATTTCAATAACTCTTCCTTTTGGAAAACCACCTATACCTAATGCAATATCAAGACCCAATGAACCAGATGAGACACCTTCTATTTCAGCGATTGCCTTATCGCCACCCAATTTCATTATAGATCCTTTGCCAAATTGCTTTTCTATTTGCCCAAGGGCTGCTTCTAATGACTTTGATTTATCCATATTTCCAACATCCTGTTTTGATACAGCTTTAAGTGATTCTTTCATTTTTGTTACTCCAATTTTTAGAAGGTTTATATAAGAACTTTGTACTACTTTTGTTCTTATTTTGCAATAAGATTTAAACTGTTGATTTTAATGAATAAAATTAATAATGTTCTTATTTTGATCTAAAAATTATAGCTTTCTAATAAAAATATCGAATCGTCTAAGTGATAGTTAATCTTCTCTATAAACCTTTTCTTTTCTTTCATGTCGTTCCTGAGAATCAATAGAGAGAGTTGCAATAGGTCTTGCAATTAACCTTTTCAAACCAATACTTTCACCGGTTTCTTCACAATATCCATAAGAACCATCATCAATACGGGAAAGGGCTTCATCAATTTTAGAGATAAGTTTTCTTTGACGGTCACGAGCACGGAGCTCTAATGAACGATCTGTTTCAGAAGATGCTCTGTCAGCTAAATCAGAGAAGTTAACAACTTCTTTTTGCAGATTATTAAGTGTCTCTTTCGTTTCTTGAATTATATCACTACGCCAAGCAAGAAGCTTTCTTCTGAAAAATTCCTTTTGTTTAGCATTCATAAAAGGCTCTTTTTCTGACGGCGAATAATCTTTTGGTAAACGAGTAGCCATAAAATCCTCTTTATCTGAGGATGGGTTTTAAAACATAAAAATTAAAACCTCAAGTAAGATTCATAATAATCTTTATTGATATTAAATATTTAGACGATTAGATTACTTTTTTAATTAATCTAAAAAAATATTTGAGGTGAAAAAATGCGGTTTGAAGGTACAGAAAATTATATTGCTACGGAAGATCTTCGTATAGCGGTTAATGCAGCGATTACTCTTGAGAGACCTTTATTAATAAAGGGAGAACCAGGAACAGGTAAGACTGTTTTAGCTGAAGAAATTTCCAAAGCTCTTAATATGCCCTTGATAACCTGGCACATTAAATCAACAACAAAAGCTCAACAGGGTTTATATGAATATGATGCAATCACTCGATTAAGAGATTCCCAGCTTGGTGAGGAAAAGGTCAAAGATGTTAAGAACTATATCAAACAAGGAAAACTATGGGAGTCATTTGAAAGTAATGAAAGACCTATTCTCCTTATAGATGAGATTGATAAAGCTGATATAGAGTTTCCAAATGATTTGCTTCAAGAGTTAGATAGGATGGAGTTCTTTGTATACGAGACAAATGAAACAATTAAGGCTGCAAAAAGACCAGTTGTAATTATAACATCAAATAATGAAAAAGAACTTCCTGATGCGTTCTTAAGAAGGTGCTTCTTTCATTATATTTCATTTCCAGATACCTCAACGATGGAAAAAATTGTAGATGTTCACTATCCAAAAATCAAATCTAAGTTAGTTTCAGAATCCTTAAAAGTTTTTTATGAATTAAGGGACGTTCCTGGAATAAAGAAAAAACCATCGACATCTGAATTACTTGACTGGCTAAAACTTTTAATGAATGAAGATATTAAGCCTGAAATGTTAAGAGAAAAAAATGCTAATAATTTAATACCTCCTCTACATGGGGCACTTCTTAAAAATGAACAGGATGTTCATTTATTTGAAAGGCTAGCCTTCCTTGCTAGAAGAGAAAATGGTTAACTAAAATATGTTTGTAAATTTTTTTCATGAATTAAAGTCGGCTAATTTACCAGTTTCATTGAGGGAATATTTAACTCTTTTAGAGGCTATGGACAAAGGTATACCTGATAGAAAAATTGAAGATTTCTATTATTTATCGAGGTCAACTCTTGTAAAAGATGAAAAAAACCTTGATAAATTTGATCAGGTCTTTGGTCACGTATTTAAAGGTCTAGAAAGCCTTGAAGCTGACGAAATTGCAGAAATCCCAGAAGAATGGCTAAAATCTCTAAATGAAAAATTTCTTACAGAAGAGGAAAAAGCTAAAATAGAGTCCATGGGCGGATGGGATAAGTTGATGGAAGAATTAAAAAAGCGATTAGAAGAACAAGAGAAAAGGCATGAAGGAGGTTCTAAATGGATTGGTACTGGCGGAACCTCTCCTTATGGGTCCGACGGCTATAATCCTGAGGGTATAAGGATTGGTCAAAAAGAAAATAAAAATTTTAAAGCTGTAAAGGTTTGGGATAAAAGAGAGTTTAAAAACTTAGATAAAGATGTTGAAATTGGTACAAGAAATATCAAAGTAGCATTAAGAAGATTAAGAAAATTTGCTAGAGAAGGTGCTGCGGATACNTTAGATCTTCCCGGAACTATAAAAAATACTGCTGATAAGGGTTACTTAGATATTTCNTTAGTTGCAGAAAGAAGAAATAAAGTAAAAGTTTTATTATTTTTTGATGTTGGTGGATCAATGGATCCACATGTAAAATTATGTGAAGAATTATTTTCTGCAGCTAAAACAGAATTTAAAAATATGGAAAATTTTTACTTCCATAATTGTCTTTATGAATCTGTTTGGAAAGATAACAAAAGAAGGCACACAGAAAAAATTAATACCTGGGATATACTTCATAAATATTCATCAGATTATAAAATAATTTTTGTTGGTGATGCGTCAATGAGTCCTTATGAAATTACTTATTCTGGTGGTAGTGTAGAACATTGGAATGATGAAGCAGGCGCTGAATGGCTACAAAGAATTGTTGATATTTATCAAAATGTGATCTGGATAAACCCAGTTGAACTAAAGCATTGGGAGTTTACTCCTTCGACACAAATTGTTAATCAAATTATTTCAAACAGAATGTTCCCATTGACATTAGAAGGTTTAGATAATGGGATGAAAGAATTAAGTAGGAATAAATGAGGATAATATGAAAAAATTTTTTATTTTAACAATGTTACTTTTCCTCTCTTCATGTGCTTCGCAGCTAGAATTAGAAGAAAGAGCAGCGCTTAGAGATAAAGTTGATCACGAAGAGTGTATTAATTTAGGATTTATTGAAGGAACAGAAGCATATGGTGGATGTAGGNTAACTTTAAAATCTATTAGAGCTCAAAATAAAACTACAGATGCTATACGAAGAAATGGTTTAGATAATAATAGATTTTGCAATAGATTCTATTGTTGGTAGTCTAAGAAACACCGAGCTTCTTTTTTAAATCACTACTAGATGTCGTGTATTGAAAGGTTAACTTTTCTCCAGGATAAACATATTTATATGCTTGCTGGGACATAAGGGCGGCCTCATGAAAACCACATAAAATTAGCTTTAATTTTCCAGGGTATGTATTTATATCNCCTATTGCAAAAATCCCTTTTTCATTTGTTTCAAATTTTTCTGTATCTACGGTTATAAGATTTTCATTTAAATTCAGACCCCAGTTAGCTATAGGTCCCAATTTCATTGTAAGCCCAAAAAAGGGAAGAAGAGCATCACAACTTACCTCAACCTCTGTATCTTGTGTTTTGCATTTTAAAGACTCTAAAATTCCATCTTTTCCATTTAATGATGAAACTTGACCTATGATAAAATCAATTTTATCACTCTCTATTAAAGAAAAAATCTTTTTAACAGAATCCGGAGCTGCCCTAAATTGATCNCTTCTGTGAATGAGGGTAATTCTTTTGGCAATAGGCTCTAAGTTTANTACCCAATCAAGAGCAGAATCNCCTCCCCCTACAATCACAANATCTTTATCTCTAAACTTTTCTTTATTTTTTATTGAATAAAAAACGGAATTATTTTCAAAATTTTCAATTTCTTTTATCGGAGGTTTTTTTGGAAGAAAACTCCCTCCTCCACCGGCAATTATAATAGTCTTAGTTTTAAAAACTTCATCACTATCAGTCTTTAACTCCCAAAAAATGTCATCAATTTTATTTATTTCTTGAACCATGCTTGATAGATGAAAAGTTGGACTAAATGGCTCTATTTGCTTCATAAGAGAGTCAACCAGNTCCTGACCTAAAACNGAAGGCATTCCTGGAATATCATATATTGGTTTTTCAGGATATAGCTCAGCGCACTGCCCGCCTGGTTTGTCTAAGATATCTATCACATGGCATTTCATATCTAAAAGACCTAATTCAAAAACAGCAAAAAGCCCCACTGGACCAGCGCCAATAATGACTACGTCTGTTTCAAAGAATTGTTTTTCCATACTATTTTATCAGAATATATTCTTAAACTTAGAATTGTTTTTCAGGTAATCTAACTGTTAATCCATCAAGCTCATCAGAAACCTTAATACAGCATGATAATCTGCTATTATCCTCAACGTCAAAGGCAAAGTCNAACATATCCTTTTCCATTTCTTCTGCTTCACCGGTTTTTTCAGCCCAAGCAGGATCAACATAAACATGGCAAGTTGCACAAGCAGTTGCGCCACCGCAATCCGCATCAATACCAGGAACATTATTCTTGATTGCAGCTTCCATTACAGTATTACCATTATCCACTTCTACAGAGTGCTCTTCTCCATTAAATTCAATAAAATTTATTTTTGTCATTTTCTCTATTACCTTCCTTATTTAAATCAATTGATGGTGAATGATTAAAATGTTTATTGAATGTTTATAAATGTTCTTTGAATTTATTCAATTATAATTATTTATAAAATAAAAAATAATTACGAATATTAAAAATTTATAAAAATTTACTAAATTATGATACAAGGCTCAATGAATAAAATAAACAATAAACCACTCAGAATTTTAATGCCAAGTTACAGAAGTCATCCCTATACCGGCGGTCAAGGAATTTATATGAGACTGGTTACTAAGGCGATGATTGAATTGGGTCATACCGTCGAAGTGCTATCAGGACAGCCGTATCCAATTCTTGACGAAGGTGTTGGACTAACAAAGCTACCTTCTCTTGATTTATATTCATACGAAAGCATTTTGGATGCCTTTAGACTTAGTTTATTTAAAGAACCTATAAATTTATACGAATGGTTAAGCCATCTATCAGGAGGGTTTTCAGAACCCTATACATTTGGAGAAAGAATGGCCGTTTGGGGGAAAAAAAATTATAAAAATTATGATGTTGTTCATGACAACCAAACTTTAGCTTACGGACTTTTAAAGTTAAGAGATTTAGGTCTTCCAGTTGTTGGAACTATTCATCACCCTATTACAATGGACAAAAGAATAGATATAGAACACGCTGATACCTTAACACTAAAAATACTTAAATGGAGATGGTACAGTTTTTTAAAAATGCAAATAAAGGTAGCTAGAAAGCTAGACCCCATAATTGTTGTTTCAGAAAATACAAGAAAAGATCTCATTAAGGATTTTAAAATTGAATCAAAGAAAACTCGAAAAGTTTTGCATGGAATTGATCATGAGACATTTCATCCAATTCCTTCAATCAATAGAAAAAATAACCAACTAATAACAACAGCAAGCGCTGATGTTCCTTTAAAAGGATTGATATTTCTTATTAGAGCATATGCAGACCTCTTAAAGGAATTTCCAGATTTAGAATTATTAGTTATCGGGAGATTAAGGGAAGGGCCGACTGATCAAGAATTAAAAAAAGAAGGCATAAAAGAAAAAGTAAAATTTATTTCTGATCTAACGGGTCGACAAATTGCAGAACTATATGCTGAGTCAACCATCGCAGTTTCACCATCTGTTTATGAAGGTTTTGGCTTTCCTGCAGGTGAAGCCATGTCATGTGGAATACCATTGATTTCAACAAATGGAGGTTCTCTTCCTGAGGTTGTAGGTGATGCAGCAATTGTTGTACCTCACTCAAACCCTAAAGCTCTAAAAGACGCAATAAAATTACTACTCAAATCTCCTGAAAAAATGTTAGATCTTGGAAATAGGGGAAGGAAGAGAGTGTTAGAAAAATTTACATGGAAAAGAGCAGCTAAAGAACTTGTTGAAGTTTATAGAGAGGCGATTGAAAATGCTAACAATAGATCTTGATAAAATTAATATACAAGATGGACAAGTTATTCTTGATTTAGGATGTGGGAAAGGACGCCATATTCATAAACTTTACTATTTTAAAAAGTGTCATGTAATTGGTTTAGATCTATCTTTTGAAGATCTTCAGGTAACTTATGAAGGCTTTGAAAAATATCCTGATATATCAGATGATGCTGAAAGGCAGTTTAATTTAATGGCGGGTGATGCTCATAAACTCCCCTTTCCTGATGAAACATTTGATAGAATTATTTGTTCAGAGGTTTTAGAGCACATACCTGACTATGAAAATATTATAAAAGAAATTTTTCGAGTTTCAAAAAAAGATGCAAAAATTGGTATATCAGTTCCAAGATGGTTACCAGAAAAAATATGTTGGTTACTCTCAGATGACTATCATAATGAACCAGGTGGTCATGTGCATATTTTTAAATTTCGAATTTTAAAAAAAGCATTTGAAAGCAATGGTTTTTCTTACCTTTTTAACTATTATAAGCATGGACTTCACTCTCCATATTGGTGGTTAAAATGTTTTGTTGGTGTTAAAAACGATAAAAATATTTTTGTAAATTCTTATCAGAAATTTCTTGAGTGGGATATTATGAAAAGACCAATTTTAACAGTATTCTTAGAGAAAATTTTCGACCCATTAATTGGAAAGTCTGTAGTTTTATACTTCAAAAAAAATACTAGTGATTAAAATGCAAAAAGAAAAAAATGAATTAGATTTCTTCAAGGGATCAATTAAAAGAATTGTTAGTCTTCAAAGATTGGACGGCTCTATTACTTGGTTTGAAAATGGTATTTTTGATCCATGGAATCATCTTGAGTCAGTAATGGCTCTAAATATTCTTCAATACGAAGAAGAGAAGAGAATAGGCTTTAAATACCTCAGAGAAACACAACTTGATGATGGATCTTGGTATGGACAACTTGGAAGTGATGTAGATATTGATAAAATAGATGGAAAATTTAAAGGCGATGAAGGTAATGAAAAAAAAATTAGAGATACAAACTTTTCTGCATACATAGCTACAGCATGTTGGCATGATTACCTTATAAATCAGTCCTTAAATTCATTAAGGGAAATGTGGCCAACCATTGAAAATGCAATAGAGTTTGTTCTCAAACATCAGTCTGCAAATGGAGAAATAAGATGGGCTGCAAAAGATGTTTCAGCACCTGATGATGATGCACTAGTAACGGGATGTTGTTCAATATATAAAAGTTTAGAATGCGCAATTAATTGCGCTAGTACCTTAGGAATAAGAAAGAAAAATTGGAAAGACTCTCTAATTAAATTAAGAAATGCTATTAAAAATAAACCAGAACTTTTTGATAGAACATGGGAGTCTAAAGATCGTTTCTCAATGGATTGGTATTATCCGATTTTATCAGGAGTAGTTTGTGGTGACGAGGCTGAGGACAAATTAAAAGAAAAATGGGATAAGTTTGTAGTTGAGGGTATAGGATGTAAGTGCGTTTCTGATCAACCATGGGTTACAGTTGCAGAAACTGCTGAATTAGCGATAACTTTACTAAAGATGGGTCATCAGGAAAGNGCAAAAGAAATACTCTCCTGGTCCCACAAATGCAGAGATTCTGATGGTTCTTACTGGATGGGAAAACAATATGAGAAAAATGTTTTTTGGCCAGCAGAAAAACCACCCTGGACCTCAGCATCTGTAATATTAGCTTATGATGCAATTTATAAGNTAAGCAAAGGGTCTGAATTATTTTTAATAAATGAGTTAAGAGACTCTTTGTAGTATTCTTANGGACTTAACCGTTTCAACTTCTTTAAATTTTTTTGACGATATAGCTAACTTATATATTTCATAAGGAGGCCTTCCTCCATCTTTTGGGTTTGGAAAAACATCATGTATAGCCAAAAATCCACCATCAATAACTTTATTACTCCAATTATCAAAATCTGCTCTTGCAGCCTCCATACTATGGCCACCATCAATAAAAACCATCGATAGCTCTATCGTCCAAAATCTTGCAACAGATGAAGAATTAGAAACAATAGGGATAACAAAATCCTCTAAGTTAGCATCTCTTATATTTGTCCTAAAAGATGGAAATGAGTTAATCTTTCCAGTTTCGTTATCGAATAAATCACTATCATGGTACTCCCAGCCAACTTGATTCTCTTCTGAGCCCATATGGTGATCAATGGCAAAAAGAATAGAATTATTTTCTTTGCAAGCAATGCCAATATAAATACTTGATTTCCCACAATAAGAACCAATTTCAGCAATAGGAGCTTTTTTAGATGCAATAATAGCTGTTCTATAAAGACAGTCTCCTTCTTCAGGGTCCATAAACCCTTTTACTAAACTAAAATTATTTGGAAGCTTTATGTTCATTTAATTTTAAAAAATAATTAGAGGATTCTTTTTTAACAACACTAGCTAGCATATAAACCCCTATAAGATTTGGTATGGCCATAAGAAAAAGAGCAGCATCGGATAGCTCGATAACTTTTAATAAATCAAGCGAGGAGCCAATTATCGCAAATAAACAAAATATAACTTTATAAACAACTTCAATTTTTTTTGACTCTCCGAAAATAAATGTAACGGCTTTTACTCCATAGTAAGACCAAGAAATCATGGTTGAGAATGCAAAAAGAGTAGCTACAAGCGCTAACAAGTAAGGAAANCTTGGCATTATAGAGCCAAANGCTTGAGATGTAAGCCTAGCCCCCTCAATTCCNTGACCAGAAGTATAAACACCAGTGGTTATTATTACTAAAGCAGTTAATGTACAGATAACTACTGTATCTATAAATGGTTCCAATAAGGAAACTAAACCTTCTGTTGTTGGGTTACTTGTTTTAACAGCAGAATGAGCTATCGGAGCAGAACCAATTCCTGCTTCATTAGAAAAAACAGCCCTACGAAATCCTAAAATTAGAACACCCATAAAACCACCAGTAACTCCCTCAGGTGAAAAGGCTCCTAAAATAATCGATGAAAAAGCCGATGGTATTTGATTAAAATTTGAAAAAATAATAATNAAAGAACAAATCAAATAGATAATTGCCATAGATGGAACTAATTTAGCTGTAACAGATCCAATTCTTTTAATTCCACCGATGATTACCAAGCCAACTAAAAAAGCTATTACAGATCCATAAACCCATGAATGTAAATCAAGAAAACTTCCGCTCCCTCCAGTTACATAAATTAACAAATCTAAAGATTGATTTACTTGGAACATATTACCACCCCCAAGAGAAGCAAAAATACAGAATATAGCAAAAATATAAGCAAGAATAATCCCTAGACTATCAAACCCTTTTTCCTTTAATCCCNTTGAGAGATAATACATAGGGCCACCTGAAACACTTCCATCTGGGTTAATTTTTCTATACTTCACTCCAAGAGTACATTCACAGAACTTTAGAGACATTCCAATAAGACCAGATAAAATCATCCAAAATGTTGCTCCAGGTCCGCCAAGAGATATCGCAACTGCAACTCCACCTATATTTCCTAAGCCCACTGTCCCCGATAAAGCGGTGGCTAAGGCTCTAAAATGNGAAACCTCACCTTCTGTGTCTTTATTGGAAAACTTTCCAGATACAAGNTCAATAGCATGNCNAAANCCAGTAAAATTTATAAACTTAAAATAGATGGTAGAAAAAATTCCACCNGCAATAAGCCAAATAACAATTAATTCAACATTTGCAGTACCTANAGGTAGAGAATAAAAAACAATACTAGATATTAATTTAGAAATAGGCGCTAAAAAATCATTTATATTTTGATCAATGCNTGCATAGACCGTAATTGGTGAAAATAATATTATTAAAGCAATAGATATCTTAATGGAGAGAATTTTCATTTTTTTTTGATCCAAGCTTGAATATAGCTAATTTAAGATTAGTTTAATCATTATAATGAGTCTGTAAATCCACAAATATTAGATGAGACGTTATGAAGTCACTCAAAATAACAAATTTAAAGAAAAGATTTAAAAATATTAATGCTGTTAACGGTATTAGTCTTGAAATTAATGAGGGTGAGATTATTGGAATTATTGGCCGTTCAGGTGCAGGTAAATCAACCCTCCTGAGAATGATAAATAGATTGGTCGAGCCAAGTGAGGGTTCCGTAGAGTTTAATGATATAAATATTACATCACTAAAAGGTAAAGCCCTAAGGAAATGGCGATCAGAGTGCGCAATGATATTTCAGCAATTCAACCTTGTTGAAAGGATAGATGTTTTGACAAATGTTTTAATTGGTAGTCTAGGAAGAAATTATAATTTCTTGAACTTAATAGGAGTTTTTTCGAAAAAAGAAAAAATTAATGCTTTAAAAAATTTAGATAGATTTGATCTGTCGGAAAAAGCTCTTCAAAAAGCTGGTACTTTGTCTGGAGGACAGCAACAAAGAGTTGCTATAGCTAGAGCATTAATGCAAAAACCAAAAATTCTTCTAGCAGATGAACCAATATCATCCTTAGATCCCAAAAATGCTCAAAGAGTCATGGATGATATGCTTAAAATTAATAGAGAGGATGGAATAACAATAATTTGTAATCTGCATTCACTTGATGTTGCAAAAAAATATTGTGATAGATTGATAGGCTTATCAGATGGAAGGGTTGTTTTTGATGGGGCGCCGGATGATCTGACAACTGAAATATCAAAAGAACTTTATGATATCGATAATGAGTGAAATATTTATAGAAAATCATAATCAAAAATTAAAAGATTTAATTTTTAAGAGGCGTCTTTGGAATATTTTTATAATAATCTCATTGCTAATAGCTGTATTACTCTCCTCTAGCATAATAGATATTAATAGCTCAAGGTTGTTAAATGGTTTACCTCGTCTTGGAGACTATATTAGTCAAATTCTTCCCTCATTAGACTCGTCCTCATTATTTCTTGATTCAAATAAGGAGGGTTCAATTGCTTATTGGTATTTTAATTTACCAAAATATTTAAAACTGCTTTTTGAAACATTTAATATGGCACTTCTTGCAACANTTATTGGGTCTTCAATAGCTCTTTTATTAAGTTTTTTATCTGCAAAAAATACTGCTCCTAATTCGTTTATATATTTTATGACAAGAAGAACTTTAGAGTTCTTTAGAGGTGTTCCAGAAATAATTTTTGCCATATTATTTGTTTGGGCTTTGGGAATTGGTCCCATCGCTGGAATTATTGCAATGACTCTTCANACAACAGGGTCTTTAGGTAAATTATTCTCNGAAGTTCATGAAAATTCAGATATTAAGCCAAGAGAAGCATTAAAGGCGTCTGGAGGTAATTGGCCTTCAGAAATGAAATTTGGATTATTACCGCAGGTTCTCCCTAATCTCATTTCTTATACATTACTTAGATTTGAAATTAATATAAGGGCTTCTACTATTCTAGGATTTGTAGGGGCAGGAGGAATTGGNCAAGAGTTATATTTGGTAATTAATTTTAATTACTATGAGGAGGTTAGTGCAATCATATTATTGATAATTTTAACNGTTATATCTATTGATTTGCTATCAGAGTACCTTAGAAAAAATGTGATCGAGGTCGATAATGTCCGATAAAGAAATTATAAACCTTCACCCAAGAATATTTTATCCTTTATGGAAACGGTCACCTCTTTCTATTATTACCTCATTGCTTATTTTCTTATATATTATCTTTTCAATAAATTATTTTAATTTCTCTATCGAGGATCTTTTAAATGGATTTTCTAAGATGAAACCTATTCTTTACTCGATGGTAAATTGGAATAATTTTCTTTCATGGAACTTTAATTCTATTCTTATAGGAATTTTACAGACCTTAGCTATGGCATTTTTAGGAACTTTGGCAGCATCTATTATTTCAATTCCTCTAGGTTTAATGGCATCAAGGCAGGTTGTAAGAATAAGTTTNCCAAGATTTATTATAAGAAGATTTTTAGATTTTATCCGCGGAGTAGATATTCTTATATGGGCTTTAATATTTGTAAGAGCCTTTGGTCTAGGACCTNTTTCTGGTGTACTGGCAATTTTTGTAGCTGATACAGGAACATTNTCTAAGCTTTATTCAGAAGCAGCCGATAATNGTGATAATAAACAGATTGAGGGNCTTACCTCATCAGGAGCAAATAAATTNTCAACTCTNCGGTTTGGACTNATACCCCAGGTAATGCCAATTTTTATTTCACAGAGTCTCTATTTTTTTGAATCTAACTCTCGATCNGCTGTTATACTTGGAATAGTTGGNGCTGGAGGNATAGGCCTNCAATTATCAGAAAGAATGAANGCACAGTATTGGGATCAAGCTTTTTTCATAATAATTATAATACTTATTATGGTTGCAGCAATTGATAGGTTGTCTAGATTTCTTAGAGAAAAAATTATAAATATCTAAATATTAAAAAACCCTNAGATTTAGATCCATATCATAAAAGTTTGATAAACTTTATAAAGCATAATTAACATNAACATTATGGTTAAAGACATTAAGATACGACCATATTTTGTTTCTTGATATTTTTCTGATAAAAATCCTAGAATACCTGTTATNNCNCCAATAATAGCCATCTGTAAAAAAAGTTTNTAAAGTTCAGGANTCATTTTTTCTCTCTTATNATTAAAGTTTATTTACTGTAGTAATAATATCCGTATATTCTAGCAACATGTTTTTTAAAGGGCCTGTAGCTCAGTTGGTAGAGCAGCTGACTCTTAATCAGCGGGTCTGGGGTTCGAATCCCCACGGGCCCACCAAAAATAAAAAGGATAAAAATTGAATTTAGATAAAATAATAAATGCAGATGTTACATTGATAGCTATTCCTTTTTTCTTTTTAGCAATCCTAGTTGAGATAATTGTTGTTAAATTTTTTAATGCCAATGGATCAATAGACACAAAAGATAATTCTGTATCAATTTTTATGGGNCTTATGAGTGTAGTTGTTAATGGTTTAGCAGCCTTTATAACTTTAAATGTTCTTTTTTGGTTTGAACAATACCAATTNTTTACAATTCCTTTAACTATAAGCACGATAGTTATTTGTTTTATTCTAGATGATTTAAGATATTACACTCATCATAGAATAGTTCATAGAGTTAGATGGGGTTGGGCAATGCACGTTACTCATCACTCAAGCAATAGGATATCTTTGGCTATTGCATTAAGNCAAGGCTGGACAAAACATTTTACAGGAACAATGTATCTCAAAATTCCTCTGATCCTNATTGGCTTTGATCCTGTTTTGGTAATTTTTTGTGGTGCGTTAAATGCAGTCTATCAATTTTTTATCCATACCGAAACAATCAAAAAACTTCCCAATTGGTTTGAAGCTATTTTTAACACCCCCTCCCANCACAGAGTTCATCATGGTAAAAACCCTAAATATTTAGATAAAAATTATGCNGGAACTCTTATTATTTGGGACAAGTTATTTAATACTTTTGCTGCAGAAGATAAGGATGAATTTCCTGATTATGGTTTNGTTAAGGACTTAGAAACNTTTAATCCTNTAAAAATAGCCTTTCATGAATATTGGAATATNTTAAAAGATATGATGAGAGGTGATATTTCTCTAAAGCATAAATTTTTCTATCTCTTTGCTCCCCCTGGATGGAGTCATGATGGATCAAGGAAAATGTCTACAGANATAAAAAGAGAATTTAACGCCAAATAAAAAAGGCCCTCACTAAGAGAGCCTTTAATTTATTATTTTCAAGGATTAAAATCTATAAGACAGACTTGCAGAAATCATTCTTGGGTGTCCATGTGTNCCGATAATATAGAATGGATCAGACATAGGATTAACTGGATCTAAAGCACCGCCNGAACCAAGNTTTACCCAATTTTCTAAGTCAGTATAATACTGCTCATCTGTAAGATTTTCTGCATGAATTAAGAATTCCCAATTACCAGATCTTATACCTGTTGCAANGTTTAAGGTGTAATAGCTAGGAACATCAATATAACTGTGTGCAGGCATACTTACACTTGATCCNCGTCTGTTATACTGAACATCAGCNATGAATTCCATGCCATTATCAAGAGGTTTTTCATAATTGATAGCTATAGAAGCTCCATTGTCAATTGACCCTGAAGGCGTTCTTCCGCTCATATCAACACCGTTAATAATAGTGCCAGAATCCCATTCAGCACTTAAAGTACCGAATGCAGCAGCTAATGAAAGATTTTCAGTTGCTTGGAAGGCAAGTTCTAATTCAAAACCAACATTCTCTGAGTTACCAGAATTACCAATTGATTCAAAAGGACCAGTNGCTGATTGGATGATAGTTGTAAAAAGTCTATCTTCATAATCAATCATAAAGGCAGCAGCTGAGAAATTACCTCTACCGTCCATAAATGATCCCTTTATACCAATTTCAGTCTGAACAGCTTCTTCTTTCGTATATGTAGATAAAGATGGATTACCTGCAGAATCAAAGATTACTGGCTCGTGTCTTAATCCACCAGGCTCATAACCTTTAGAAATAGTAAGATATATCATTGTATCGTCGTCCATAGTACGAGATATTGAAAGTCTTGGAAGAACTTCTGTTCCATCAACTTTGTTTGCATGGTCTAAACCACTCTCAGTTACTTCAGCTGGAACAAGTTTTTCTCTTTCCCAAGAATCTACCCTTAAACCAAATCCAATTTCCCATGGACCAGTAGTATAAGTAAGATTACCAAATGCAGCTAAATGAGTAGTTTCTGTATTATCATGTTTAGCAGGAACTGTTAAATCTATACCAAAAATTTGCGGTCCAAACCGGGTAGTAGATCTTTCAACCCATTCCATTTTAGAGGAATATAAGCCAGCTTGCCATTGAAGATTGTTGGCAGTATTTGAAGCGAAGCGTATTTCTTGAATAGTAGCTTCAAAAGATTCATTTTGAAAAGCATTGAGCCATAATTCAGGTTCAAGATCGACATCTGTTAATCTATCGGCCTCAGTATCTGTATAAGATGATATACTTGTTACATCAAATCCATCTAGCTCCCATACAAGCTCTAAATGAGCACCAAATGTTTCTTTATCATTATTTGAAGGTGTCTCAATGTTGTTAATGTATGGATATTCAAAATTTGGAGGAGTTCCTCTTTCCATAGCCCAATTATTATTTGGNCCATCAAATTGATTAGCTCTTACGGATGCATAAAGTGATAAATTATCAGATAAAGGCCCAGCAATTGCAAGCCTNCCACCACTTTCCTCATAACCAGCTACAGTATCGTCACCATTACTGGGGTTATACATGAAGCCATCATCTTCTCTAGTAAAAGCAAAAACACGTACTGCCCAACCATCGCCAACAGGCATATTGATTGAACCTTCGATATCAGTTGAATTCTGTTCTCCAGCCATTATTTTNAANTGACCAGTTGTTTCATCTGGGGAAGGTCNTGTACTTATAAATTTAACGGCACCACCGATATTNCTTCCACCGTATAAAACACCTTGAGGACCTTTAAGAACCTCTATTCTNTCNAGATCACCNAANCTAGAAGATGCATCACCGAAAAGTTGAACATCATCNAGATAAAAACCAACACCTTGAGTAAGGCTNAATGCACCCATCCCTCTCATTGTAACATTGGGCCAACCATCAGCTCTTGTATTAAGATTTAGATTTGGTACTGACATACCTATTTTATCTAAATTTTTAATATTTTGTCTTGAGATGGTTTTGCCTGAAATAGCAACAACAGTCTCAGGAATATCCAAAAGACTTTCCTCTCTTTTACGAGCTGTAACAATGATTTCTTCAAGNCCGAGGCTTGAAGTANTTCCCATTGAGGTAACTGCTTCATCAGCAGCCACATTATCATTGGCTGTAAAAACTAACATAAAGCCCAATAAAGATATTGTTATATACTTAGTATAATTCATTAAAAAACCTCCCCTAGGTATAAAGAATCAAATAAAAAAAACATTTCCGCATATTTTATCCTTATTAGCAAATTTTATTATGTATAAAAGATAATTTAT